>NZ_JBFRDI010000009.1:0-161953 GCF_052113505.1 Pseudarthrobacter sp. TAF60_1
GGGCGGACCACGGTGGTCCGCCCGCCGCCGTCGTTGGTTCCGGAAGCGTCAGCCGCCCACCCGGCGGCGCCGCAGCGCCTGGAGCAGCAGCCCCACCAGGCAAAGCAGGACTCCGGCCACGCCCACCGCAACAAACCCCCCGGACGGTCCCGACCCGTCGATGAAGATTCCGGCGAGCGGCGCGCCCAGCGCAACACCGGCGGTCAAGGCCGAGCCGTACCAGCCCATCGCCTCGCCGCGACGGTCCTCGGCCACCAGCTCCGCCACCTTTTCGGAAGCTGCCGAGAGCACGGGTGCGCACATCAGTCCCGGAAGGATCGAAACAAACGCCAGGGTCCAGGTATCGTGCGCGAAGCCCATCGGGATGGTCAGGGCCGCCATGCCGAGGAGCAGGAGGATGGGCGACACCGGCCGGTGCATGGCCCCGTAGACCAGCCCGCCGATCACGGACGCGGCGCACCAAAAGAGGAATACGATGCCGATTTCGCTTTGGTGCCCGCCGGTTTCCAGGGCCGCAACAATTCCGACGTCGGTGCCGCTGAGCACCATTCCAGCTCCAGCCGCAACCGCAAAGACCGCTGCGACGGCGGCAGTGAACCAGGCAAAATTGTGGGCGACCTTGCCCCGCAGGCCGGGCTGCCCGGCGCGGGCGGTTTCCACGCCGGCCGGCACAAGATCGGCCGCCGCCTCCTGGACGTGGACCGGTGCCGTGGACACCACTGCCGCTTCCGCCGCGTGCTGCTGATCCGTCCCGGCGTCCTCGGTCTGAGCAGAGCTGCGCGTGGGCGGATTGAACCACATCAGGAACAGACCTGCCAGGGACGTGGACAAGCCCACCACGGTAAGACCCAGCACGGTGAAGCCGCTGGTGGCGACGACGGCGCCCGCCGCGGGTCCGACCATGAACACCACCTCTGTGGTGATCGAGTCCAGGGCGAAAGCGGTCCGCCGCTGGGTCCCGTCGGCCAGCACGCCCAAGGACTGACGGATGACGCTGAAGATCGGCAGGGTCAGCAGGCCACCGATGAACACCAACGGCAACAGGAGTTCATAACTGACGTGCGGCACCACGGACCAGATGACGGTTTCGGAAATCACTGACGGGATCAGGGCCCTGCGCAGCCCAACCGTGTCAACACGCCGCCCGCGCCATGGCGCTCCCACGGCGATGCCAATGGTCATGATCGCTGCTGCTGCGCCGGCGGCGGCGTAGCCTTTGTCCAGGGTGAGGACAATGTGCAAGGTCAGCAGGACGCCTGCGGCAGAGTGTGGAATGCGGGCAACCATACCCACAAGCAGGAGCCGTCTGATCGGCTCGACGGCGAGCAACTCCCGGTAGAGAGCGAAATTCACGGATAATCCTTTGGGTCTGGCACGGTCAGCCCGAGGGGTCTCCCCGCTGACCGTCAGCTAGTGAACCGCGCGCCGCAACTTAATTTCCATCGAATCGACCCGCTCCCCAAACAATACATTCCGGGACCAGGCAGCTTGGAGTCCGGCGACGAGCTCCTGCACCCCGGCGGCATCAAGGCCGTCCTCGAGGTAGAGCACCACCTGCAGTTCGGGTCCGGCGCCGCCCCCCGGGAGCATGGCACCACCACCGGTCACCGCTGCAACTCCCGAGCCCGGCAGCAGCTCGATGTTACGGACGGCCGGGAAGGCAGCTGCTGCGGCGGCCATTTCGGCTGCCAGCACGGCATCGGTGTAAGAGGGAATCCACTCCTGTTGCTGTGCCAGCGCCCATACGGCGGGCCGACGGACCACGAAGGTAACGTCCGAGCCGGGGTCAAGGACGAGCAGTTCGGCCCCTTCGGCCACGGCTGATAGCGCGGCGCGGGCCGCGTACACGGCCACGGGCCGAGCGTCAGGGTGCCAGGCGGCGAGGTTGCCCGCGGACGTGAACACAGGCATGGCTGTCCGGCCGTCTGCGGCCTTGAGGGTGACCAGCGCCATGTCGGCCTGCTTATCTGCCGTCAGCCCGTCCACGCCCTCCGCTTCGGCGCCGAGCTGGGCGATGATGGGGATGAAGACACGGGCAGTGGCGAGCGATGCCACCACGGCCCCTTCGTCACTGCTGCCGCCGACCAGCGCCTTCACGGCGGCGAGGTAACCGGCATCGGCTGTCCCGTCGTCGTCCTCGAAGTTGTGGATCCTGGCGTCGTCCCCGGCCAGGCTCCGGCCTTCCCAGGGCCTCCCCGCCGAGTCGGTCGGGCCACCCGCACCGGCCAGGGCTGCCGCGATGTGTCCGGGGAGGTGGCGCTGGACAGGAGTCCCGCCTGCCGCTCCTGAATTGTGCGTGCTGTCCACGGGAACCGGCTAGCGGCGGCCGGCGACGTCGAGGGCTTCCGGCAGGGTAAAGGCACCCGCGTAGAGCGCCTTACCGACAATTGCGCCCTCCACGCCCAGGGGCACCAGAGACCGGAGCACTTTAAGGTCGTCGAGGCTGGAGATACCGCCCGAGGCCACCACCGGCTTGCCGGTCTTCTCCACCATCTGACGCAGCAGTTCCACGTTGGGCCCCTGCAGGGTGCCGTCCTTGGTGACGTCGGTGACAACGTACCGGGAGCAGCCGGCGTCTTCCAGGCGGCCCAAAACCTCCCAGAGGTCGCCGCCTTCCTTGGTCCAGCCGCGGCCCGCGAGCGTCGTGCCACGGACGTCAAGGCCGACGGCGATCTTGTCGCCGAAGCGTTCGATGGCCTTGCGGGTCCATTCCGGGTTCTCCAGCGCCGCAGTCCCAAGGTTGACGCGGGCCACGCCCAGGTCAAGTGCCGCCTCGAGGGACTCGTCGTCCCGGAGCCCGCCGGAGAGCTCCACCTTGATGTCCAACCGGCCCACGACTTCGCGGAGCAGTTCGGCGTTGGAACCACGGCCGAAGGCAGCGTCGAGGTCCACCAGGTGCACCCACTCGGCACCCTGCTGTTGCCAGTTGAGGGCCGCCTCCAGCGGCGTGCCGTAGCTCGTCTCGCTGCCGGCCTCCCCCTGGACCAGCCGAACGGCCTGGCCGTTTACGACGTCGACGGCGGGCAGCAGTTCAAGAACCGGCAGGTCGGTTGCGGTGGTCATCTCAAATCCTCTTCAATATTCTGATGCTATGGGAGCGAAGTGTGGTGCTACAGAATCCGGTGGTGTGGCGGGCGACTAGTTGCCGGGAAGCGTCAGCAGGTAGGCCGCCAACAGCGACATTCCCGCCAGGACGTAGAAGCTGATCTGCGTCCACAGCGGTTTGCGCTGCTGCCTGAAGGACAATGCTCCGCCCATCAGGAGGCCCGCCAGGCCCATCAGGACGATGGACCACATTTAGGCCGCATCCGTGGTGGCCGGCTTGCGAAGGCCGTCCACCCAGTTGCGCAGCAGCCGTGCCCCGGCATCGCCGGACTTTTCCGGGTGGAACTGGGTGGCGCAGAGCGGTCCGTTCTCCACCGCGGCGACGAAGCGGGCGCCGTGCTCGGACCACGTCACTAGCGGCGCAGTCATCCGGGGCTGGATTACATCGAAGTTCCAGTCCTGGACGCCGTAGGAGTGGACGAAGTAGAACCGCTCGTTCTCAACGCCGGCGAATAGCTTTGAGCCTTCCGGCACCTCCACGGTGTTCCAGCCCATGTGCGGCACAACCTCCGCAGGGAGCAGCTCCACCTTGCCGGGCCACTCCCCCATGCCTTCGGCCTCGGTCCCGTGCTCAACCCCGGCTTCGAACATCACTTGCAGGCCCACGCAGATGGCCAGCACCGGACGCCCGCCGGCCACCCGCCGGCCAATCAGCCGGATGCCGTCCACGGCTTTGAGCTCGCGCATCACCGTTTCAAAGGCACCCACGCCAGGCACCACCAGCCCGTCGGCATTGAGAACATCCTCAGGCTTGGCGCTCAGGATGACCTCTGCACCGGCCCGTTCGAGGGCGCGTACCGCTGAGCGGACGTTGCCTGACCCGTAGTCCAGAACGGTGACCGTGGGTTTGCCTTGGGGCGACACCGGCTTCTTACCCGTAGCGGGATCGATGACAGCGCCATCACGAAGGATCTGGCCGGTCACAAGGCACCCTTCGTGGACGGAATCCCCTCAACCCGGGGGTCGGGTTCGACGGCGGCGCGCAGGGCGCGGGCGAAGGCTTTGAACTGCGCTTCCACGATGTGGTGCGGGTCGCGGCCGGCAATGACGGTCATGTGCAGGCAGATGCCCGCGTGCAGCGTGATGGCCTCGAAAACGTGACGGGTCAGCGATCCGGTGAAGTGGCCGCCAATCAGGTGATACTCCTGCCCGGCAGGCTCACCGCCGTGGACGAGGTACGGGCGCCCCGAGACATCCACGACGGCGTTCGCAAGGGCCTCGTCGAGGGGCACAGTGGCCTCCCCGAACCTGCGGATGCCGGCCTTGTTGCCCAGCGCGGAGCGCAGGACCTCGCCGAAGGTAATGGCGACGTCTTCCACCGTGTGGTGGACGTCAATGTGGGTGTCACCGGTGGCCTTGACCGTCATGTCAATAAGCGAGTGCTTGCACAGCGCCGTCAGCATGTGGTCGTAGAACGGGACGGACGTGTCGATGTCCGATACGCCTGTTCCGTCGAGGTTGATCTCCACAAGCACTGACGATTCGCTGGTGGCACGCTCCATGCGTGCGGTCCGGGGCTCGGCAGCATTCGATCCGGTGGAACTCATGATTATCTGGTCCTTTAACGCAGGAGTGGTGGGGCGCACTGGAGCGCCGGTACTTCAAGTCTAGGCGGGGAGCTTCGCCTGGCTGGCCAGGATGCCTTCCAGGGAGGTCAGGAAGGCTGTGGTTTCACTCTCAGTTCCGGCCGTGACCCGCAGGTGGCCGGGGATCCCGACGTCCCGAATCAGGACGCCAGCATCCAGCAATTGCTGCCACACCTCGCGCGGGCTTTCCAGGCCGCCGAAGAAGACATAGTTCGAATCAGAGGCCGCCGGCTTGAGGCCCATCCGGGTCAGTTCAGTGACTATGCGGTCCCGCTGCTCCTTGATGTCCTGGACGTCTGCCATCAGGGCAGTCCGGTGCTGGAGGGCGGCCAGGGCGGTGGCCTGGGTGATCGCGGAGAGGTGGTAAGGCAACCTGACCAGGCGGAGGGCATCCGTCACCTCCGGCGCGGCCGCCATGTAGCCGAGACGCGCCCCCGCAAGGGCAAACGCCTTGCTCATGGTGCGGGAAACGATCAGGCGCTCCCTGCCTGGCAGCAGCGTCAGGGCGCTGGGCGTTCCATCATGCGCGAACTCGTGGTACGCCTCGTCCACAATCACAATGGTCTTGCTGGCCTCGCCGGCCGCGTACACGGCCTCCACCACGTCAAGGCCGAGGCCGGTCCCGGTGGGGTTGTTGGGCGAGCAGAGGAAGACTATGTTCGGCTGCAGCTCCTTGACCTGCAATGCGGCTGATTCCGCGCTCAGGCCGTACCCTTCAGCGCGCTGACCCACGATGTAGTCGGTGTCGGTGCCGCTGGCCAGCAAGGGGTACATGGAGTACGTGGGCGGGAACCCGAGGGCCTTACGACCTGGCCCGCCAAATGCCTGCAGGATCTGTTGGAGGACCTCGTTGGATCCATTGGCGGCCCAGATGTTCGTGGCATCCAGTCCGTGGCCAAGGTATTCGGCCAGCGCTTCCCGGAGCTCGGTGAACTCACGGTCCGGGTAGCGGTTGAGCCCAACTGCGGCTTCCGTTACAGCTGCTGCGATGGCGGCCTGCACGTCCGCCGGAACGCCATGCGTATTCTCATTGACGTTCAGCAGGATGGGAACATCCAACTGCGGGGCACCGTAGGGGGTAAGTCCGCGAAGGTTGGTCCGGAGGGGAAGTCGGTTCAGACGCTCTAGCTGGTCATTCACCTGAACAGTTTAGTTCCGAAGCAGACCGCCGGAAAATGTGACGGGCGCCGGTGGACGAATCCCGTGCTTCCACCGGCCCCTCCCTGCGGCTAACGGCTGGGAACGAAAAGCTGCTGGCCGGGCACCACCCCACCGCCCGTGAGGTTGTTCAGCTGAACGATGTCCGCAATGACATCCCGGGCGTCGCGCTGGGGTGCTGCTGTGCCCGCAATGGCCCAGAGGGACTGCCCCGGCTGGACCGTCACCGTGATGGTGGGGGTGACGGACAGACCAGCTGCTGAATCCGCCGCCTTTGCCGGAGAGGTCAGAAAACCAACCAGTGAGAGAAGGACCGCAGCAAGGAGCACCAACGGGATGCCGATGAGGACTACCCTGCCCCTGCGGGTGAGCCGGAGCGGCGGCAGGGATTCCTTGCGCTGCTGGGACGTCAGGTGCTCGACGGAAACGAACTGCGGACGGGAATCCTGTGAAGCAGATATAGCTGACATGAGATGAGCCCTCCTGGACCATACTGTGCTGCCCGGCGTGGCCTCCACGTTGCCAATGCGCTAAGGCTCAGGCCTCCGCATGTAGCGGATATTCGAATCCGCCGGCAATGAGTAGAACACATATTCGAACTTTGCTTTCTCAGTTTTAGCACTTATCAACGAACATTGTCGAGACTCGCTAGAACAAATGTTTGAAAAAGCCATGTGGCTGGCCTACGTTTGGATCAAAGATCAGCCACTTGTGTAGTTGATCAGCAGGGTCTGACATTCAAAGCAGCCCGGGCATTCCGGCAACTAACGGCCGGACCGGAACCGGGGCAACCGAAAGGCATTGGCGAACATGGCAGCACCAGCCGCCGAGGGCAAGGCGACTCCGCAGGGCCGCCAGCCCCAGAGGACCCCCAAGGGGCTCACTGCCCGTCAGAAGAAGATCCTTGAAACCATCCAGCGTTCCGTCAATGACAACGGCTACCCGCCCTCCATGCGGGAAATCGGAGACACTGTGGGCCTGGCCAGTCTTTCGAGCGTCACCCACCAGCTCTCCCAGCTGGAAAAGCTGGGCTACCTCCGCCGGGACCCGAAGCGGCCCCGGGCCATGGAAGTTCTGATGCCTCTGACGCTGGACGGCGGAACCGGCAAGAACGGCACCTCGGCAAAGCCGGCAGTCCTGCACAGCGTCGGCGGTGCTGTCACCGAACTGCCCACCGCCATGGACACTGCCATGGTGCCGCTGGTTGGGCGCATCGCGGCGGGTGGACCGATCCTGGCCGACCAGGTGGTGGAGGACGTGATGCCGCTGCCCCGCCAGCTTGTGGGTCAGGGTGAACTCTTTATGCTTCGCGTGGCCGGCGACTCCATGGTGGACGCCGCCATCTGCGACGGCGACTGGGTAGTGGTCCGCCGGCAGGCAGACGCCGCCAATGGGGACATCGTTGCGGCCCTGCTGGACGACGAAGCCACTGTCAAGACGTTCCGCCAGCGCGATGGCCACACATGGCTGTTGCCCCAGAACACCCAGTACGAGCCGATCCTCGGGGATCACGCCACGATCATGGGTAAAGTCGTCTCGGTCCTGCGGTCGCTGTAGAACCGGTCGCTTCAGAACCGCTCGCGGCAGGGTCCGGACGCCCTTATTCCGGGCGCCGCTATCGCGCTCTCAGGCGCCTTTCCCGGCCAGCCTTTCAAGGGCGGCAAATGCTGTCTTGCGGTCCGTAGTGGGCCAGAAGGGCGGAAGCGCAGCGCGAAGGAAACCGGCGTAACGCTCCGTGGCAAGACGTGAATCGAGTACGGCCACCACCCCCTTGTCCCCCGTCGAGCGGATCAGCCGGCCTGCCCCCTGGGCCAGGCGGATGGCCGCGTGCGTAGCTGAGACCGCCATGAAGCCGTTACCGCCTGCCTGCGCCACGGCGCGGGAGCGGGCAGTCATAAGCGGATCATCGGGCCGCGGGAACGGAATGCGGTCAATCACCACCAGCCGGCACGACCCGCCGGGAACATCTACACCCTGCCACAGCGACATGGTGCCGAACAGGCAGGTATCGGATTCGTCGGCGAACTGCTTCACGAGCGCCGTCATGGTGGAGTCCCCCTGGCAAAGAATGCTGAGCCCGAGCCGGGGGCGCATCGCCTCAGCCGCCTCTTCCGCTGCACGGCGGGATGAGAAGAGGCACAATGCACCGCCGCCGGAAGCACGGATCAGTGCCTCCAGTTCGTCCAGCGCCGCCGGTGACGCACCGCGCCCAGGCTTGGGCAGGTGGCCGGCCACATAGAGGATTCCCTGCTTGGGGTAGTCGAACGGCGAGCCGACATCAATGCCGGTCCAACTCGGCGCGCCCTCCCCTACGAGCCCCAGTCCTCCGGCGGCCGGTTCAAACGCTGAGCCGATAGCCAGGGTTGCCGAAGTCAGCACCACGGTGTGGCCGGCGAACAACCCCTCACGCAACTTGCCGGCAACACTGAGCGGCGCGATGTTGATCAGCGGGGGGGCTGTCTCGTCGGGTTGCGAGTAGCCCTGCTGCGGGTCGAAGGAGTTGGCCCGGGAAAACCACACCACTTCGCGGTTCTCGCGGGCCACGATGAGGCGTTCGCACAGTTCAAGGATCAGCATCAGCCGCGAGCGGGCAAGCTGCCGCCCGCCGTCGGCCGTTTGGCTGCCGTCCCCCTTGGAATCTGAAAGGGCAGCCCGGCAGGCCTCCCGCAACTGATCCACGCAGTCCAACTGTTCGTCATTGAGCCCGTTGGGCAGCAGCCCGTTCGGAACCCCGGCCAGGGCGAGTTCGAGGTTGGCGGCGGCCGCATTAAGGGCATCAACAGTGATGGCGGTATGTTTACGGGCGCCCGCCGCCGCCGCGTGGACCATGGCCACGGAAAGCTGACCGGAGACCGCACCCGTGACCCTGTCCTGGAGTTCGTGGGCCTCGTCCACTACCACCACGTCATATTCCGGCAGCACGGCCAGGCCCTCAAAGGCGCTGACTGCCAGCATGGCATGGTTGGTGACCACGACGTCGGCTTCGGCCGCATCGTGGCGTGCCAGTTCGCTGAAGCACTCGGCCGCCATCGGGCACTTCTGCGCGCCCAAGCATTCCATCGACGTCACAGAGACCTGTCGCCAGGCGCGGTCGGTGACGCCGGGAAGGAGCTCGTCACGGTCTCCGGTGGCGGTCTTTTCCGCCCATTCGCGCAGCCGGACCACTTCCTTGCCCAGCTGCGAGGACGGGCCGCCGAGGGCGGCGGCGAAGTGCGGGACGCTGGTGTCTTCGCCGAGGGAAAAGAGTTGGCCCTCGGCGGGTTCCTCGGAGGGGAACCCACCTTCGAGCTTGTGCCGGCACACATAGTTTGAGCGGCCCTTGACCAGGGCCACCTTGACGGGGCGGTCCAGGGCAGGGGTAATGGTTTTCAGCAGCCGGGGAAGGTCCCTGCCCACAATCTGGGTCTGCAGGGCAAGGGTGGCAGTGGAAACGAGGGTGGGCTTGTCGCTCACGAGGGAATGCGCGATGAGCGGGATCAGGTAAGCGAGGGACTTGCCGGTGCCGGTGCCGGCCTGGACCAGGAGATGATCGCCGGTTTCGATGGCCTTCGCCACCTGCCGCGCCATTTCGTGCTGACCGGCCCGGCTTTGGCCGCCCATCCCGGCGACGGCACGGTCGAGCAGTTCAAGGACGAACTGCTCGCCGGCCGTATCGGAAATCTCCCCTGCCACCAGGTCAGTCATTGCTGACGAAGGGTTCCAGTTCAGCCGCCAGGCCCTCCCGGACCATGACCACAACGCGTGTGCCGTGTTCGCCGTGATCCAGGCTGAGGATCTCGGCATCGGTCTCGTGCAGCTTGCTGATGAGGTCGCCACGGTCGTACGGGATCAGCAGCTCAAGTTTGACGCTGGGCCGCGGAATGCCGTCGCTGATGGCCTTGAGGAGTTCGGCAATCCCCTGGCCGGTCCGGGCGGACACCACCACGTGGCGGGGCTCCCGCTGCTTGAGGCGCTCCACCACAAACGGGTCGGCGGCGTCGGCCTTGTTAAGGACGATGATCTCGGGCACGTTGCGGGCGTCCACTTCGCTGAACACCTTGCGGACGGCAGCGATCTGGCCTTCTGGGTCCGGATGCGAAACATCCACCACGTGCAGGATCAGATCGGAGTCAGCCACTTCCTCCAACGTGGAGCGGAACGCTTCCACCAACTGGGTAGGCAGGGACCGGACGAATCCCACGGTATCGGCCAGCGTGTAGCCCAGCCCGTCGGAGGTCTCTGCTTTGCGAACAGTGGGATCCAGGGTGGCGAACAGGGCGTTCTCCACCAGCACACCGGCGTCGGTAAGCCGGTTGAGCAGGGAGGACTTTCCGGCGTTCGTGTACCCTGCGATTGCCACAGACGGCACTGAATTACGACGGCGGTTGGCCCGCTTGGTCTCCCGTGCCGGCTTCATCGCGGCGATCTCCCGCCGCAGCTTGGCCATGCGCGTACGGATCCGGCGGCGGTCCAATTCGATCTTCGTCTCGCCGGGTCCACGCGAACCCATGCCGGCGCCGGCGCCACCCACCTGGCCACCGGCCTGGCGGGACATCGATTCACCCCAGCCACGCAGGCGTGGCAGCAGGTATTCAAGCTGCGCCAGTTCTACCTGGGCCTTGCCTTCACGGCTCTTGGCGTGCTGGGCGAAGATGTCCAGGATCAGGGCCGTGCGGTCAATGACCTTGACCTTGACGATGTCCTCGAGGCTACGGCGCTGGGACGGCGCCAGTTCGGCATCGACCACCACGGTGTCCGCGCCGGTAGCCATGACGATTTCCTTGAGCTCCTGTGCCTTGCCGGAGCCAAGGAATGTGCCCGGGTCCGGCTTGGCACGGCGCTGCACCAACCCGTCCAGGACTTCCGAGCCTGCCGTCTCGGCGAGGGCTGCGAGCTCCCGGAGGGAGTTCTCAGCGTCCGCGAGGGTGCCCTCGGACCAGAGCCCTGCCAGCACCACCCGCTCGAGCCGCAACTGCCGGTATTCGACTTCGGTGACGTCTTCGAGTTCGGTGGAGAGGCCGGCCACGCGGCGCAGGGCCCGGCGTTCGTCGAGGTCCTGCTGGTCGCCGTCGTAGCTTGTGTGTTCGTCTTCCTGGCGGGAAATGGCCTGTGCCCTGCCAAGCACGGCCTTCTCGCCGTCGGTGGCCTTGACGTTCCGGGCCGGGACATCCTTGGCGAGAATCCGGTCGATGACAGCTTGGATTTCCTCGGGACTCATGTCCTGGGCTGCTGGATCGGAACCGGTGTTGGGCTGGCTGGTCATGTTCTCCTTTGAAGGGTGGGCAATTTCAGAATAGTGCCGTTTATTGGTGTCTGGTGAAGTATTCGCGCTGGGCTGACGGCTTGCAGTCATCCTGGCCTCCTGGTCTGCCCTGCGTTCCGTTCAAAGCGGCGTCGCGCAGGGTGGGTGGCATCACTGCTGATGCATGGAGTGATGGAAGTGGCGCAGGCAAGCTCAGAAAAGGGACCGGCGGGGGCTGATCACTCGAGTCTGGCCCTGGGGCAGGACAGGTGCTGACGACCTGCCCTGTGTCGCACAGACGGAAGGCTGATTACCTGCATCGCTGTGGGGCACGGGCTACGGGACGGGCGGCGTGGAATACACGGGCCCGGGCCGGCTACTCGAAGATCAAGGACATGGGTTCAAGATTAGCAGAACCGGGCGCTTTGATTTCGCGTTGCCCGTTTCGCTTTGTCCTGCACGGCCAACTAATCTGGCCAGTTATGGAGTCCGCACACTATTTCAGCGCATCGCCCGCCGGGCCGTTCACCCGCAAGCCCCTCACGGTGGAACTGGCCGGCGCCACGCGCACGCTGCAGACCTCCGCGGGGATCTTCAGCCCCGACGGCATCGACAAGGGAACAGCGGTCCTCCTTGCTGAAGCCCCGGCACCTTCACCCACCGGCAACCTTCTGGACATCGGCTGTGGCTGGGGGCCCATCGCCCTGACCCTCGCCCTGCGGGCTCCCCATGCTCGGGTCTACGCGGTGGACGTCAATGAACGCTGCATCACGCTGACCAACGAAAACGCGGCCCTGCTGGGGCTGGGGAACGTGGTGGCCAGCACCCCTGACGCGGTGGACCCCGGCCTGCGCTTCGATACCATCTGGTCCAATCCGCCTATCCGGATCGGCAAGGACGAACTGCACAGCCTGCTCATGCTGTGGCTCCCCCGGCTGGCCCCCGGCGGCTCAGCGTGGCTGGTGGTGCAGAAGAACCTTGGTTCCGACTCGCTTCAGCGCTGGCTGTCCGCTGAGCTGGATGGCTCGTTCACCGTCTCCAGGGAAAGCACCGCAAAGTCCTTCCGGATCCTCCGGGTCAGGAAAGCGTCCCGCTAGCCACAATCACGGCAGGGCCGCTCAGTTCGACGTGCTCGTGGCCTGCGGCCCCGGCGAAGAACTTGACCCCGACTACCCCGCCCGGCACGTTAACCAGCCAGGAGTCCGGCGCCTCGGCCCCTGCCCAGTGCCTGGTGGCCACCGCTGCGGCGCAGGCGCCGGTGCCGCAGGACTGCGTCTCGCCGACGCCCCGTTCGTGGACACGCATGGTGACGGTGCCGACGCCGTTGTGGACCAGCGGTTCGGCGGGCACTACAAATTCGACGTTGGTGCCGTTAGCGGGCACGGGATCCACCAGCGGGGCGGTGAAAAGCCTGGTGGCTTCCAGCTCGGACAGTTCCGCGAGGGCCACCACAGTGTGTGGATTTCCCATGCTGACGGACAGCGCAGGCCTGGGAACTTCCAGGCCGTCCGCGGTCACGAGGGAATCCACGGCCTTGGCCGTTGCTTCCCCGGGGAAGATGAACGCCCACGGCCCCATGTCCACCGCGTAGCTGTCGCCTGTCCGGACGACCGTCTTGGGACCCCCACGCGTTCCGATGGTAAGCGATCCGCCGTCGGGCAGGTCAACCAGGCCTTCAGCACGCAGGAAGTGCACAAAAACGCGGACACCGTTGCCGCACATCTCCGAGAGGGACCCGTCCCCGTTGCGGTAGTCCATGAACCATTCCGCTTCGGGGCTGGTTTGCAGCAGTTCGCGGCCTTCGGACAAGTAGCGCGACGGAACGGCCCTGATCAGGCCGTCCCCGCCGATGCCGCGGTGCCGGTCGCACAGGACGGCTACCTGCCCGGCGTCGATGGTGTGGACGCCGTCAGGATCGGCGATCAGCACAAAGTCGTTGCCCGTGCCGTGGCCCTTGGAGAAGCGGAGACCGCCCAGCGAACGGTAGGCGGGCTCGGTGGTCTCTGCGGGGGTTGCGTCCATGTTCCTAGGTTACCGGCCTGGCATTATTCGGCTAAAACGGCCGACGGCGGCGGACACTTTGTGGGAATGCGACAAGGTCGCTGCCGCGTCAGTTACATAGCGCAGCGGCCTGGGCAACGAGGTGCGGCGCCTGCCAGTCCAGCCAGCTGATGCGGGGATCCGCACGGAACCAGGTGAGCTGGCGCCGGGCGAATTGCCGGGTGGCCACGATGGTGTCCTCGGTTGCCTCCGCGACGGTTGAGACGCCGTCGAGCACCTTCAGGAACTGGGCATAGCCCAGGGCCCGCTGCGCGGTTTTGCCGCCACGCAGCCCAGCGGCGTCCAGCTGGCGGACTTCCTCCAGCAAGCCTTGGTCCATCATCCGGTGGACCCGCAATGCCAGCCGTTCACGCAGTACGTCGCGGTCCACGGCCAGCCCGATCTGCACAGCAGGCTGGAAATACTCGCGCTGGGGCATGAAGGAACTGAACGGCCTGCCGGTGAGCTGGTGAACCTCGAGGGCCCTGACGATGCGCCGGGCATCGTTGACCCGGCCGGCGGTAACCGGATCCACATCCCGGAGCCGGGTCAAGAGAGCCTCCTGACCGACCTCCGCGAGCTCGGCCTCAAGCTGGCGCCGAAGATCGGGGTCTGTGCCCGGGAACTCCAGCACGTCCAGGGCTGCCCGGACGTAGAGGCCGGATCCGCCAGCCAGGATGGCCCGCTTGCCGCGGGCGTGGATGCCCCTGATGACCTCCCTGGCATGCTGCTGGAAGTCAGAAACGCTGGCTTCCTCGGTGACGTCCAGGGTGTCCAGGAGGTGGTGGGGTACGCCGCGCCGTTCGGCCGGGGTGATCTTGGCGGTACCGATGTCCATGCCCCGGTAGAACTGCATGGCATCGGCATTGATCACCTCACCGTCCAGCTCGAGTGCAAGGCTGACCGCAAGATCGGATTTACCTGAGCCAGTGGGACCGACTACCGCGACGACCGGAGGTTCGGCCACCGGTCAGCGGCTCCGGACCGGCAGCGTAGGCATGCCGAGCGAGACCCCGGTCCGGCCTGCGCCCGCGCCACCTTCCGCGCCACCTGCGGCGCCTGGTGCCGGAGCGCCGCACGAATCGGCCTGCGACCTGTCCCAGGCATCCCCGGCACGCGACCGGCGCAGGCTGTAGTCCTGCAATGCAGGGTCCGCTACCAGGTGGAAGGCGGCGGCTTCCGTCACCGTGACCGTGACCAGGTCACCGGGGCGCGGCGACTCGGCACCTTCGGGAACCGAGAAGTGCACCAGCCGCTGGTCCCGCGACCGGCCGGAGAGCCGGTGGGTCTCTTCAGACTTCCGCCCGGATTGGGCAGTGACCATGACCTCCACACGCCGGCCCAGCTGCTTCGCGTTTTCTTCGGCGGCAATCCGGTCCTGCAAGGCGGTCAGGCGTTCGAAGCGCTCCTGGACTACGGCCTTGGGCAGCTGATCGGGCAGGTCCGCGGCAGGAGTGCCCGGCCGCTTGGAATACTGGAATGTGAAGGCGGTAGCGAAGCGCGATTTCTCCACCACATCGAGGGTGGCCTGGAAGTCCTCCTCCGTCTCACCGGGGAAACCCACGATGATATCGGTGGAAATGGCGGCATGCGGAATTTTTTCACGGACCTTGTCCAGGATGCCCAGGAACTTGGTGGACCGGTAGGAGCGCTTCATGTCTTTCAGGACCTTGTCCGATCCGGACTGCAGCGGCATGTGCAGCTGCGGCATGACGTTGGGAGTCTCGGCCATCGCATCAATGACATCGTCCGTGAATGCGGCCGGGTGGGGGCTGGTGAACCGAACCCTCTCCAGGCCTTCAATTTCCCCGCAGGCGCGCAGCAGCTTCGAGAAGGCCTGCCTGTCGCCGAACTCCACGCCATAGGAGTTGACGTTCTGCCCGAGGAGGGTGACTTCAATCGCCCCATCGTCCACAAGCGCCTGGATTTCGGCCAGGATCTCGCCGGGGCGGCGGTCTTTTTCCTTGCCGCGCAGGGCCGGGACGATACAGAACGTGCAGGTGTTGTTGCAGCCGACAGAGATGGAGACCCATCCGGAGTAGACCGAGTCCCGCTTAGTGGGCAACGTGGAGGGGAAAACATCGAGGGATTCGAGGATCTCCAACTGGGCCTCGTTGTTGTGCCGGGCCCGGTCCAGCAACGCCGGAAGCGCTCCGACATTGTGGGTACCGAACACGGCATCCACCCAAGGGGCCTTCTTCAGGATGGCCTCGCGGTCCTTTTGCGCCAGGCAGCCGCCCACCGCGATCTGCATCCCCGGGTTGGCCGCCTTCACCGGGGCCAGCATGCCCAGGTTGCCGTAGAGCTTGTTGTCCGCATTCTCACGGACCGCGCAGGTGTTGAACACCACAACGTCTGCCTGCTCACCCTGGGCCGCCACGTAACCGGCTGCCTCGAGCATGCCGGCCATCCGCTCCGAATCATGGACGTTCATCTGGCAGCCGAAGGTGCGCACCTGATAGGTGCGCGGCTGCGGCGCGTCTGTAGCGTAAGGCGCGTCTGTGGCGTGCAGTGCGTCTGTAGCCTGCGGTGCGCCAGAGGCTGCGGAGGGGACGGTACCGGATGCGGGGGAAGGAATGGTCAAACTCACCTGTTAAGGGTACCGGCTCCGCGGAGGCGCCGCCCCGGCAGCCTACAGCTCAGGCTCGTAGCCGTCATGGTCGGCTTGGTGGCCACCCAGCCGGGCGTCGATGACCTCCCCTACCACCCTGAATGCCTGGGCGGGCTGGTAGCCCTTCCTGGCCAGCATGGAGGCGAGGCGCCTCGTCATTTTGTCCCGCTCTGCCCTGTCCGACAGGTCCGTGCCGGGCCGCAGCTTGCGTTCCACCAGTACGCGGGCGGCGGCTTCCTCATCCGCGTCGGAGAGTTGCTCCAGAGCGGCAGCGGCGGTGTCGGCGTCGATGCCCTTGTCTGACAACTCGCGGCGGAGCGCCCCCTTGGCCAGCTTCCGCGACTGGGACCGGCTGCGTACCCACATGTCGGCGAAGTCGGCGTCGTCGATCAGGCGGACTTCCTCGAACCGGTCCAGGACCGCTTCGGCGACGTCTTCGGGGACGTTTCGTTCCGCGAGCTTGCGGGCCAGCTGCAGTCGGCTTTTCGCCGAACTGGTCAGCTGGCGCAGCACTATGGCGCGTGCAACGGAGGCGGGGTCAGGCTCTACGTCTTCAATCACGGGCGACGCCGGATCGGGTCCGTCCGGGGCTGGACTGCCGGGCCGGGCCATGCTGCGCCGCCCGCTGGTCCCCTTACGCCGCCCGCGTCCCTCCCCGGTGTCCCACTCACCCATGAATTCGAGGTGCTTTAGAACGCACGGCCCTGTAACCCGTCAATTTAGAAGCCGTCGACGGCTTTCAGCTTGGGCGAATCCTTGGACTCGTCTGCAGCGGGCTTGACACCCACGCCCAGCTTCTCCTTGATCAGGCGCTCCAGTTCAGCGGCCAGTTCCGGGTTGTCGCGCAGGAAACGGCGGGAATTCTCCATGCCCTGGCCCAGCTGGTCGCCGTCGTAGGTGAACCACGAACCGGACTTCTTGATGATGCCGTGCTCAACGCCCATGTCGATGATGCCGCCCTCACGGGAAATGCCCTGGCCGTAGATGATGTCGAACTCGGCGATCTTGAAGGGGGGCGCCATCTTGTTCTTGACGATCTTGGCTTTGGTGCGGTTACCGACAGAGTCGGCACCTTCCTTGAGGGTCTGGATCCGGCGGACGTCGATGCGGATGGAGGCGTAGAACTTCAGGGCCTTACCACCGGTGGTGGTTTCCGGGGAGCCGAAGAACACGCCGATCTTTTCGCGGAGCTGGTTGATGAAGATGGCAGTGGTCTTGGTCTGGCTCAGGCGGCCGGTGATTTTACGCAGCGCCTGGCTCATCAAGCGGGCCTGCAGACCCACGTGGCTGTCACCCATGTCACCCTCGATTTCCGCACGCGGTACCAGTGCGGCGACGGAGTCGATGACGATGACGTCCAGCGAGCCGGAACCGATCAGCATGTCCATGATTTCCAGGGCCTGCTCACCGGTGTCAGGCTGGGAGACCAGGAGTGCGTCGGTGTCGACACCCAGTTTTGCGGCGTATTCCGGGTCCAGGGCGTGCTCGGCATCGATGAACGCGGCGATGCCGCCCTGGCGCTGGGCATTCGCGACGGCGTGCAGGGCCACTGTGGTTTTACCGGAGGACTCCGGGCCATAGATCTCTACGACGCGACCGCGGGGCAGCCCCCCAATTCCCAGGGCGACGTCCAGGGCGATGGAGCCGGTGGGGATGACCTCGATGGGGGCACGGACTTCGTCCCCCAGGCGCATGACCGATCCTTTGCCGAACTGCTTGTCAATCTGGGCCAGCGCTGCTTCCAACGCTTTTTCACGATCCGGGGCTGCCGCCATGGTTCACACCTCTAATGCTTTCTCGCTTTGGAGTGGCCTCAGGGGCCTTTATTGGTCATCTCTGACGCTAATGGCACCCTCCGACATTCAAGCCGGGCGACATCGCGTATGTGGATAACCCACTACAAAAAGCATAGCTTTACCCGAACAGATATTCGAACAGATCCGACGGCGTGTCAGCGGCAGGGAGTTCAGCGGCAAGGAGATTAGTCGCGGGGCTTCACGTCGCGTCCCAGGCGCCGTTCCGGCGGAACGTCCTGCACCTCGCACACGGCCAGCCATACGTCGCGTGGGCTCACCCCGGCGCCCAAGGCCTGGTCTGCGGTGCGTCCCCCGACACCGGCCAGGACCAGGGTGCTGCTCAGGACCCGGGAGTAGCCTGCCCCGAATTCGTCGTCCATAAGCCGCCAATAGTCACTGATCCGCACCAATAGAGTCTCTCATGATCCCGGACCCTAGAATTGTTGCCATGAGCAACCCAGCCGATGGCCGTCCAATGGAAGCACCTGCTGAGGCAGGCGTTCCTGCCACGGGTGCCCGTGGGGACACCCTCGACGAAACGCTCAACACGGTGGAGCACCAGATCAGTCTATTTTGGCGGCGTGCGCGGTCAGTGTCCCAGCAGCTCTCACGCCAGGTCCACCCGGACATGGAGCCGGCGGCCTACGGCCTGCTCGCGGTCATCCGGCGGGAGGGCCCCATCCGTTTAACCGACCTTGCCCAGAACATTGGCGTGGGCAAGCCGTCTGTCAGCCGCCAGATCGCCTTCCTGGAGAGCATCGGGTTGGTCTCCAAGGAGGCCGATCCCCTGGACGGTCGGGCGCAGGCCATCCGCCTTACCGAAAAAGGTGAGGAGAAGATGCACCAGGTCCAGGACGCACGCCGGCGGGACTTCCGTGAGCGCTTGGAGGAATGGCCGGTGGAGGAACTGCAGACGCTCGCCGAATACATGGCCAAGCTCAACTCGATCTTTGACCTGGATGTCCTGGGCAAGGACTCAGCCGCGCGAGGCGGCGCGGCGCGCCGGGAGGGCAACACCACCAGGTAGCCGCAGACGACGAAGCCTCGGGCCGCTGGCCGGAGGCTTCGTCATGAGCGGGTAAAACCTCTGCGGGCCGGCTTACCGTGCGCCGGAAAGGAGCCCTGTGGAGAGTTCGTTTGTGAGTTCAGCGTTCAGGTCGCGCTCAAGATCGCGGCCGTAGCGCTGTGAGAATTCCTGGGGAACGGTGTCCGGAACAGCAACGCCTTCGGCGACAGCTACGCGGTCGCTGACTTCACGAAGCATGATGGACAACGGAACGTCCAGGGCGGAGCAAATTGACGAGAGGAGCTCTGACGAGGCTTCCTTCTGGCCGCGCTCCACTTCGCTGAGGTAGCCGAGGGATACGCGGGCACTATGCGAGACTTCGCGGAGCGTACGCCCCTGGCGTTGGCGGACATCGCGCAGGACATCACCGATTTCGTGGCGAAGTACAACCATTTTGCGCTCCTTCTGTTCGCTCTTAGCCTGATTGGCGAGGCCCACATCCTTCCAGCGGACAACGCCGTTTACGGATACGGGCTGTTTTACCATCTGTATCGCCTTGCTCCTTCATCAGTCCGGCCATGAGAACCGGAGTTGTTATTTATCCTAGGCGCCTCGGCTCTGCCAAAGCGACACAATGTAATAACTAATAGGTTCGGGGATTTGTTCCCGGCAACTTTACGCCCGGTAGCTTCCAGGGGATAGGGCCCTAAGGAGACAGGACGGTGAGCAGCCTTTCCAAGGCCGCCCCGCAAGCTTGCCCGCGGATATCTGCGCGGTTCCCGGTGAAACTGTATTGGAACGCGGAGGCGCCTTCGGCGGTTGCTACCCCGATAAAGACCGTGCCGACTTCTTTGCCGTCGTGTGCCTCCGGTCCGGCGACCCCGGTGGTGGCGACCCCGATGTCCGCGCCGAGCGCAGACCGGACGCCCGTGGCCATGGCGGCGGCGACGTCGCCATCCACCGAGCCGACGGCGTCCAGCAGCTGGGCCGAAACACCCAGGACGTCGACTTTCACGGAGTTCTGGTACGCCACCACCCCGCCCTGCAGCATCCCGGAGGCCCCGGCTGTATCGGCCAGTACGGCGGTGACCATCCCCGCGGTAAGTGACTCGGCGGCAGCAACGGTGCGGCCCGTTTCCAGGGCATTCCTGACTGCCTGTTCCGCCAAATGGTGAAGATTTGTCACGTCAGCTCCTAGGTGCCAAGCGTTGTGTTCCGCCGCTTTCCCTGCGCCCGCAGACGAAGGGCTTCCACCACGTATTCGACGCCGGTCCATACCGTGATGAGCACAGCCACCATCATGACCGAGAAGGCCACCCATACGAGCCAGGGTGCCAACGCGCCCAGTGGCAGCAGATACAGGAAGATCGCGGCAGTCTGCACCACGGTCTTGAGCTTGCCGCCGCGCGAGGCCGGGATGACACCGTAGCGGATGACAAAAAAGCGAAGTGCGGTGATGCCCCATTCCCGGACGAGGATCACGATGGTGACCCACCATGGCAGCTCACCAAGCAGGCACAGCATCACGAGCGCCGAGCCGATCAGGAGCTTGTCGGCGATGGGATCGGCGATCTTGCCGAAATTGGTGACGAGCCCTCGGCTCCTGGCGATATCGCCGTCGAGCTTGTCCGTGTAGATTGCGACAGCAAAGGCCAGCACTGCCGCCCACCGCCACGGACCTGACTCGCTGAGCAGCCCGGGGGCATCGAGGACGAGGAACCAGACGAAGAACGGGACGAGCGCGATGCGCAGCATGGTCAGGATGTTGGGGAGATTCCAAATCCCGGGGCTGCTCGAGCCGGCGGCAGTTGCTTCGGTGCTAGTCACCCTTCTAGGCTACCGTCCGGTGAGCGACCAGGCGTCTTCGGACCCGTCTTCGTCGTCGCCATTGGAACTCGTGTCTGCGCCGTCGAAGTATTCGACGCCCTGGCTGCGCTGGTCCAGGTCCGCCTGGACCAAATCTTCCGCGTAGCCACCCTGGGCAATGTTGGCGTTGGCGTTATCGCTGAGCGCAGCGGTCTGGGAGTCCGCAACAACCGGCGCGTCCTGACCCTTCATGGCTGCCAGCACCGCGGCCAGATCGTCGGGTTTGACCAGGACGTCGCGTGCCTTGGAACCTTCCGAGGGGCCAACCACTCCCCTGGACTCCAGCAGGTCCATGAGCCGGCCTGCCTTGGCGAAACCGACGCGAAGCTTGCGCTGGAGCATCGAGGTGGAACCGAACTGCGTAGTGACCACGAGTTCGGTGGCCTGCAGCAGGACTTCGAGATCGTCCCCGATGTCGTCGTCGATCTGCTTCTTCTGTGCCTCGGGTGCCACGTCATCGCGGTACACGGCCTTGAGCTGGCCCTTAACGTGTTCCACTACCTTGTGGATTTCCGACTCGGTGACCCAGGCGCCCTGGACGCGCATGGCTTTTGAGGCGCCCATGGGCAGGAACAGGGCATCGCCCTGGCCGATGAGCTTCTCCGCGCCGGGCTGGTCGAGGACCACGCGTGAGTCGGTGACCGACGAGGTGGCAAACGCCATGCGGGACGGCACGTTGGCCTTGATCAGGCCGGTCACAACGTCCACCGACGGCCGCTGCGTGGCCAGGACCAGGTGGATACCGGCAGCACGCGCCAACTGAGTGATGCGGACGATGGAATCTTCGACGTCGCGGGGGGCCACCATCATGAGGTCCGCGAGCTCGTCAACGATCACCAGCAGATAGGGGTAGGGCCGGATGACTCGCTTGGAACCCTCGGGCGGGATCACTTTGCCGGCCCGGACCGCCTTGTTGAAGTCGTCGATGTGTTTGAACCCGTAGTTGGCGAGGTCGTCGTAGCGGGCATCCATTTCCCGCACCACCCACTGCAAGGCTTCGGCGGCCTTCTTCGGGTTGGTGATGATGGGGGTGATCAGGTGCGGCACGCCTTCATAAGCGGTCAGTTCTACGCGCTTGGGGTCCACCATGACCATGCGCACTTCGTCGGGGGTGGCCCGCATCAGGATGGATGTGATCATCGAGTTCACGAAGGAGGACTTACCGGCGCCGGTGGCACCGGCGACGAGCAGGTGCGGCATTTTTGCGAGGTTCGCCACGACGTAGCCGCCTTCGACGTCCTTGCCCACGCCCATCACCATGGGGTGATCGGTCCGGCGGGCGTTCTGGCTGCGGAGCACATCGCCGAGGGATACCGTCTCGCGGTCCGTATTGGGGATCTCGATGCCGATGGCCGACTTCCCGGGAATGGGACTCAGGATGCGCACGTCGCTGGAAGCCACAGCGTAGGAGATGTTCTTGGACAGGGCCGTGACCCGCTCCACCTTGGTTCCCGATGCCAGTTCAATCTCGTAGCGGGTCACGGTGGGGCCACGGCTGAAGCCGGTCACCGTGGCATCCACGTTGAACTGCTGGAGGGTGTCGGTCAGGGCGGCGACGACGGCGTCATTGGCCTCCGTGCGCTCCTTCGGGATGGACCCGGGGGTGAGAACGTCCGACGACGGCAGGGTGTACGTGACGTCGCCCGCGAGTGAGAGTTGCTCGGTCCGCTGGGGAATGGGTGTGGGCAGCGGCACCGGGGTGACGGGTTTGGCCGGCACCTGCGGGACGGCGGCGGGGGCCGCGTTGAGCGAGCCGGCGGCCACCATCCCGGGGGACACCAAGGGAATGGCTTCTGTAGCGTTCTCCGCCGGGCTGTGTCCTGCAGTACCGAGGCCCTGGGCGGCCTTGATCTTTTCGACGGCGATTTCAGCCTGCGTGGGGCGGCGCACACCAGGAGCAGGACGGGGTCCGCGGCCTGATTTTTCACCTTCGACATCTTCGTCGTCGATGACCGCGTGCTCAAAGGCCTCGTCACCCACGTAGCCTTCGAGCCCGGCGTCGGACTCTTCATCCTTGCCGAAGAAGCGGCGCTTCTTCTTCCTCGGGGGCGCCGTGGGGCGGGTTTCTTCAAGATAGCTGCGGTCGTGGCGGTCACCGGCGTCCCCGGGCTCCTGCAGGTCCAGGCCCATGAGGTGTTCGTAGGCTGCGCGGAGCCTACGAGGAATGGCCGCGAAGGGTGTGGCCGTGATGATCAGCAGCGAGATAAAGGCCAGGACGCCGTACAGCACAAGGGGCACCACGGGATGAATGGCGGCTAGCGGTGTAGCCGCCAGGAAACCGAGCATGCCGCCCGCCTGGCGGAGGCCATCGAAGCCATCGGCGACCGTGGGCTGTCCGCCCAGCACGTGCGCGAGGCCGCAGCCGGCGAACGTCATGATGAGGAAGCCGATCCCCACGCGGTTGTTTCCGCGGCCGTCGTCGGGCTGCCGGAAAAGCCGGAAAGCGCAGACAAAAAGCATCAGCGGCAGGAGCAGTGACACCCAGCCGAACGTGCCGTTGACAACGCTGTAGACGGCGTCCGGGAACCATCCCGTGAGACCCCACCAGGCGAAGGTAGCGATAAATACACCGAGCGCGAGGTTGAACAGCGCTGCGCCGTCGCGGCGGTCCTCTGCCGGCAGGTCACTGACGTCGGAACCGATCCTGCGGACTCCCCCGCCCACCAGGTGCCCTACGCCCAGCCACGCACCACCGACCACGCGCAGGAGCCAGGGCTGCCGCTGCTCGACGGCGGGAAGCTGGCGGGTGCGCGCGGCACCGGTGGAGGATCCGGCCCTTCCGCTGGCGCCGCCGCCTCTCGGCGCTGCTGAACCTGCGCCGCGGCCCGCGGAGCTGCCGGATTTGGCGGTGTTCGTGCCTCGGGCGGTGCCTTTGGGCGCGGGGGTAGTACGAGTGGCCATACTTGCCACGGTACCGGATCTGGTGCAATATTCCGCGGATTTCCGCCTGATCCGGGGCCTCCATGTTGCCCACCGGCAGGCCCGCCAGCCATGTCCAGGGACAGCGGAAGGCCCGGTTCCGAAGAACCGGGCCTTTCAGCTCGCCGTAAGGTTCGGGCGCTGCTACGCCTCGAGGACCACCGGGATGATCATGGGCTTGCGGCGCAGCTTGCGGTTGACCCACGTGCCCACCACACGCCGGACAACCTGCTGAAGCTGGTGCGTTGTGTGGTCCGTGCGGTTGAGCACGGCTTCTTCCAGGGCGGCGTTGATCTTGGGGATGATTTCGTCGAAGACGGAATCGTCCTCGGCAACACCGCGGGCGTGGATCTCGGGTCCCGAGACCACCTTGCCGGTGGCGCGGTGGATGACCGTGATGATGGAAATGAAGCCTTCATCACCGAGCGTCTGACGGTCCTTGAGGTCAGCTTCCGTGACCTCGCCGACGCTGGAACCATCCACGTAGACAAAGCCCACTTCGACCTGGCCCACTACGTCGGCGCGGTGATCCTTGAGGTCGATGACGGTGCCGTTGTCGGCAAGGATGACGCTGGCGGTGGGAACGCCGGACTCGATGGCGATCTTGCCGTTGGCGATCAGGTGCCGGGTCTCGCCGTGCACCGGCATGGCGTTGAGCGGCTCAAGGATGTTGTAGCAGTACAGCAGTTCGCCGGCCGCTGCGTGTCCCGAGACGTGGACCTTTGCGTTGCCCTTGTGGATGACGTCGGCACCGAGCTTCAGCAGGCCGTTGATGATCCGGAACACGGCGTTCTCGTTGCCCGGGATCAGGCTGGACGCCAGAATCACGGTATCGCCGTCGCCCACCACCACGCGGTGGTCGCCGTTGGCCATGCGGGACAGTGCAGCCATCGGTTCGCCCTGCGATCCGGTGGACATCAGCACAACACGGTTGTCCGGGAGGTTGTCAATGTTCTTGATGTCTACCAGAAGTCCCTCGGGCACGTCGAGGTAGCCGAGCTTTGCCGCGATGGCCATATTGCGGACCATGGAGCGGCCCACAAAGGCCACTTTCCGGTTGTGCTTGGCCGCTGCGTCAAGGACCTGCTGCACGCGGTGAACGTGCGAGGAGAAGGACGCCACAATGATGCGCTTGGTGGCCTGGCCAAAGAGCCGTTCCAGCGTGGGGCCGATTTCCTTTTCGGCCGTAGTGAACCCCGGCACGTCAGCGTTGGTGGAATCGGACATAAAGAGGTCAACGCCCTCTTCGCCCAGCTTGGCGAAATGACGGAGATCGGTGATCCGGCCGTCCAGCGGAAGCTGGTCCATCTTGAAGTCGCCCGTGTGCAGGACGGTGCCGCCGGCGGTGCGGAGAAATACTGCCAGGGCATCCGGGATGGAGTGGTTGACTGCAACGAACTCGCACTCAAAGGGGCCGAATTTTTCGACCTGGCCTTCTTCAACGGTCATCGTGTAAGGACGGATCCGGTGTTCCTGCAGCTTGGCCTCAATGAGCGCCAGCGTCAGCTGTGAGCCCACCAGGGGGATGTCGGCGCGCAGCCGCAGGAGGTAGGGAACGGCGCCGATGTGGTCCTCGTGGCCGTGGGTCAGGACAACGGCCACGATGTCGTCGAGACGGTCCTCGATGTAGGAGAAATCGGGCAGGATCAGGTCAACGCCGGGCTGGGTTTCCTCAGGGAAGAGGACACCGCAGTCGACGATCAGCAGTTTGCCGTCGATCTCGAACACGGCCATGTTCCGGCCGATTTCCCCCAGCCCGCCAAGCGGAACAATGCGAAGCGTGCCTTGCGGCAGGCGTGGGGGCGTGACAAGGCCGGGAAGGGCGGTTTGGGTCATAGTGCACTACTTTCCAGGCGGAAGGGTGCCGGTCTTAGCCCTCAGGAAAAGACCAGCCCCGCTTCCGCCAAGTCCTCGCGGATGGTTTCGATCTCGGCTTCGTCCGGCTCCACGAGGGGCAAACGGACAATCGAGTTGGGCAGGACTCCCTGCCATTTAAGAATTTGTTTGGCTGCAACGGCTCCCTGGACGCGGGTCATCGTTGCCCGGACCACGGGCAGCAGCTCGAAGTTGATCTTGCGGGCGGTTTCCTGATCGTTGGCGTTGACGGCGTCGATCAGTTCGCGGAAGCGGCGGGTAGCGATGTGGGTTGTCACGCCCACCAGGCCGACAGCGCCCAGGGACATCCAGGGCAGGGTCAGCCCGTCATCTCCCGAATAGAAATACAGGTCCGTCTCTGCCATCACGCGGCTGGCCGCCATGAAATCTGCTTTGGCATCCTTGACGGCAACAATGTTCGGGTGCTGGGCAAGACGAATCATGGTTTCGGGCTCGATGGGAATGGAGGAGCGGCCCGGAATGTCATAAAGCATGACCGGCACGTCCGTGGATGACGCAACGGTCTCGAAGTGCGCACGGACGCCGGCCTGGCTGGGCTTGTTGTAGTAGGGCGTGACGAGCAGGAGGCCATCGACGCCGAGGGCGGCCGCCTGCTGGGAGAGGTGCACGGAGTGTGCGGTGTCGTTGGTTCCGGTACCGGCAATGATGGCGGCACGGTCCCCCACAGCTTCCTTGACGGCGCGGAACATGCCAAGGTTTTCTTCGTCCGAAAGGGTGGAGGTTTCCCCTGTGGTGCCGGTGACCACGAGTCCGTCGCAACCATCATCCACGAGCTTGGTGGCCAGCTCCGCCGCCTGCCGGTAGTCCACGGCACCGTCCTTGGTGAAGGGCGTGACCATGGCGGTGAGGAGCGTACCAAGGGCAGGGATGGTGGAGGAATTGTGAGGCATGGAAAAAACGTTACCCTGTCAGCCGCCGGTTAGGACAATGGCAGAGGGGTGATACGCGTCAAATAGCTGCCCTCATCAGCGGAATTTGCCCAAAGCGCCTCGCTGCAGGACCGCCGTGATGACTTCGGTGCCGGTTCCAACCGCGTGTTCCATCCGGTGGCCATCAGGCCCCCAGAATCCGCTAAGCCCGCAGGAATGCCCCAGCGGCGTGGCCCCGCCCAGGTTCGCCAGCACGCCAAACATCCGTTGGTCCATGGCCCTGGCACCGAGGTGCAGGGCAAGCCGCCGCTCCTCCTCCACCGTGTAGACCGCCGACACCGCATAGATGTCGGCGCCTGTCATCGCCGCCTCGGTGGAGTGGGCGGGGACCGACGCATCGGCTCCGATAGCCAGTGCTATGCGCCAGCCGTCCAATTCAAGGAGAAGGGCGCCGTCGCCTGCGGTGAAGAGGGCCTGTTCCGGCCCGCGGAGGTGGGTCGTGAACCCGAAATCGATGGAACCGCCCGGGTGGATGGCAAGGGTCGCCAGCCGGTGCGTGCCGTCAGGCTCCCGATGGGCAGCCCCGGCAACGGCAGTAATTCCTGTCCTGCGGCAGATTTCACGGAGGTCGCCCAGCCGCGGATCGTCCAGCCGGAGCCAGGCCTCATCAGCAGACAGCAAAGCCAGGTCGTAACCGGTCAACGACATTTCCGGGAAGATCACCAGCCTCGCGCCGTGGGATTCGGCGTCTTCGATCAGCCGGACGTGTTCCTCAACATTCGGCACGATCCCGCCCGTCAGTGCCTGGTATTGGATGGCGGATACTGTCAGGGCCTCGGTCACCCTTTCATCCTAGGCAACCACCCTGCCGTGGCGCACCAGGCAGCTTTGCATCCGGCACGTCGCCCGGATGGCAGTACCTCTGGACTGCGGCCTCCCGCAATCCTTCTGCCCAGGCTGCCAGCCGCTGGGCGGACCGGACGTAGTGAAACAGCTCCGTAGGCGTGAGCGCGTCAAGGTCCGTTTCGCCCAGCCGGCGCGCCAGTTCGGCTCCCGGCGGCTGTGCTGTGAGGGCTATGCCTTCCTGGTGCCACTGGATGTCCTCCGCCGACCGGCCCGCCACCAGTTGGCGGAAGAGGAAGTCAACCACCCCCGGGCTCATGGCCTTCATTAGCCCGGCCGGCTGCACCGCGGTGCCGGTGTCAGGTGCGGACCCCTCGCGTCCGCCAGCGGCTGGAGGTTTCGGGAACTGCTGCGGCTCGAATGGAGTGTGCATAACGTTCATGTTATTCGAACATATATTCGAATACAAGCGGTGGCGGGGTAGCGGCATGCGCACCCGCCGGGCCCTTATGCCCTGTTCCGGGAGGCGGCATGAACGTAGCTTCGCAAGAGGAGGTCTGATCATGATGGGTGGCTGGTACGGGAATGGCTGGGGTATCGGGGCGTGGGTGGCCATGGCTCTGTTGATGCTGATTTTCTGGGGTGGAGTGGTAACCGTCGTTGTGCTCCTGGTCCGGCGTCCCCATGCGGGTGAGAGACCAGCCGCACCGCAGCCGCCGCACCAGGAGGCCGAGCGTATTCTCGGTGAGCGTTTCGCCCGCGGGGAAATCGACGAACAGGAGTTCACAGCCAAGCGGGCGGCGCTCAGGCGCCAGGAATGAAGACCCCTTCCCGCCGCGGGCAGGTCATCCTCGGGACTACCTCCGTGATTCTTCTGACCGCACTCTCCCTCGTGGCGGTCGGCATCGTGGGCAGTCTGCTGAACCCCGGGGGTGGCGGTTTTCTGTCCCGGACCCGGTGCGTGGTTCCGGATCTCCCCGGGCAAGTCGTCGGCGTTTCATTGACGGACATGGCCGGGCCCATGATGCGCCGGCCCAACGGCATGATGGGCGGCGCCATGCGGATGGCGGCAGACCGAAGCACGGTGGCACACGGCACTGTGTCTTTCCTGGTAACCAACGCGGGCAGCGTTAGGCATGAACTGGTGATCCTTCCCCTTCCTGACAACCAGATCCCTGGCACCCGCCCGATTGGCGGGGACGCCAAAATCGAGGAGACGGCCAGCCTAGGGGAAGCGTCCAACACCTGCGCCGACGGCGCCGGGCAAGGAATCCTGCCCGGTGTCTCAGGCTGGGTCACCATCACGCTGCCGCCAGGGCGCTATGAACTGGTCTGCAACCTCCCCGGCCACTACGCCGCCGGCATGTACACCCAGCTCACGGTGATCTAGTCCCGTGCGGGAGAGCTGAACCTGGCAGGGAACAGCTGCTGCCGTCGGAGACCGGCTTCGCTGCGGCCCAAAAGCCACCCGCTACCGATATTCCCGCCGGCCCAGCATGTTGGGGACCTGTTGACTGGGGCTGGGCAGATGGGTGTGAGACCATCGCCTCATGACGTCCCGAGCCACAGCAAGACCCTCCCGGGCGCCCCGACCTTCCTCCCCCGCCAGCCGCCTCCGTGGAATCGACGCGGCCAGGGGGCTCGCCCTCCTGGGCATGATGGCCACGCATCTGCTGCCCACGTTCGAAGCCAACGCGGACCTGACTCCCACCTGGATCGGCCTGACTTTCTCTGGCCGGTCAGCGGCCCTGTTCGCTGTGCTGGCGGGAGTCGGACTGGCACTGTCAACCGGCAAGCAGGTGCCGCCGGAAGGAGCTGCCCTCACCGCTGCCCGCCGCGGCGTCGCCCTGCGTGCACTCGTGATTGCCGCCGTCGGACTTTCCCTGGGCGGCTTGGAAGTCAACGTTGCCATCATCCTGGTCCACTATGCCCTGCTGTTTCTGTGCGTCCTGCCGTTCCTGGGACTGAGGCTTAAAGTGCTCTGTGCGTGGGCCGTCGGCTGGATCCTGCTGTCACCGGTGCTCGCGTACCTGCTCCGCCCCTGGCTGATGGCAGCCACCCCGCCCCTGCACCTGGGCCGGAACCCGTCCTGGGAGGACCTGTCAACGCCCCTCCCCCTCCTGGGCGACCTGTTCCTGACCGGCTACTACCCTGTCTTCCAGTGGTTGGCCTATTTGCTGGTTGGCCTGGTGATTGGCCGGCTGGCACTGACAACGGTGCTGGTTCCGATCCTGCTGCTGACCGTCGGTACAGCAGTGGCCGCCCTGGCCAAGGCCTTGGGTACTGCCGCCATGGAGAGCTGGGGTGGTCGCGCAGCGCTGGTGCAAGTGCTGAACGCCCCGGACTATCCTCTCGATAGCGTGCTCCGGGTCAACCTCACCGGAATCCGGCAGGAAGGCTCGTGGTGGTGGTTGGCGTCCGCTGCGCCGCATTCCGCCACCACCCTGGACCTTGCGCACACCTCAGGGGTGGCCGCAGCGGTGGTGGGCGCGTGCCTCCTGCTCGGCAGGCTGGCGGACTGGCTGGACCTGGACCTCTTGCTCCCGCTGCGTGCTGCAGGCGCCATGACGCTGACGCTCTACTCGGCGCACGTCTGGGTGGTGTCCGGGTTCTACCTGAAGCCCCTGCCGGCCGGCTGGACGGAGGACGGCATGTACTTTGCGCACGCCGCGACAGCCATCACGGTGGGCATCGTTTTTGTACTCCTCAAGAGGCGCGGGCCGCTCGAATGGCTGGGCCACGCGGCCAACCAGCGTGGCCGCAGCGGACGGATCGGCCCCGGTTAGGCCGGAGCGTTGTCGCGGAAGAGACGGCCGGCGTCCCGCATTGAGGCACGGGCGCGCTTGCGGTCCCCGGCGGCGTCGTAGGCGCAGCTCAGGCGGAACCAGGAGCGCCAGTCCTCGGGTGCGGCTTCAGCTTCGGCCTTGTACTTCTCAAACTCCTGGTCAGCTGCAGCCCGGATGATCCGGCCAGCAGGGGTGCGCGGGAGATCGTCCACGGGCAGTCCGCCCTCGGCTTCCAGAATGCGGGCCATCTTTTCAGTGCGGGCACCGAACATGAGCTCCCGGATCAGCGCCCAGGCACCGACGATCGGCAGCACCAGGTACGCGGCGCCGATGGCTTTGGCCGCAAGGTTGTTGTCCGTGAGCAGCAATATGGAGCGCTGGAAGGACACCACCAGGTAAAAGACCAGCAGCAGCGTAACGGCACCCACCCAAATCTTGGTGCGGTTCTTCCGGAACGCGATGAGGAAAGCGCCCACGGCCTAGAGCCCCAGGTCCAGGTAGCCGTCCAGGCCCACCGTCAGTCCCGGGTTCGCCGCGACCTTGCGGACGCCGAGCAGCACACCGGGCATGAAGGAGGCGCGGTCAAAGGAGTCGTGCCGGAACGTCAGCTGCTCCCCCGGCCCGCCGAGCAGGACTTCCTGGTGTGCCACGAGTCCGCGAAGCCTGACACTGTGGACGCGCACTCCGTCCACGTCGCAGCCACGGGCGCCGGCGAGTTCGCTGGTGGTTGCGTCAGGGCTGGCCGGCACGTTTGCCGCTGCGCGTTCCGCAGCGATGAGCTGGGCGGTGCGGACGGCGGTTCCGGAGGGCGCATCCACCTTGTCCGGGTGGTGCAGTTCGATGATTTCCACGGATTCAAAGTACTGGGCGGCCTTGGCGGCGAACGCCGAGGCAAGCACCGAACCGAGGGCAAAGTTGGGCGCGATCAGCACGCCCGTCTCCGGGTGCTCGGCGAGCAGGGCTTCCAAGGCGGCGAGCCGGGCGGCATCCCACCCGGTGGTTCCCACCACGGCGTGCATACCGTGCTCGACGGCGTACCTTACGTTCGCTTCGGTGCTCTCGGGAACGGTGAGGTCCACCACGAATTCGGCTCCGGAGGTTGCCAGTTGATCCAGCGAATCGCCGCGCCCCAGGGCGGCTACGAGCTGCATATCGGCGGCGGCTTCGACAGCCTTGACGGCTTCGGCGCCCATGCGCCCGTTGGCGCCAAGGACAGCCACACGGCTGACGGCGGGGTGTTGTTCGGTCATGCCATTAACCCTACCGTCGGGCCCGGTACGGGACGGAACCTGCGGGCGTGCGTTACCTCGCATGCGTCGGGTCCCGCGCGGAAGCGGCCGGCGGTTAGTGCCAGCAGCACGTGCCCGCCATAGTCAGCTGCCCGCGCCGACCCATTCCACGGTGCCGTCGGTGAAGAACTGTTCCTTCCAAATGGGAACCTGGTCCTTGATCCGGTCCACCAGTTCGGCGCACACGGCGAACGCCTGGCCCCGGTGGGCGGCAGAGACCGCGCATACCAGTGCAGGATCACCGATTTCCAGCATGCCGACGCGGTGCGCGGCCCAGATCCGGACAGGTTGCGTGCCGGATTTGCCGTCTGCGTGCTCGGCAACCAGCCGGGCGACGACGTCAGCCATCACCTGGTGCGCCGTGGGGTGCGCGCTGTAGCTGAGACGCTCGACTGCCTTGCCGCCGTCGTGATTCCTTACCACCCCGCTGAAGCTGACCACCGCGCCGGCGGTGTCCGACTCGACGGCGGCGATGGCCTTTTCCACGGAGATCGGCTCCGCGCTCAAGACGGCGTGGACAATTTCAAAAACTGATTCAGTGCCCATTCCGGCCCTCCAACTGGTCGCAAAGGTGCCCGATCACGGGATCGAGGACGGCAAGCCCGTCCATGACTCCCTTGGGTGAACCGGGCAGGTTGATGATGAACGTGCGGCCGGCAGCTCCGGCGTAGCCCCGGCTCAGCACGGCAAGCGGCGTTTTGGCCGCCCCGGCACGCCTGATGGCCTCCATAATTCCGGGGATCTCCCGGTCCAGCAGGGGAAGTGTCACATCAGGGGTCCGGTCGTCCGGGCTGAGCCCGGTCCCTCCGCTGGTGATGACGACGGCGGGGTGCTGGGTGAGGAGCGCCCGGATCGCCGCACCAACGGGCTCGCCGTCGGGCACCACCATGGCGGGATAGGCCTCGAAGCCGTGTTCGGTCAGCCAATCGATGATCACGGGGCCGGTCTCGTCCTCGTAAATTCCGGCCGCGGCCCGGGTGGAGGCAATGACAACCCCCGCCTTCCGGCCCTGTACCTCGCCGTGGGTATGGTTCCCATGCGCGTGCGGCTCCGGCGTATGTGGCTCGGGCAGGAACGTGTTTTCGGTGGTTCCGCTCATAGTGTCCAGTCCCCGCTCTTGCCGCCGCTTTTCGCCAGCACTTTGATGTCGGTCAGTACCGCGTGCTTATCGACGGCCTTGATCATGTCGTACACGCTGAGGGCCGCCACGGACGCCGCCGTGAGCGCTTCCATTTCCACTCCGGTAACGCCGCGCGTCTTGACCGTGGCAAGGATAGCCACGGACTCCGTCCCCAGCTCAAAGTCGACGGTGACTTTGGAGAGCGGCAGCGGATGGCAGAGCGGAATGAGGTCCGGCGTCTTCTTGGCCGCCATGATCCCAGCCACGCGGGCGACAGCCAGGGCGTCACCCTTGGGCAGTCCGCCGGAGCCGAGCAGGCCCAGCACTTCGCGCGTTGTCCGGACGGTGGCGGTAGCGGTGGCCACCCGGGTGGTTTCGGCCTTATTCGACACGTCCACCATCTGGGCGCTGCCATCCTGGCGCAGGTGGGTCAGTGCCGAAGGGCTTTGTTCTGGATTCACAGCATCCATACTTCCACCTCGTCACCCTCGGCGAGCGCCGAGACCCCCGCCGGGACATGAACCAGCGCGTTGGACCCGGCCAGCGCATGCATGAGATGGGAGCTGTCGCCCCCTTCCAGGCGCACAGTGCCGCCACGATCGAAGCTTCCCCGGCGGACCTGGTGTTTGTGTTCCGGCGATGTGAGGCCATGAGCCAGCCGCGCCGGAATTGCGGTCCGGGGTGCGGGCGAGCCAAACATTTCGGAGAGCACCGGCCGCAGGAACATCTCAAAGGACACGAGGCAGCTCACGGGGTTACCAGGGAATCCCAGGAACGGCACGCCGTCGAACGTCCCGATCCCCTGCGGGCCACCCGGCTGCATGGCGACGTGCACGAACTCGGTTGTTTGGCCGTCCATCGCCTGCCGAACCACTTCGTAGGCCCCCTTACTGACCCCGCCGGTGGTAACAATCAGGTCCACGGCTCCCAGGTGGCTGCTTAGCAGGGCCCGAAGTTCTTCCGGCCGGTCAGAAGCGATGGCGGTGCGCACCACGGCCAAGCCCGCCTGGCGCATGGCACTTTCGAGGAGTGTGCCATTGGAGTCGTAGATCTTTCCTGCCGGCAGGGGTTGGCCAGGCTCCACCACTTCGTCCCCGGTGGTGGCCAACAGCACCGTCACTGTCCGGTGCACCGTCACCTCCCCGATGCCCAGGGCCGCCAACAGTCCAAGCTGCGCCGGCCCCAAATATGCTCCGGCTGCCAGCGCCCGCTCCCCCGCCGCAATATCACTGCCGACCGCGCGGACAAAAGTGCCTTCCGCCGTAGCGGGCAGCCACACGGCGCTTGCCACTCCGGGGACGGGAAACCTGTCCGGAACCGCACGTTCCACGGGCACGACGGCGTCGGCCCCGGCAGGAATCATGGCCCCCGTCATGATGGGGGCGGCTGTGCCGCGCTCAAGGGGAACGGGGGTGGCACCTGCCGGGACGGGATCAACCACCCTGAGCTCCGCACCGCCGTCGGGCAGGTCCGCACTGTTGATGGCGAAGCCGTCCATTTGGGAGTTCGCGAACGGCGGAAGGCTTAAGGGCGCCGTAATGTCCCGGGCCAGGCCCTTCCCCAGAGCGTCCCGTAACTCCAGCGTTTCCGCCCGCGCTTCGGTCAGCAGGGGCGCGAGCAGTTGGGCGACGGCGGCACGATGCTCGGCCACGGACCGCGCCGTGTGCGGAGCAGCGCCGTGGTGGTGCGGAGGGCTGTGCATGGTCCTGCCTTCGGTGGACGCCGTCATGGATTCACGTCAACTCTAATGGTGTGGAAGCCGGTGGCTCCGTCCGGCGCAACCGGCCGGCGCTCCTCAGCCTGCGGATCACCGTTGAGGTCCGTGGCGCGGACCTGGACTTCGTACTGGCCCGGCGTCAACTGCATGCCCAGCTGCCATTGGTACCACGTATCCAAGGAGATTCCGGGGGCGAGGTCGGCCTGCTGCCACGGTCCGCCGTTGACGCGCAACTCCACCTTGCCGATGCCGGTGTGCTGCGACCAGGCCACGCCGCCGAACATCACCCGGCCCGACCTGACTCCCCTGCCGCTGCGCGGCGCATCGATCCGGGACGCCGTCTTGATGGGGCCGCGCTCGGACCAGCCGCGGGGCGTCCAATAGCCTTCGTCGTTGGCGAATTTGGTGAGGCGGAGTTCCGTGAGCCATTTAGTGGCGGACACGTAGCCGTAGAGGCCGGGCACTATCATCCGCACGGGGAAGCCATGCTCGAGCGGCAGCGGTTCGCCGTTCATACCTACGGCGAGCAGGGCGTCCCTGGTATCGGTGAGGACCTCCAGCGGAGTGCCTGCCGTCCAGCCGTCGGAGCTTCGTGACAACACCATGTCTGCACCGGCCTGCGGGCGTGCCATGGCGAGCAGTTCCCGCACCGGCCACCCTAGCCAGCGGGCGTTGCCGATCAGGTCCCCACCCACTTCATTGGACACGCAGGCGATGGTGATGTGCCGTTCAATCAGCGGTTTGGCCAGCAGGTCGGCCAGGTTCAGTTGGATCTCCTGGTCCACCATCCCCGTCACCCTGAGTGTCCAGGTATCGGGGTCAACGCCCGGGACGATCAGGGCGGTGTCGATCCGGTAGAAATCCCTGTTCGGTGTGACCAGGGGCTGCATGCCGTCAAGGCTTACTTCAGCGCCCGCCGGAATCGCAGGTGCCCCTGATGCTGCGGCGGGCAGCTTCAATTTCTCGCGGGCGGTACTGATGCCCGCGGCCGCGCCCCGCCAGACTCCGGCAACTATCCCGCCCACAGCCGTCACGCCAGCAGCGGTTGCCAGGACCTGCAGGAACGTGCGCCGCCCAGTTCCGTGCTTTATCTCTGGGGCCGAGTCGGCTGGAGTATCTTCCTTGAGCCGGCGGATGAGGAACCGCAACAGGAGTACGCCAGCAACCGCTGCGGCCAGAGGGACCGGAACGGCCCCGGGGGTCAGCTGCGCGCGGGTCAGGACGGCTGCGAGCCCAACCAGCCCAAAGACGGAAATCACGGCCGCGCCGGCGAAACGCCTTCGCTGCTCCAGGATTCCGGCGAAAGCCCCGACAGCTGCAATCACGAGGAGCATGCCTGCCACGAATACTGTCTTGTCGGCCGTGCCAAACAGGCCAACAGCCCACTCCTTCACGCCCGGCGGCAGCGCGTCGATCAAGGCCCCGCCCACCGCCGTCAGCGGTGACAGGGAGGGACTCAGCATTCCGGCCAGGAGCTCGCCGGCCACCACCGCCGCGACCGCTGAAACTATCCCCGCCGTGGCGGCCCAGCGGCTGCTGCCTTGAGCGGCACGCGGGCTAACGGGCCGCATTCCGGGGCTCGCGCCGTCGTCGGCCGTTTGCTCCACGGGCTGGGACCTGTCCATGCCTCCAGCATAGGTTCGCGGCAGCTTGTCGGCACCGGGCTTTGCCGCATATCGGCTGGAGGCAGGTGCCGGACCGGACGTTGCGCCCGGTCCCGGGCGTCACGGGCGTGATGCGCCGGGGCAAACGTGGCGTAGCCTGAATTCATGAGCGTTCAGCTAGGCATGCCGCAACCCCGGGACGGTGCTGGTCCTGCCCTGCCTCCTGCCCGGCCGGCGGACGCGCCCGCGGGGCTCGCCGACCGGTTTGGCCGCCGCGCCACCGACATGCGGCTGTCTCTGACGGACAAGTGCAATCTTCGCTGTACATACTGCATGCCGGCCGAGGGCCTTGAGTGGCTTGCCAAGCAGGCGGTGATGACTGCGGAAGAGATCGTGCGAATCGTCCGGATCGGCGTGGAACTGCTGGGTGTGCGGGAACTTCGCCTGACTGGCGGGGAGCCCCTGGTCAGGGCGGACCTGGTGGATATCATCGCCGCGCTCCGCAGCAATCATCCGGATCTCCCGATCTCCATGACTACCAACGGTGTTGGGCTGGACAAGAAGGCTGCCGCGCTCAAGGCTGCGGGTCTCACGCGCATCAACGTGTCGCTGGATTCGCTGCACGAAGAGACCTTCGCCAAGCTCACGCGCCGGCCGTTCCTGGACCGTGTGCTCGCGGGGGTCGATGCCGCGTGGGCGGCCGGTCTGGGGCCCGTCAAGCTCAATGCCGTGCTGATGCGGGGCATCAACGACGCCGAGTCCCCGGCCCTGCTCGCCTGGGCCCTGGACCGTGGCTACGAACTCCGGTTTATCGAGCAGATGCCGCTGGACGCCGACCATGGCTGGACCCGCCGGAACATGATCACAGCCACGGAAATCCGTTCCCTGCTTTCCGTGGACTATATCCTGAGCCCGGACCCGCGCGCCCGCGACGGCGCCCCTGCCGAGCGCTTTGAAGTACGACGGCGGGAGGCCGGGTCTGGCTTCGGCGCCGATGGGGCTGCCTTAGGCGCTGAGGGTCCGGTGCTGGATACAGATGCTCCGGTGCTGGGCACCGTGGGGATCATCGCCTCTGTTACGGAGCCGTTCTGCGCTGACTGCAGGCGCACCCGGATTACCGCCGAGGGCAAGATCATGAGCTGCCTCTTCTCGCGGGAGGAGTTTGATTTGCTTGGCCTTCTTCGCCAGGGGGCCAGCGACGAAGCCTTGGCCGAACGCTGGCAGGACGCCATGTGGGTCAAGCCCAAGGCGCATGGAATGGACCACACGGGGCTCGGCGCAGCGGACTTCGTCCAGCCGGACCGCAGCATGAGCGCCATCGGAGGCTGAATTTTCTTGAACGTACGTTACTTCGCTGCCGCGCGTGCCGCTGCAGGTGTGGAGGAGGAAGTGTACGAGCTTCCCGCCGGGGCCACTGTGGCCGATCTGTTGGAGACAGTCCTCGCAGTGGAACGGGCCGAGCCGCCTGCCGGCACTCCTCCCCTGCAGCGCATCCTCTCCCGGAGCAGTTTCCTGCTCAACGAGGTGGCCGTCCGCGACCACGCCACTGTGTTAAATCCCGGCGACGTGGTGGACGTGCTGCCGCCGTTCGCCGGCGGATAAAAGGTTCCGGCCAAGGCCGAAGCGGCGGTTCGCAAAGCCTTGCTGTTGCTACGTTCATTTTCGCGGGGCCGCCCTCAAGGTTATCCACATAGCCGCTAATCCACGGGCTATTTGTCGGTGCCTGCTGGGATGCTTTGGGTATGGAACGCAGAGCGGCGGTGGAGGCAGCGGAGGCCCTGGTAGCTTCGGCCACCGCGCTTGTTGAAGCTTTGCGGGGAACTGGAACGGCCGCTGCCGCTGCCCAGCCCGGTGATCGTGATGCTGATCCGCTACGCGCGATGGCGGATGATTTCTTGGGCGCGCTGGCCCAGGCCTCGCGGATTGATGCCCAAGTGGCAGCGGTGCGGGTCCATCTGGCGGCGGGTTACTCGCATGCCATGGAGGCCCTCGCTCCGCCGCCTGCGTCCCCGCAGGAACACACAGCTCAGGAGATGGCCGTCGTAGCGGAGGTCGCTTGTGCCATGACGGTCAGGGAACCGGCCGCCGCAGGTCTGTTGGTAGAGGCCCGGGAGCTGACGTCGGTGCTGCCTTTGACGTTGTCGGCGTTGGAGGCGGGGTCGATTTCGTGGCAGCATGCCCGGATCATGGTGGATGAGACCAGCGGCCTGGGGCCGGTGGGGGCGCGGGCATTGGAGGCGCATTTTCTTGACCCTGACGAGCCGAGATCGGTTCGTGCCTGCCCAGTAGGTGAGTTGGTCCCCGGCCGGTTCCGTGCAAAGGCCCGGATGTGGCGGGAACGGCACCACCCGGCGAGCATCGAGAAGCGTCATGCGAAATGTGTCGCGGACCGGCGGGTGTTGTTTTCCCCCGACCGGGACGGCATGGCCTGGCTCTCGGCCTACCTGCCGGCGGACACCGCGTCCGGGATATGGGAGCGGACCACCACCGCCGCCCGCGCCATGCAGGGCCCCGACGAGACCCGCACGCTCACCCAGCTGCGCGCCGATAACGTCGCCGCGTGGCTCCTTGGGGGGAATACCTGGGCCGGGGAACGACCCGACGGCACAGCCGCGACTACTGCCGGTGACGTGCCGTCGCCGAGGGCTCAGGTGCTGGTGACCGTGCCGGTGTTCGCTCTGATGGGCCTGACCGATGAGCCGGCGATGCTGGATGGGTACGGGCCCATCCCGCCGTCGATGGCCCGGCGTCTTGTCGCCGATGGTGCCGAGTCGTTCCACCGTGTCCTGATCGACCCGCGTGACGGTGCGCCGCTGGAGATCGGCCGGACCAGTTACCGGGTGACCAAAGCCCAACGCCAGTGGCTCAGGCTCCGCGACGGGAAGTGCCCGTTCCCCGGCTGCAACAACCAGTCCCTGGACAACGAAGCCGACCACGTCCTCGCCTGGGCCAAAGGCGGCGCCACCGGGATCAGCAACCTCGGCCAGCCATGCCGCCGCCACCACCGCCTCCGCCACACCACCGCCTGGACACCCACAGGCGCGACCAAGGACAAACCACCCGGCTGGATCTCACCCGCCGGACGGCACTACCAAAGCGAACACCCCGATTGGGAACCACCCCACTGGCCGGAACAGCTGCCCCCGGTTGCCAAGGGGGACCCATCGGGCCACGACGATCGTCCTGATGACCTCGACGGAGCATTGTTGACGTATCCCAAGGACGGCAACTCCGAGTTTGAGCTGCCCTAGGTGCACCGACCCCCGGCTTATGGCGCCGTGCCTAAGGCCATAGCCAACAGGGTTGCCCGGCTGCGAACGCCGCAGGCATCAAATACTTGTTTGAACTGATCCTGAACGGTGTAGGTGCTGATGCCGAGGGCCGTCGCCATCGCAGCGGTGTCAACGCCTCCTGTACCTAGCTCAAGCAACTCCCTTTGCCGTGGTGTCAGGCCAAAACTCCGGGCGAAAATATCCAGCCGATCCTCAGGAGGACAAGCCTGGATAGTGACCGCCAACGGCGGCGTGGACCCCGATGCAGCGGGCCCCATCCGGCTGGCCCTGAGCATGGCCCAGCGGCCAGACCCCAGATACGCGCGGGACCATGCGGGATGGCCATCCACTCCCGCCTCGAGGGCCAACAGTTGGGCGGCGACATTCAATACCTCGGCCGGAACACGCTGGAAGGGCGACGGTCCAGCTTGGAGAAGCCCCAGCCATTCGTCAACAGAAGACGTTCCACCCACGACTGCCATGTCCTCGTCTAGGGTCAGGAGACCCTGTGGAGGCAAGTCGGCTTTCGGACGTCCGCCCATAGGCGAGGCTTTCGTCGAGGGAGTTGGCCCCGGTCTGGAAAACTGCCTTGAGACAGACCGGCGAAGCGCCGGCGTCACTCGGTGGACTACCGCCGCCACGAACCGAACCTCTTCGGCCGCGAAAGCCCCTTGATCAGTCGTCCGCCAGAGATCAAGCCAGCCCCAGTAGCCATACTTGTCCGAAAAGCCCGCATACAGGACATCCGACACCCCGTAGCGGCTCAGCAACCTCTCCCAGACAAGGCTCTGCGATGGATTCCCGCCAGTTTCGCCCAACAGTGTCGTCACGGGTGATCCCCTGCCCGCCAGCGTGGTCCAGCGCCCTACGGTCGTCAGATACTTCAGCCGGATCAGCTGCGGCAGATCCTCCGGGTATGGAAACCGAGCCATGGGGGAAACTCCCGCTCCCGTAACAGGGTCTGAAAGCGGCCAGACGAAGGCAGTGAACGGCATGACGCGGCCCAACTCGGCCAGCACACCGGCACGCAAGGCGTGGGAGTCCGGCATCGAATCACCCAGGAGTCGGATCCGCTCCAGGCTTCGGCTCCAGGACGTTCCGGTCGTCATTCCCTCAGTATGCACTCCGGCGACTCCATCTCCCTGCGGATCAGTATCGCCGTGCGGATCGCTATCGCCCTGTGCATCAGTATCGCCCTGTGCATCAGCGTCCCCGCATCCCGGGCAGTCCCCCAGAATTCTGGGATGGCCCACGGATCGCCGGGCACTTACGGTGAGAATACCCACCCGAGGAATACAACCGGTAACTGCAGAGCCCCAGAACATTGCTGTCCGGCTAAGGAGAATCAGTCATGTACACACTTCAGATAGAGCATGGAATTACGGACTTTGGCCTATGGAAGCAGGCCTTCGACCGCGATCCGGTGGATCGAGCTGCGTCCGGGGTTGTCGGCCACAGGATTTCCCGGCCGGTGAACGACTCCCATTACATCGTGGTGGAGCTCGACTTCAATGAACTCAACCAGGCCCAGCAGTTGCTGGCGAATCTGCAAGCCAGGGTTTGGAACTCATCAGCCGCCTCCCCTGCCTTGCACGGGGCACCGCAGACCCGAATCTTGGAAACAGCAGGCTGAGGCGGTACCCCGGCTGAGCCTGCACACGCGCTGAGGCAATACCCGGCTGTGCTCGGGCGCTGAGCCCTACGCGGACGTGCTGAGCCTGCGCGGACGTCGAGGCGCCGCACGCGGGCTGACTGGGTCTCAGGCCCGGCGGCACTCCGAGCTCATCAATGGCGCGTAGTCTGGGGAATCGCCTCGACGCAGCTCCGCGATGTGCGTAAGTACTCCCTCATCCACCCGAAAGGTGTGGCGCGCAGTCCCCCGGTCGCTGTGGCGCTCCACCCGGAGAACACCGCCGTGCCACGTGCACCGGGAGGGCGCTTCGTGCGGCAAGCCCATGCTGTCCCCGTGATACCAGAGGACGTCGTTATGGTCCGGATCGACAGTGAACACCCCGTGGCCGTCAAGATGAGCGCCGTTTGTTTCAGTATGCCGGTAGCTCTGTACCACGGCGAACCCTCCCGCCGCCCGGGTGAAGCTGATTTCCGCCACGGCAGACCGCTCGGGCCCCCCAGCTGACGACGCAAAACGCGTGGTTCCCCGCCAATGCCCCAGGAAGTCTTCCAGCACGGCGTGCACTGCGCCTGACTGCGGAGGGTTCATGGCTTCATTATCGCCGCACAATGGCTTTCCGGACAGCAACCTCTCCGGCCAGCGTCACCGCCGGCTGACCCCCCCGCTGATCACGGTCAGAGGCCGAACGTCTCAGACTCCTCGAACGGCCCGACTACGGTGACGGTCCGCGGGGCGGCCGCCAATTCCCGGGCCAAGTCCTGGACCTCCTGGGCCGTGACCGACTTGATGAGCCGCAGCGTTTCGTCGATGTCCTGGTACTCGCCGGAGACGAGCTCGGCGCGGCCCAGGCGGGACATCCTGGAACCGGTGTCCTCAAGGGCCAGGACAATACCGCCGCAGAGCTGGCCCACAGCTTTGCGGAGTTCGTCGTCGGAGATCCCGCCTTCGGCGAGCTTGTCCAGCTCCCGGCCCAGCAGATCCAGCACTTGGCGAACCTTGGACGGTGTGCACCCCGCGTACATTCCGAAGTAGCCGGCGTCGGCGTAGGAAGACGCGAAGGAGTACGTGGAGTACACGAGGCCTCGCTTCTCGCGGATCTCCTGGAACAGCCGGGACGACATGCCCCCGCCCAGGACAGCGTTGAGCACGCTCATGACGTAGCGGCGCTCATCCGTGGCAACGATTGTGGGACAACCCATGATGATATTGGCCTGCTCCACCGCACGCTTGACCACGTGCAGGCCGGCAGTGCCAACGATTTCCGCGCGCTCGGTGGAACGGCGATCAACAGGGGCGGCGTCGGGCTCAAGGGACCAACCGGCAGAGTGGAGCGCATCGACCACAAGGCTGCAGACGACGTCGTGCTCCAAGCCACCGGCAGCGGTGATAACCAGCTCGTCCGGGCGGTAGTAGCGGCGGTAGTGATCCCAGACCGAGTCCCGGGCGACGGCGCGGATGGCAGCCGGAGTGCCGCCGATAGGGCGGCCCAAGGGGTGGGTACCCAACACGGCCGCAACAAAGTTTTCATGCGCCACGTCCGTGGGATCATCGCTGTCCATGGCGATCTCTTCCAGGATGACGTCGCGTTCCTGCTCCATCTCGGCCGGATCCAGGACCGCGCCGGTGATCATGTCGGCAATGACGTCGATGGCCATGGGCAGGTCCGTGTCCAGCACCCGTGCAAAGTAGCAGGTGCTCTCCTTGGCCGTGGCAGCGTTGGACTCCCCGCCCACCTCATCGAAGGCCGAGGCGATTTCCAGGGCGGTCCGGCGCTTGGTGCCCTTGAACAGGAGGTGCTCCAGGAAGTGCGTGGAGCCGTGCTGGCCCGGCGCCTCGTCGCGTGAGCCTACCCCTACCCAGAACCCGATGGTTGCCGAGCGCTGGCCCGGCATCGCTTCGGTGAGCACCCGCACGCCGCCGGGCAGCACCGAACGCCGGACAACGGAGCCGCCGTCGGAGCCGTGGACCAGGGTGTCGCCGGGCTGGTTCTGCTCAAGCGGGAGGGGTACAACAGTCAATTGAAGCCTTTCAGGAGTGGCGGCCGGATCTGGCTGCCATCGTAACAGCGGCGGGGCCGGTGGATCCTCCACCGGCCCCGCCGATTCATGCTGTGACGCAGGAGAATGCTGCTCCGCGTCAGTGGACTACAGCGCCTCTACAGCACCCTCTGCAGCGGAAGCGTCAACGCTGTCGCCAGCGCCTTCCTCTTCAGCCACGACAGGGGAAAGCGACAGCTTGCCACGGTCATCGATCTTGGTGATTTCAACCTGGATCTTCTGGCCGACCGAAACCACGTCATCAACGTTATCCACGCGCTTGCCGTTGGCCAGCTTGCGCAGCTCGGAGATGTGCAGCAGGCCGTCCTTGCCCGGGGTCAGGGAAATGAAGGCACCGAAGGTGGTGGTCTTGACGACCGTACCCAGGTAACGCTCGCCGATTTCCGGAACCTGCGGGTTGGCAATGGCGTTGATGGCGGAGCGTGCTGCGTCTGCAGACGGACCGTTCGTGGCGCCAATGTAGACCGTGCCGTCATCCTCGATGGAGATGTCAGCGCCGGTGTCTTCCTGGATCTGGTTGATCATCTTGCCCTTGGGCCCAATGACCTCGCCGATCTTGTCAACCGGGATCTTGACCGCGATGACGCGCGGGGCGAACTCGGAGAGCTCGTCCGGGGTGTCGATCGCGGAGTTGATGACATCCAGGATGTGCAGGCGGGCTTCGCGGGCCTGCTTCAGTGCTGCAGCCAGCACGGAAGCGGGGATGCCGTCGAGCTTGGTGTCCAGCTGGATGGCCGTGACGAACTCGGAGGTACCGGCAACCTTGAAGTCCATGTCCCCGAAAGCATCTTCGGCGCCCAGGATGTCAGTGAGGGCTGCGTAGCGGGTTTGGCCGTCAACCTGGTCGGAGACCAGGCCCATCGCGATACCGGCAACGGCTGCCTTCAGCGGCACACCAGCGTTGAGCATCGACAGCGTGGAGGCGCAGACGGAACCCATCGACGTCGAACCGTTGGAGCTGAGGGCCTCAGATACCTGGCGAATGGCGTAGGGGAATTCCTCGCGGGACGGCAGGACGGGCACGAGGGCGCGCTCGGCCAGGGCACCGTGGCCGATTTCGCGGCGCTTGGGCGATCCCACGCGGCCGGTTTCACCGGTGGAGTACGGCGGGAAGTTGTAGTTGTGCATGTAGCGCTTGCGCGTTACGGGTGACAGCGAGTCGATCTGCTGTTCCATCTTGAGCATGTTCAGCGTGGTGACACCCAGGATCTGGGTTTCGCCGCGCTCGAAGATGGCCGAGCCGTGTACGCGGGGCAGAACCTCAACCTCGGCAGTGAGCTGGCGGATGTCCGTCAGGCCACGGCCGTCGATGCGGACCTGGTCCTTGAGGATGCGCTGGCGCACAACCTGCTTGGTGACCGAGCGGAATGCTGCGGACAGCTCCTTCTCGCGGCCTTCGAACTGGCCGGCCAGGGCTGCGGTGGTTTCGTCCTTCAGGGCGTCCGTGGCAACGTCGCGGTCCTGCTTGTCCGCGATCTGGAAGACAGCGGCCAGCTTCTCAGCGGCGGCGGCCTCAACAGCTGCGTAGACGTCGTCCTGGTAATCAAGGAAGACGGGGAACTCAACGGTGGGCTTGGCGGCGCGTGCAGCCAGGTCGGACTGTGCTTCGCACAGCGCCTTGATGAACGGCTTGGCAGCCTCGAGGCCCTCGGAGACAACCTCTTCGGTGGGCGCGGTGGCGCCCTGTTCCTTGATGAGGTTCCAGGAGTTGTCCGTCGCTTCGGCTTCAACCATCATGATGGCGACGTCGTCACCGGCGATGCGGCCGGCTACAACCATGTTGAACACGGAGTTCTCAAGCTGGGAGTGCTTGGGGAAAGCAACCCACTGCGAGCCGTTCTCGTCGGCAACGAGGGCAACGCGGACGCCGCCGATCGGGCCGGAGAACGGAAGGCCGGAGAGCTGGGTGGACATGGAGGAGGCGTTGATGGCCACCACGTCGTAGAGCTCGTCAGGGTTGATGGCCAGGACGGTCACCACGATCTGGACCTCGTTGCGAAGGCCCTTCACGAAGGCCGGACGCAGCGGGCGGTCCATGAGGCGGCAAGCCAGGATGGCTTCGGTGGAGGGACGGCCTTCACGGCGGAAGAACGAGCCCGGGATACGGCCGGCGGCGTACATGCGCTCTTCAACGTCAACCGTCAGCGGGAAGAAGTCGAAGCCTTCGCGCGGGTGCTTGCCGGCGGTGGTGGCGGACAGCAGCGCGGTGTCTTCGTCGATGTACACCATTGCTGCGCCGGCCGCCTGCTTGGCAAGACGGCCGGTTTCGAAGCGGATTACACGCTTGCCAAAGCGGCCATTGTCAATGACGGCTTCTGAGAACTGGATTTCGGGACCCTCCAAGAGAGTCACCTCCGTTTCTGTTTCACGGAGTCCAGCCGCATCAACCCAGACCAGCATCTGTCGACTGGCCCTGCACCCGGTCGTCGATCGAGATCCACGGGCCGTGGCTTCAATCAACGAAGCCGTTTCCCGGGGATCACTACCGAGGACCGCGAATGCGTGATGCGGTTGATCCTCCTGTTTAATTTTCTTCTGAAGAAGGCGGCCCGATCCGCGAGGAAAGGGCCGCCCCTTAAGCCTGACTAGCGGCGCAGGCCGAGACGCTCGATGAGCGCACGGTAGCGGGTGATGTCAGTGTTCTTGAGGTAGGTCAGCATGCGCTTGCGACGACCAACCATGGCCAGCAGACCGCGCTGGGTGTGGTAATCGTGCTTGTGCACCTTCATGTGCTCAGTCAGATCCTTGATCCGCTGAGTCAGGACTGCAACCTGGACCTCCGGTGAACCGGTGTCGGCCTCGGACGTTGCGAAATCCTTGATGATGGTCTGCTTTACAGCGGCGTCAAGTGCCACAATAACTCCTAGAGATGTGCCGTGAGGCCCGAATCAGTAATTCACTGCCGGGTCTGCCCGCGCAGGAATTCCCTGAATTTCAGGGTCTTTCCACGCATGGCAGGAACCAGCCGCCACGGACTGCAGCCAGATCCAACGTTCAGTTTACCGGCAGCGCCACAGACTTGTCGAAACCGCCGCTCCGGTACGAAAAGCGCAGGCGCCGCGGCAGGAACGTTACCGCTGCAGGACGTCCCGGAGTGCGGCCATTCCCCGGTGCACTTCAGCGAAGCTGGTGCTCAGCGGGGACAGCCCGATCCGGATCCCCTGCGGCGCCCGGAAGTCTGGAATGACATCCTGTTCCCACAGCGCCGAGGTCACGTTCCGGAATGCCGGATGGTCCAGGGTGATGTGACTCCCCCTGCGTTGGGGATCCCGCGGTGACGCCAGTTCCACCCCGAGCGGCCTGAGCCACGCGTCGTAGAGCTCCACGGTGTAGGCGGTGAGTTCCAGCGACTTCTGCCTAATGGCCGCCATGCCGGTTTCGTCGATGAGGTCCAGGGTTCCGCGCATGGCCAGCATCCCGAATATGGCCGGCGTACCGCTGAGGAAACCCCGGATGCCGGGCGCAGGCTCGTAGCCCGCAGCCATCTCAAACGCGTCCTTGCGCCCCATCCAACCCCAGATCGGCTGCCGGAGGCCGGGCAGGTGGCGAGCGTTGACGTAAGCAAAGGCGGGCGAGCCTGGTCCCCCGTTGAGGTACTTGTAGGTGCACCCCGCAGCAAAATCAACGTCCGCGGCATCGAGGTCCAGCTCCACCGAACCGGCGGAATGGCAAAGGTCCCAGACCACCAGGGCTCCTGCGCTGTGCGCGACCTCGGTAATCGCGCGCAGGTCGGCCAGGAAGCCGGAACGGTACGCCACATGGCTCAAAAGTACGACGGCGGTGGCTAGTCCGGTTGCGTCCCGCACCTGGTCAGGGGTTACCCCTGCTGCCGGATCGGCTTCGATCCAGGTGAGCGTCAGGCCTTCCTCCCGGGCGATTCCCTCAACGAGGTAGCGGTCGGTGGGAAAGTTGTCGGTGTCCAGGACAATCTCTGTCCGGGCAGGATCCGGTACGGCGGCCAGGGCCGCCCGAATCAGTTTGTAGAGCACCACGGTAGTTGAGTCGGCAATGACGGTCCGGCCAGGGGCTGCGCCGAGGACAGACCGGCCCAACTGGTCACCGATGGCCTGTGGCAGGTCCAGCCATTCCTCGTCCCAGCCGCGGATCAGCCGCCCGCCCCAGCCGTCCTGGATAAAAGTGCTGATGTCGGTCACGGTCCTTTTCAGCGGCCGGCCCAGGGAGTTGCCATCGAGATAGGAGAGGTCGGTGTCCGTGCCGATGAAATGATCCCGGTACCGAGCCAGCGGGTCCATGGCGTCAAGGTGCGCTGCCCGCTCCAGGAGGGCGGCGTCGTCGTGATTTTCCATCCGCGCATCCGTGGTGCTGCTCATTGGCCGATCTCCGTCCGTACCGCGAATAGTTCCGGGAAAAAGGTGAGCTCAAGGGCTTTCTGGAGGAACGCGGCGCCGCTTGATCCGCCGGTGCCGGATTTCATGCCGATGGTCCGCTGTACGGTGCGCAGGTGCCGGAACCGCCACAGTTGAAAGTTGTCTTCAAGGTCCACAAGTTCCTCGCAGGCCTCGTAAGCACCCCAGTTGTCCGCCGCGTTTTCGTAGATGTGCTTGAAGAGCGGCACCAGCTCCGGGCAAAACGCGTGGGCGCGGGTGACGTCCCGGTCCAGGACGGCCTGCGGCACGTCGTACCCCTGCCGGGCGAGGTAGGCCAGGAACTCGTCGTAGATGCTGGGAGCATTGAGCAGCTCCGTCAGCATGGCGTGGGCGGCCGGGTCTGATTCGAACACCGGCAGCATCTTGCGGTTCTTGTTGCCCAGGACAAACTCCACGGCCCGGTACTGGCTGGACTGGAAGCCCGAGGAATTGCCCAGGAAGCCGCGGAACTGGGAGTACTCCGTGGGCGTCAGGGTAGCAAGGACTGACCACTGTTCCGTGAGGGTCTTCTGGATGTGTTTGACCCGGGCAATGCCCTTGAGTGCGGAGCCGAGATCGCCGGCGCGGAGCCACGCGGCGGCACTGCGGAGCTCGTGCAGCACCAGCTTCAGCCATAGCTCCGTGGTCTGGTGCTGGATGATGAACAGCATTTCGTCGTGGTGCTCGGGCTGACTGACCGGGTGCTGGGCACTGAGAAGGGTGGGCAGCTGAAGGTAGGACGCGTAGCTCATCCGGGAACTGAAATCCCGGACGATTCCCTTGTCCAGCTTGCGGGTGTTCTTCTCAACGGTCACTGCGCTGCCTTTCTCCTTCACGACGCCGCCATCGGTTGGCGGTGGGCCGGGTCAGCGCCTCGCCAGGAGGTCGTGGGCCTGAATGACATCCAGGCGCATTTGGTCAACGAGAGCTTCAGGCCCACGGTAGGCCACCATGCCGCGGAGCCGCGCCAAGAATTCCACAACTACTGTCTGGCCGTACAGATCGAAGTCCTCCACGTCCTCATCCGGGCGGTCGATCACGTGGGCTTCGACCTGGCGGCTCACGCCGTCGAACGTGGGATTGGAACCCACTGAGATTGCGGCGGGCCAGCGCTTGCCGGCCTGGTCAACCAGCCAGCCCGCGTAAATTCCATCGGCAGGCACAAACCCGCTGGCCTCGTGGGCGAGGTTGGCGGTGGGAAATCCGAGGGCCCGTCCACGGGCAGCACCGTGCACCACTTCGCCACGCATGCGGTGGGGACGGCCCAGCACCTCTGCGGCAGTGGCGACGTCACCTTCCTGCAGTGCTTCCCGCACCCAGGTGGAGGAACAGCGGCGGTCCGTGCCGCCGTCATTATGCAGCGGGTAGCCTTCGGAGCCGAACTCGCTGATGACCTGAACGTCGAAGTTGAACTTCTCGCCGAGCTGTTTCATGGTGTCAAGGTCGCCGGAGTTGCCCCGGCCAAAGCGGGCGTCGTGGCCGATCACCACGTGGCTGGCGTGGAGGCTGTCCACCAGGACCTGGCCCACAAATTCCTCGGGAGTCAGGCTGGCGAGGTTCAGTGAGTACTTCATGACCAGGACGCCGTCCAGGCCCAGTTCACCCAGGGCCACCAGTTTGTCCTCCAGGCCCATGATCATCTCCGGCGCGGTCTCCGGCCGGTGGATCAGGGCCGGATGCGGATCAAAGGTCACGGCCACCGCTTTGGTTCCGTTAAGGCGGGCGGACCGGATGAGCTCGGAGAGCACTTGTTGGTGGCCGCGGTGGACGCCGTCAAAGTTGCCGAAAGTGACAACGGAGGGACCAAAGTCCGCCGGGACCTCGGACGGATCGTTCCAGATGTAGACCATCACCCTCGCCTTTTACTGCCTGCACTGACATCTATCCGAACGCGCCGGCGCCGGAACTCTCTAAGATTACCCGCATTCAGCCAGCCCTTCTGACGCGGCGCAGTGGCGGCCAGCAGCCGCAAAATCACGCGGCCTTTCCCCTAGTAGCAGGCCGGGCACCGGGATTACGATGCAAGGGCAATCCTCGTATGTCACCCCGCGCGTGCCCCAAATAACCATGTCCGCGTCCGTCGCGTCGCTGAAGGAGTACCTCATGACCGAGATTCACGACCTCCTGAACCAGATTGACGTCAATCAGGTGGCCTCCCTGCTGGGCACCGACCCGGCCTCGGCGCAGTCCGCCGTGGAAGCGGCGCTGCCCACCCTGCTGGCGGGCATGCACACTAACGCCCAGGCTCCTGACGGCGCCGCCTCACTTCAATCGGCTCTCGGCCAGCACCAGGACGGCCTGCTCGACGGCGGCGTGGACGTCAGCCAGGTGGACACGGCCGACGGTGAAAAAATTGTCGGTCACGTGTTTGGCGGCCAACAGGACCAGGTAGCCGCGCAGCTGGCCGGTACTGCGGCGCTGGGTGGTGTGGGCAGTGACCTCATCCGCAAGGTCCTGCCCATCCTTGCACCGATCGTTATGTCCTATCTGGCCAGGAAGATCTTCGGGCAGGGCGGTCAGGCAGGAGTTGGAGCCGGCGGAGTTGGAGAAGGACAGCAGGGCGGCATCGACATTGGCGGCATTCTGGGCGGAATCCTTGGAGCTGGTGCCGGCGCCGGTGCAGGAGCTGGTGCAAATGCTGGACCCGGCCAGGAGGGTTCGGTGTTGGACAGCATCCTGGGTGGCCTCGGCGATATGCCCGGCGGGCTGGGCGGCCTGCTTGGCGGCCTTTTCGGTAAGAAGTAGCTGCTTTTCGACCCGGTGGAGTGGCTAGTCCCCTGCGCCTGTCAGGCGCTTACCCGGCCGGCGACGGTACAGCCAGGCCAGCCCGAGGATGGGGAGCAGCAGCGGGATGAACGCATAACCCCTGCCGAAAAGCGACCAGACCGTCTCGTGCGGGAAGGCGACCGGATCGAAGAGGCTCAGCGCGCCGACTACAAGAACTCCGAAGAGCTCCACCAGCACGGCGACAAGCGAGACCTTGAACCAGGTACTGCCTGCCTTGGCCAACGAAACGGTGGCCACGAGGTATACAACCGCGGCGAAAGCGGACAGCAGATATGCCAGCGGAGCATCGGAGAACTTGGTCAGGATCTGGTAGCCGGCCCGTGCGGTGGCCGAGATGGCAAACACGGCATAGACGGCGATCAGGAGCCGGCCCGGGCCGGTATTGCGGGTGTCCTTGCCGGAGACGGATGCGTGGTCCGGCGTCGTTTCGGGATGACGAGCTTTCACGTTGCGGGCTTCTTCCATGTCAGTACCAGATCTGGTTCATTCGGGCGGCCATCACCACGGCAGTGACGCCGACGGCGGCCAGGACAAAGTTGCTCCAGCGGGTCCGTTCGAGAATGGACCAGTAAACGGCGCCCGGCGGCAGGAGCATTGCCGTTGCCAGGTAGCCCCAGAACTCCCAGGCTTCCCCGGCGATCGGTTCGCCCGCGATCACCCTCACGATGGAACCCACCAAATAGACCACTAGCGCCAGTTCCACGGCGGCGACGGAAAGGATAGTGATGTCATTGGGTGCCTTCTTGAGGATGCCGGCCACGAGGCAGATTCCAGTTGAGAGCAGTCCCACCACAAGAATGATGTAGAAAAAAGCGTCCATTCCTAGGCGTCCCCGCTGGCGACTGTCGCGGACGAGGCGTTGCCGGGCGCGAACACCAGCACGGGCTTGGCGAAGTTGCCCGCATCGGCCAGCAGCGCCACCAGGCTCCCGTCGGGAGCAAAAGCCGCCGCGGGGTGTTCGGTGCTGGCGGCCCCGGTAGTTCCTGCGGGCGCCCCTGCCGCGATCCGGCGGCCGAAGGAGATCTCGGTGGTTTCCTCAGCGGTCAGTTCGCGGTTGGGCATGAGGGCCCGGGCAGCCTGGGACATTTCCAGGACAGTCAGTTCTTCAGCCAGCTGCTCGAGGGTGCGGGCCTGGTCCAGTGTGTAGGGCCCCACCTGGGTCCGGCGGAGGGCCGTGAGGTGGCCGCCGACTCCCAGTCCGTCACCGAGGTCACGGGCAAGCGCCCGGATGTACGTGCCGGAGGAGCACTCCACGGTGACGTCGATGTCGATGACGTCACCGCCCCGCTCCCGCCGGATGCCATGGACCTCGAAGCGATGAATGGTGACCGGGCGTGCGGCGAGCTTCACTTCTTCGCCGGAGCGGACCCGGGCATAGGCGCGTTCACCGTTGACTTTGATGGCGCTGACGCTGCTGGGCACCTGCTGGATTTCGCCCGTGAGGGCCGCAACGCCGTCGTGAATTGCCTCATCGGGGACGACGGCGGCACTGACGGTGGCCATAACGTCGCCTTCGGCGTCGTCCGTGATGGTGGACTCGCCCAGGCGGATGGTGGCCGTATAGGTCTTGGACGTGCCCACAATGTACGTGAGCAGGCGCGTGGCCTTGTTGATCCCCACCACCAGTACCCCGGTAGCCATGGGGTCCAGGGTCCCGGCATGGCCCACTTTCCGGGTTCCGGCGATGCGCCGCATCCGACCAACCACATCATGGCTGGTCCATCCCTGCGGTTTGTCCACTATCACCAGTCCAGAAAGCACGCTTCCCAGTATATCGGCGCGGGCATCCGCCCCCGGCCACGAGATGGGGCCCCGGCCACGAGATGGCGCACCCACCGCTGTGATGCGCCGCCCGCCGGTGTGATGGGGCGCCGGTTAGGATGGCAGGCATGCCTGAGCTTGCTGCACACGCCCGAGACGTCCCCGTTAACCAGATCCGCGAGATCACCGAAGCTGCCTGGCGGACACCCGGTGCAATTGTGCTCAGTATCGGCGAACCCGGCTTCCCGGTCCCCCGCCATATCCTGGACGCCGGCATGGCCTGCCTGGATCGGGACGAGACCAACTACACGCCCAACGCAGGTATCCCGGCACTGCGGGAAGCCTTCGCCGCAAGATTCCGGGAACGTGCCGGGCTGGATCAGGACAGCCTCGGGACCGACAGGGTCTACGTGGTGGACGGCGCCCAGCAGGGCCTGCACTTTGCCATGAGCCTCCTCCTTTCTCCCGGCGATGAAGTGCTGATCCCCAATCCGGGCTATCCCACGTTCGCCATGACCGGCCGTCTCCTGAACGCCGTCCCGGTGCCCTACCCGCTGTATCCGGACCAGGACTTTCAGCCCCGGATCCAGGACCTTGAGGCGCTCATCACCGACCGGACGCGGGTCCTGATCCTGAATTCGCCGTCCAACCCGCTCGGCGCGGTCCTGGGTGAGGAACTGACCCGGCAGCTCGTTGAACTGGCGCGCAGGCATGACCTCTGGATCATTTCTGACGAGTGTTATGAGGCGTTCACCTACGATGTGCCGCACGTCAGCCCTGCACGGTTCGACAGCGATGTCCCCGGCGAGGCGCGCGTCTTCACCTCACTGACGCTGTCCAAGACATACGGGCTGACAGGCCTGAGGATCGGCGCACTGATCTGTCCGCCAGGCATGGAGCGAACCATGAACAACGTGATGGAAGCGATCGTCTCCTGCGTTGCCTCGCCGTCGCAGTACGCAGCGCTGGCCGCCCTGACCGGCCCCCAGGACTACGTGAGCCATGCCCACGCACACTACCGCGCCAACAGGGACGCGGCCTCCGCTGTCTTGGCTGCAAAGGGTATTCGCTACTTGAGCGCGCAAGGCGCCTTTTACCTCTGGGCCGATGTCTCCCACGCCAGTGGCGGCGACGTCCGCGGCTGGACGCACAGGTTCCTGGCTGCCACCGGCGTGGCGGTAGCGCCCGGCACGGCCTTCGGCTCCATCGGCGAGGGCTGGGTCCGGATCGCGCTGTGCGGCAACCGGCGGCAGCTCGTTGAAGGACTGGGCCGGTTGCCGGACCGCGGCTAGACGGCCCGGTTTACGTATGGCCGGCCAGGGCCGAATCAAGCCAGGCGCGAAGGGCGGGAGCCGGCGCTGCGCCGGCCTGTTTAGCCAGCACCTTGCCCCCGGCCATGACCATCAAGGTGGGAATGGCTTGGACGTCGAACCGGCTGGAGAGCCGCGGCGCCCGGTCAACATCGACTTTGACGAGTTTGATGCCGCCGGCCCGCTCAGTGGCCAGCTTGTCCAGGACAGGGCTCACCATCCGGCAGGGTCCGCACCAGGCGGCCCAGAAGTCAACGAGCACCGGGACCGGGGACTGCTCTGCCACGACGGCGAAGTCGTCATCCCCCGCGGCGGTGATCCATGGCAGTCCCTGCTTGCAGTTTCCGCAACGCGGACGGCCGGACGCAGCTGCCGGGACCCGGTTGGTCTTGCCGCAGCTCGGACAGGTGATCAGTGCAGGTTCCACAGGTGCCTCCGGATTCAGTATTCCTTGCGCTGCGCATTGGCGCGCCACGCGTCGAAAGGGGCGTCCGACGTCGGTATCGCCTCGTGTGCCACCGGCATGAGTTCCGGCCTGGTGCCTGCAAAGTAGTCGTAGAACATGGCATCGTCGAAACCGGCGGCCGCTGCACCGTAGCGGTCCGCCGCGAAGTAGACCCGGCTGATCCGTGCCCAGAGAGCGGCGGACAGGCAGAGCGGGCATGGCTCGCAGCTGGTGTAGAGCACTGCGCCGCTGAGATCGAAGTTTGCGGCCGCAGTGGCTGCGGTCCGGATGGCGACCACTTCTGCGTGTGCGGTGGGATCGTTGTCGCGGGTGACCCGGTTAACGCCCTCATGGAAGCGGCCGTCGGGGGTCACCACCAGGGCGCCGAACGGTCCGCCCCCGTCAGCCACGTTCCGGATGGCCAGCTCAATGGCCTGTTGCAGGTACGGGGTGGCGTCGTGGTGCTCGCTCGGCTGGGTCATAGCTAGATCCTAGCCATGACCCGGCGATCCGTGCCCATACTCCCCGCGCAAAGTAGGGGGCGTCGGCGAGGCAAATTCAGTCGACGTTGGCTGTCCGGAGGACTACTCTTGCGCCCGGGGGCTGTATAAGTTCACATCAACTTTGGTCTCATTGCCCGGCCCCGTCCGCGGGGTTGCGCACCTCAACCCGGAGGATGCAATGAAGAAGAAGTTTCCCTTGGCCGCGTGCCTTGCCGCGGCGGCGTTAGTCATTCCCATGGGCCCGGCCGTAGCAGGGTCCTCGTCGTCAGAGCCAGAGACCCTCGCCAAGGGGCTGCTCGCACCGCTAAGCCTCGCGGTCGACAAGAACGACTCTGTCCTCGTTACGCAGAATTTTGCCGGCCGCCTGGACCGTGTGAAGGATGACGGGCAACTCGCCAACCTCTACACCAGGGCCGGGTGGGATGTCTCCGGCGTTGCAACCCAGGGTGGAGCCACGTATTTCCTGGAAAGCGTGGGAGCCGGCGGAGGTAAGCCGGACGCGCTCAAAGGGTACGTGAAATCCATCGGCCGGTCGGGAGAGGTGCGCACCATTGCCGACCTCGCCGGCTACGAACGCGCCCACAATCCGGACGGTGACCAGCACCATGGCTTCGGCGACGACGTGTCCGCCGATTGCCTAAAAGGCTGGCCCGCTTTCCCTCCGGCCCGGTACGAGGGCCTCGTTGATTCCCATCCGTATGCCACCGCGGTTAAGGGCGACACGCTGTACATCGCCGACGCCGGCGCGAACGCCATCCTGGAAGTCGATGCGGATACCGGTGACATCTCGACCGTGGCCGTTCTTCCGCCGAGGCCGGCCGTCATCCCTGCCGGTGCCAGGATCCCGATCGACATGGCGGGAGGGACCGTTGAAGCCCCTGCCTGCGTTGTCGGCCACGAATATGCCTTTGAATCTGTGCCAACAGATGTGGAGATCGGCCCCGATGGGTGGCTCTATGTCTCTTCGCTCCCGGGCGGTCCCGAGGACACGTCCTTCGGAGCCCGTGGTGCGATTTTCAAGGTCAATCCCTGGACCGGCGCGACACGACTGTGGGCAGAGGACATTCTCAGCCCCACCGGCATCGCGGTAGCCGACAACGGTGACGTTTACGCGGCTTCGATGTTCGGTAACGAGATCGTCAAGATCGATGCGTGGAGCCGTGAGAGTACACAGTTCCTGGCGGTCAACGGCCCTGCGGCCGTGGAATTGAGTGGAGATACTCTCTACGCCACGGCGGGTTTCGGTCCCGGGGCACCGGCCGGAACCGTCATTAAGGCCAGCATCAATTAGATGCTGCCGGGTGCATAAGCCCAGCAGACGAAGGAAGCCCGGACTGCAATTGCGGCCCGGGCTTTCCTGTTGATGCGCTTGGCGACCAGACGGCTACTTGTTGCCGTCCTCGTCGAGGCCTTCGTCGTCGGTGAGGTCAAGGTCCTCTTCGTCGAAGTCGTCTTCATCGATCTCTACATCGGCGGGAATATCGCTCTTGTAGGGGTCGGGGTCGCCGGCATGCTTGGCGTTCTCGGCCAGGGCGGCCACTTCGGCGTCGCGCTTCTTGGCTTCCCGAAGCAGTTCCTCAAGATTGGAGGCGACCACAGGGATCTGGTCAGCCACGAATTCCAGGGTGGGGGTCAGCCGAACAGTAACGTTCCGTCCCACTTCCTGGCGCAGCACACCCTTGGCCTTCTCCAGCCCCTTGGCCGCATCCGACTGGACAGCCTGGTCACCGAGAACGGTGTAGTAGATGGTGGCGTGCTGCAGATCATTGGTCACCCGGGCATCAGTAACAGTAATGCCCTCCAACCGAGGATCCTTAACCTTCCGGCCAAGAGCCTCCGCAACAACAACCTTGATCCGCTGCGCCAACTTGGCAGCCCGTGCGGGATCAGCCATTTCCACTCCTAAAAATTTGGGATGTACGACGGCGCAGTGACAGATAAGCGTTTGAGTTGCCTTTGCTGCCACGCGCCTGAGGTGAGTCTAAGACGATGCCGGAGAGTTTTGGGGGCGCCCGGGAGTGGCATCGGGCCTACCGGAGCTGGGCGGGGCGCCCCCAAAACTCGGAGGCTCCCGGGTTGGGCTTAGGGGCGGGGCCGCCGGAAAAATCCCAGCGGCCCCGCACCTCAGTAACAGCTAGACCAACTTAGACGCGCGGCTTTTCGCGCATCTCGAAGGTCTCGATGATGTCGCCTTCGTTGATGTCGTTGTACGAACCAAGACCGATACCGCACTCGAAGTCCGTGCGGACCTCAGTGGCGTCGTCCTTGAAGCGCTTGAGCGTCTCAACGGTGAGGTTGTCACCGATGATCTTGCCGTCGCGGCTGACCCGGGCCTTCGTGTTGCGTCGGATGATGCCCGAGCGGACGATGGAGCCTGCAATGTTGCCGAACTTGGAGGAACGGAACACTTCGCGGACTTCGGCGGTGCCCAGCTGAACTTCTTCGTACTCCGGCTTGAGCATGCCCTTGAGGGCCAGCTCGATGTCATCGATTGCGCCGTAGATGACGGAGTAGAAGCGCATGTCGACGCCTTCGCGGTCTGCCAGTTCGGCAACACGCTCGGCAGGCTTGACGTTGAACCCGATGATGACGGCACTGTCGACCGTCGCCAGGTTGACGTCGTTCTGCGTGATGGCGCCAACTCCGCGGTGGATGACGCGCAGCTGCACGCCTTCCCCGACGTCGATCTTGAGCAGTGCGTCTTCGAGGGCTTCCACGGCACCGGACACGTCACCCTTGAGGATGAGGTTGAGGGTGTCGATCTTGCCATCGGCAACGGCCTTGTCGAAGTCTTCGAGGCTGATGCGCTTGCGGCGCTTGGCCAGTGCGGCGTTGCGGTCGGCAGCTTCACGCTTCTCAGCGATCTGGCGGGCGGTGCGCTCGTCAGCAGTCACAAAGAAGGTGTCACCGGCGCGCGGCACGTTGGACAGACCCAGTACCTGCACGGGGCGGGACGGGCCGGCCTCGGTCAGTGCGCTGCCGTCGTCGTCGAACATGGCGCGGACGCGGCCGTGGGCCGTGCCGGCCACGATCGTGTCACCGACACGCAGGGTACCGGACTGGACCAGGACGGTGGCAACTGCACCGCGGCCCTTGTCCAGGTTCGCTTCAATCGCGATGCCGCGGGCGTCCTTGTTCGGGTTGGCGCGCATGTCCAGGGCAGCGTCTGCGGTGAGCAGCACAGCCTCAAGGAGCTCGTCGATGTTGAGGTTCTGGCGGGCAGAAACCTCAACGAACATGGTGTCGCCACCGTATTCCTCGGGAACCAGGCCGTACTCGGTCAGCTGGCCGCGGACCTTGTCCGGGTTGGCGCCTTCCTTGTCGATCTTGTTCACTGCAACCACGATCGGCACGTTGGCCGCCTGGGCGTGGTTCAGGGCCTCAACGGTCTGCGGCATCACGCCGTCGTCCGCTGCGACCACCAGGATGGCGATGTCGGTGACCTTCGCACCACGGGCACGCATGGCGGTGAACGCCTCGTGGCCCGGAGTATCGATGAAGGTGATCTTGCGATCGGTGCCTTCGTGGTTGTGGGTGACCTGGTAGGCACCGATGTGCTGCGTGATGCCACCGTGCTCCCCGGCCACAACGTCCGACTTGCGGATGGCGTCGAGCAGGCGGGTCTTGCCGTGGTCCACGTGGCCCATGACAGTGACAACCGGAGGACGTGCCTCGAGGTCTTCGTCGCCTTCTGCTTCAAGTTCGGCGTCGAAGTCGATGTCGAAACCGGAGAGCAGCTCGCGCTCCTCGTCCTCCGGGGACACGACCTGGAGCTTGTAGCCAAGCTCCTCGCCGAGCAGCGCGAAGGTTTCCTCATCCAGTGACTGCGTGGCCGTGGCCATCTCACCAAGGTGGAACAGGACGGTGACCAGCGCGGCGGGGTTTGCCTCGATCTTGTCGGCAAAGTCCGTGATGGACGAGCCGCGGCGCAGACGCACTACGGTGTTGCCGTCGCCGCGGGGTACGCTCACGCCACCCAGCGACGGGGCACTCATCTGCTCAAGTTCCTGGCGCTTGGCGCGCTTCGACTTGCGCTGCTTGCCACGCCCTGCGCCGCCCTTGCCGAAGGCACCCTGGGTGCCACCGCGACCGCGGCCGCCCTTGCCGAAGCCACCGCCGGCGGGAGCGCCGCCACCGGAGCCGGGAGCGCCGCCTGTACCGGGAGCGCCACCCGGACGTCCGGGTCCGCGTGCTCCGCCACCGGGACGTCCTGCACCAGCGGGTGCGGGACGCTCAGTGCGGTTGGGCATCATGCCCGGAGTCGGTCGGTTTCCACCGGCACCCGCGGGACGGGGTGCACCCGGACGGGGTCCACCTGCGCCAGCGGCCGGGCGGGGTCCACCTGCACCGGCTGCGGGACGGGGGCCACCCGGACGGGGACCACCTGCACCGGCTGCCGGACGCGGACCACCGGGACGGTCGCTGTCGGGACGGCTGCCACCGCGGGGCATGCCCTGGGAGGGAGCGAACGGGTTGTTGCCCGGACGCGGGGCACGTTCTCCGTCGCCGCCGCGGCCGCGGGGCATGCCCTGGGACGTGGCGAACGGGTTGTTGCCGGGGCGGGGACCGCCGGGGCGCGGAGCCGAGCCGCCCTGTGATCCACCCTGGCGGGTGGGTGCTGCCGGGGCTTCAGCCTTCGGTGCCGGACGGGCACCGGGCTTGGCGCCCGTGGACGGGGCACTTGCGGCCGGGGCGGGTGCAGCGGGTGCTGCAGGCGCAGCCGGAGCTGCGGCAGCAGGGGCGGCCGGTGCTGAAGGAGCGGCGGCAGCGGGAGCCGAAGCAGCGGGCGCTGCCGGGGCTTTGGGAGCTGCGGGACCCGGAGCGGGTGCTGCGGGCCGTGATTCTGCCGACGGGGCAGCCGCCTTGGGCGCTGCTGCGGGAGCTGCAGCCTTGGCCGCGGCGTCGGGGTAGGCGTTGCGGAGCTTCCGCACCACCGGGGCCTCAATGGTTGAGGAGGCGGAGCGAACGAATTCGCCCAGTTCCTGCAGTTTTGTCACTGCATCTTTGGAAGTAATACCGAGCTCTTTAGCGAGCTCGTGTACGCGGACCTTGGCCACATTTCTCCTGTCTCGGTCCGCACCGAGCCAGGCACGAACCGTCTACTTCTTACTGCGGGCCCCAGCCGCGGTTGCAGCAGAAGGGCCCATTGCAGAGCGCAACAAAGTTGTCATCGTTGCGCACTCATCGCTGGGAACTCATCGGGTTTCCATCAGTTTTCTGACCCGCTTTCAGGTTGGACGGTTTTGCTGCAGTGGCCGAAGGCTCCTGCAGCGGGCTGGCGGCCTGCTTACGTGCCAGGATCCAGCGTTCGACGGCGGTAGCCCCGGTTGCGCCGTTGAGGGCCCTTCCGAATGCTCGCCGTTTGACCGCCAGGGCCAAGCACGTTTCGCTGGGGTGCAACCATGCTCCCCTGCCAGCCATCCGGCGTCGTTCGTCTACCAGCACCGCAGTGGAACCGCTGCTTTCGGCGACGAGCCGGAGTAACTCAGACCGCGGAGCCTTCTTCCGGCATCCGATGCAGGTACGCTGCGGTTGATCCTCGCTGTGCTGATTCGCGCTGTGAAGCACTTCTCCCACGGTGAGCATCTTCCTGACGTTCATATCTGCCGGCCCAGGGGTTCACTCCGCCGGTCAGCGGAGCGGAACTCACAGGGCACACGAATACCGGCCGTTAGGCGCGGTCATTGTCTATTCTAGCCCCTCGGGGCCGTTCTGCCCGAAACCGCGGCGTCGGCCGGGGCGATTCGACGGCCGGCCGACGTGCTGGAGTCGGTTTAGCTTTGCGTGGGGGCGGCCGCATCCGAAACGATATCGATCCGCCAGCCGGTGAGCTTGGCCGCCAGACGGGCGTTCTGGCCCTCCTTGCCGATGGCCAGGGAGAGCTGGTAGTCCGGAACCACCACGCGTGCGGAGCGGGTGGCTTCGTCGATGATGGTGACCGAATTCACCCGTGACGGGGACAGTGCGCTGGCGATGAACGTGGCGGGGTCCTCGCTGAAGTCGACGATGTCGATCTTTTCGTCGTTGAGTTCCGTCATGACGGCGCGGACACGGGAACCCATTTCACCGATGCAGGCACCCTTGGCGTTGATGCCCGCGGCGTTGGCTTTGACGGCGATCTTGGTCCGGTGACCGGCCTCGCGGGCCAGGGCGACGATCTCCACGGAACGGTCCGCGATCTCGGGGACCTCCAGTTCGAACAGCTTCCGTACCAGGCCCGGGTGTGACCGGGACAGGGTGACGGACGGACCCTTGGTGCCCCGGTGCACGTCAATGACCAGTGCGCGGAGGCGGTTGCCGTGGGTGTACTTCTCCCCCGGTACCTGTTCGGGCGGCGGCAGCAGGGCCTCCACCGTGCCCAGGTTGACCTGGATCATGTGCGGGTTGTTGCCCTGCTGGATCAGGCCGGCCACCAGTTCGCCCTCGCGCCCCTTGAATTCACCGAGGATGTTGTCGTCCTCGACGTCGCGCAGGCGTTGCAGAATGATCTGGCGGGCGGTGCTCGCGGCGATCCGGCCGAAGCCGGCAGGCGTGTCCTCGAACTCGCCAATGGGGGCGCCGTCGTCGTCAATCTCCACGGCCCAAATTGTCACGTGGCCGCTCTTGCGGTCCAGCTCGGCACGGGCCTTCTCAAAGGCACCAGGCGACTTGTGGTACGCCACCAGGAGCGCCTGCTCGATGGTGGGGATCAGCAGGTCCAGCGGGATTTCGCGCTCACGCTCCAGAAGCCTCAGTGCGCTCATGTCAATATCCATCAGGCCTCCTCAGAAGGTCCATTGTGCTCAGGTTCCAGACCAGCTTCTTCAAGGTGGCTGAATTCGATCTCGACTTTTCCGTTACGGATCCTGTCGAAAGGAAGTATTTGCGGCTCGCCCTGCTTGGGCTTCATGCCCTTCTTGACGGCGATTTCAGGGATGATGGTCACGCCGCTTTCGTCCACGGACCGCACCCTGCCGGTGACGTTTTCGCCCTGGATGACGTTGACCTTGACCATGCGGCCCTTGGCGCGGTGCCAGTGCCTCGGTTCCGTCAGAGGACGCCCGACGCCGGGTGAGGATACCTCGAGGTCGTAGGGCCGTCCGTCGTCCGCAGGATCGTTGTCCAGGACGTCCGAGAGGACTCGCGAAATATCGGCGATGACGTCAAGGTTCACGCCGCCGGTTTCCTCCTGCGGCAGGTCCACCACGACGTGGACCACACGGTGGGAGCCGGGGATGATGGACACGTCTTCCAGGTAGAGGCGGTTTGCCTGGACCGCGGGCTCCAGCAAGGAACGGAGCCGTGCAGCTTCCGGATTATTGGCGGACGCAGCTTCAGCCGTACCCGATCCGGTAGGGTCTGATGAAGTCGTGGCTTCTGCATTACTCACGATGCCGGCCGCCTTCCAATAGATGATGTTGTGACTACTAGACTAGCGATTTTCCGGCCGCAGTGGTGCACAGTGGTGCCCCCTGGCCGTGACAACATGGTCTGTTGTGAACGACGACACCACGGAATCCGGTCCCCGCAGAAGCTATTTCCGGTACGCCGTATTCGCCTTGGCCGGACTGTTGGTGCTGAGCCTCGGTTTTGTCCTGATCCCCCGTGAACCGGATGCTCCCGCGCCGCCGCCGTTTTCGGAGGAGGCCAGGGCTGCAGCGTTCTCGGACGCGGTCCGTCTCCGGGCACTTGCCGTGGCTGCCGGAGACGACGCCGAGGCAGCCCGGCAGGAACCCGCGGCCGCCGCGGCGCAACGCGCTGTGACTTTGCTGACTGTGCAGGCCCGGGCGTTGATGCTGCCCAATGATCCTTCGATTCCGGTAAGTTCGGCCGGGGCTTCGTCCTCGCAGATTCCATCCACTCCTGCGCAGGCTTCCCCGCCGTCCGCAGCCGCTGAGCTCGCCAACGCGCTTCACACGAGCGGAGCCCAGCGGCTCAGTGACGCTGAAAAGGCCGACGGCGGCATCGCCCGCCTTCTCGCCGGCACCGGCATTGCCCAGGTCCTGGCGGCCGAGGAGTTGGCGGCGGCGACCGGCACCGCGTTGGGCGCACTTCCCGGCCACACCGTGTCCGGGTCCGGCCTGCCCGCCCCCGGCCTGCCCTCCCCCGCAGCGTCTGCTCCACCCGTATCTTCCTCGGCAGTGCCTTCCCCGGCCGTCTCATCCGCTGCCTCACCGGCCGCCAACTGCTCCGCGCCGGCGGCCAATGGCACTGCAGACGTGGCTTCATCCTTGACCTCGGTGGCGCGCGCGGAGCTGGAACTCGTTTACGCCTACCAGGCGGCACTGACCCGGCTGCCTCCCGGGTCCGTCGCTCCGGCGTCGGACTTTCTCACCCAGCATGAAGACCTCCGCCGTGACGCCGGGGCGGCTGCGGGCGCCCACTGCGCCTCCCTGCCTCCGACGCCCGCAGGCTATGCCTTGGATGCAGCCTTCCTGGCAGATCCGGCAGCTGAGCTGGGGGTGCTGGAGGCCGGTACGCTCCCGGCGTACGGCGACTTGGTTGCCCTCAGCGCCGGAGCCGATCGGGCATGGGCCCTCGCCGCCCTTCAATCGGCGGCCCGGAGAACCGTTTACTGGGGTGCAGCTACGGGCCCGGTTGCCGGCGCGGTCCTGGATGAATCCGCACTGCCACCCCTCCCGGCCGTGGAGCAGAGTCCGTCAACAAGCGGCACCCCAACCCGCGGCACGCCTTAGCGTAGCCTCAGTACACTGGTCAGCAACGGCCACCAAGTGATTTGCTGAGGTCATGGACAACGCACCCGCAGCTGCTCTTCACGAGAACGAGCCGCACCACAATGACATAGCCCACCGCCTTAACTGGCTCCGTGCCGGTGTGTTGGGCGCCAATGACGGAATCGTATCTGTGGCAGCCATCGTGGTTGGTGTCGCCGGTGTAACCAACGAACCGGGTCCGATCCTGGTAGCTGGCGCTGCAGGCGTCGTTGGCGGTGCAATCTCCATGGCCCTGGGCGAATATGTCTCCGTCAGCAGCCAGAAGGACAGTCAGCAAGCCCTGATCGAGAAGGAACGCCGGGAACTCCTTGAGCAGCCGGAAGAGGAGCTCGCAGAACTTACTGCGATCTACCAGTCAAAGGGCCTCAGCGCGGAAACTGCCGGCGCGGTGGCCCGCGAGCTCACGGCTCACGACGCCCTGGGCGCCCACCTGTCCGCGGAACTGAACATTGACGAAACAGACATCGTGAGCCCCTGGCACGCCGCCTTGGCCTCAGCAGTTGCCTTCCTGATCGGCGCGATCCTGCCGATGCTGGCCATCCTCCTTCCGCCCGCGGACATCAGAATCCCGCTGACCTTCGTTGCCGTCCTGGTGGCGCTCGCGGCCACGGGGGCGTTGGGAGCCTGGATCGGAGGAGGATCGAAGATGCGTGCAGCGGTACGCGTGGTGGTAGGCGGCGCACTGGCCCTGGTGGCAACGTTCTCGATCGGCAACCTGCTCGGGGCAAGCGGCGTGATGTGAACCTCCGGACAGAGGTCCCTGTCCCGCCGGCACTCAGTGTGCGCTATGGACGCACCAGCGCCGGACGGGCCTGGCTCGCCTCACTCCCTGGCCTCGTACACGGACGGCTGGAGAACTGGGAGTTGGCCCTGGACCTGGAACCCGGAGAACTTCCCTGGCACGGGCAAGGCGGCATGGTGATCCCGGTCCGCAGGAATGACAGGACCCCGGCCGCCCTCAAAATCGCTTTTCCCCACGACGAAGCCCGCGTAGAGCGGCACGCGCTTGCACTGTGGGGCGGGTCGGGAGCCGTCCGCCTGTTGGAGGCCGACGCCGGAACCTGCGCCATGCTCCTCGAACGGCTGGATCCTCGCTGCTCACTTCAGACCGTACCCCTGGCGGAAGCGGCAGCTGTGTGGGGCGGGCTCATGCGGCAGTTGAGCCTGGTGCCCGGCGAGGAGCACGTATGGCGGGAATTCGACCACATTGCCGGCAGGGCAGAACAGTGGAGCGATGACCTGCCCGCCGACTGGGAACAACAGGGCCGCCCCTTTCCGCGCTGGCTGCTCGAATCCGCCCTCGAAGTCTGCCAGATCCGCGGTGCCGTGGGCCGGCGCTCGGGCCGGGACGTTCTAGTGCACACCGACTTCCATTTCCTGAACGTCCTGGCCAGGCCCGAGGCCGCAGCTGCCGCTGTCGGTGGTGTTCTGGCTCCGAGCGGTAGGACCTTCGTTGCCATCGACCCTCAGCCCATGATCGGTGAACCCGAATTCGCGGTGGCCCCGCTGTTGTGGAACCGCCTGGGCGACCTGCCGCGGGGCAATCCGGCCGCGGGGCTCAGGCAGCGCTGCCGGGATTTCAGCGCCGCGGCGGGCCTTGATGCCGGTGCGGCGCGCGAATGGGCAGTGGTCCGCGAAGTGGAAAACGCGCTCTGGTACGCCTCGAGGCCAGGCCGTCAGGGCGATCTGGCAAGGTCGCTGTGGGTAGCCAGCACCCTTGCCGGTCACACGCTTAGCGGCCTCCCCACCGCCCACGACCTGCCCGAACCTGGCACATCCGGACCGCGGGAGGCGGCCCGCTAAGCATCAACGGGCTCGGCCGGAAGTCCTGAGCCACAGCCTGTCAGCCCGCTGCCCGGACCGCCGCAAAAGCGGAGCTGACCGCCTCGACCGCAGTACCGACGTCGTCCGCGTTTGTACTCCAGTTACTGACCGAGACGCGCAGGACGTCCCTGCCATGCCAGTGTGAGCCGGACATCCAAACCTTGCCGTCCTCGATGACCCGGGCTGTCACCGCGCGGGTGGTGGCGTCGTCCCCGAAGGCCAGCGAAACCTGGGTGTAGTCGACGTCGTTGAGCACCTCAATGCCGTCCAGGTCCGCCAAACGGCTGCCGATGCTGGCGGCGGCAGCCGCGAGGCCGCGCACCTGCGCGGCAACTCCGTCCCGGCCCAGCGACCGGAGGGCGGCCCACACGGGCACGCCGCGGCCCCTGCGGGACAGCTCCGGTACCTTCTGGAACGGGTCGCCGGGGCCTTCGGCATCGTGGATCAGGTAACTGGTGTGCAGGCCCATGGCGTTACGCAGGGCTGTGCTGTCCTTGACCACGGCAATACCGCAGTCATACGGAACGTTGAGGGTCTTGTGGGCATCCGTCCCCCACGAATCGGCCAGCGCCATGCCGTGCGTGAGATGCGCGAGTTCGGGTACCGCAGCGGCCCACAGCCCAAACGCACCGTCCACGTGGACCCACGCACCATGCCGGCGGGCAACCCCGATGGCAGCGTCGAAGGGATCGAAAGCGCCCGAGTGAAGATTCCCTGCCTGGAGGCAGACGAGCGCCGGCCCGGATCCGTCGGACAACAGCCGGTCCAACTCTGCGGGGATCAACCTTCCCTGGGCATCTGCGGGTACCGCCATGGGCCGTCCCAGGCCCAGGTAGCGTAGGCCGAGGTCAATGGTCTCGTGGCGCTCCTGGCCCACGAAGCACCTGATCCGCGGGGCACCTGCCAGCCCGTCGCCGTCAAGATCGCAGCCCGCGTCCGTCAGCAACCGCCACCGGGCAGCGGCCAGGCCGGTGAAGTTGGCCATGGTGGCCCCGGTGGCGAAGCCGACGTCGGACTCCGCGGGGAGGCCAAGGAGGTTTACCAGCCAGTGGCCGGCACCCTCTTCGATGGCGGCTATGGCGGGGGTGGCGTAGCGCAGGCCGGCGTTCTGGTCCCAGGCGCTCACCAGCCAGTCGGCGGCCAGCGCCGCAGGCAACGTGCCGCCGATCACCCAGCCGAAGAAGCGCCCGGAGGGCATGGCCATCAGCCCGGGCTCGGCCTTGTCCGCGAGATACTCAACCACCTCTGCGGCCGGCATGCCCTGGGCCGGAAGGGGCCCGTTGAAGTCAGCCGCGAGGTCATGGGCGCTCCGGGCTGGCCCTACATGCCGGTCCGGCAAGCTCGCCAGCCACGCGGCGGCTCGCCGGGCCGCGACGGACAATGCCTCCGAATAGGGTTCCCCACCTGCGGACATACCTTGCATGGTACGCCGGGGCGGCGCCGGGCCGCGAGGATTCCCCGTAACCCGGCTCAGGCGAAGTTCTCCTGCCAAACGTCGAAGCCGAGCTTAATAATCAGGGCACCCACCACAAGAAGGAACACCACACGGATGAACCTGCTTCCCTGTTTTACGGCAGTCCTGGCCCCCAGATAGCCTCCGGCCATGTTGGACAGGCCCAGCACCAGGCCCACACCCCACAGGAGCGAGCCGTGGGGCAGGAAAAAGATCAGGGCGCCGGCGTTGGTGGCCATGTTCACGATCTTGGCCTTCGCGCTGGCTTCCAGGAAGGCGTACCCCATCGCCGATACTAGCGCGATGATGAGGAAGGAGCCGGTGCCGGGACCGATCAGGCCATCGTAAAAACCGATGACGGCACCGATCAGGCAGGCCACGATGTAATGCTTGTGGCCGTCATGGCGCAGCAGGGTGATGTCGCCGACGCTGGGCTTCAGCGCCGTGAAAAGCGCGACGGCGATCAGTGCGGCCACGATGATCGGTTTGAACACGCTGGCTGGCAGCGTAGCCGCCAGCACCGCACCGCCGAAGCTGCCGGCCAAGGCGATAACCGCCATGGGGACGGCTGTCCGAAGATCCGGTTTGACCCGGCGGTAGTACGTCACAGCACTGGTGGTGGTCCCGAAAATCGACCCCATCTTGTTGGTGGCCAAGGCCTGGACCGGAGTGATTCCCGGAACCAGCAGCAAGGCGGGCAGTTGCAGCAGCCCGCCGCCGCCCACCACGGCATCCACCCAGCCGGCGGCAAATCCAGCCACCACAATCAGGATGATCGTGGTGAGCTGGATCGACTCGAAACCAGATATCACCGCCGAAAATCAGCTCCGGACGGCGTTGAGTACGTAGTCAACGGCCTTGTCCACGGCCACGTTCTCTGCTTCGCCGGTTCGACGGTCCTTGATCTCGACGACGCCGTCCACCAGTCCCCGGCCAACGGCCAGGATGGTGGGGACACCCACTAGTTCGGCATCGCCGAACTTGACGCCCGGGGAGACCTTGGGGCGGTCGTCATAGATGACGTCCAGGCCGGCGGCTTCCAGGTCCAGCGCCAGCTGCTCAGCGGCTGCGAAGATCTCCTCACCACGGCCCACGGCCACCACATGGACATCGGCGGGGGCGACGGCGCGCGGCCAGGTAAGGCCCTTGTCGTCGTGGTTGGACTCGGCCAGGGCTGCCACTGCGCGCGTCACGCCAACGCCGTAGGAGCCCATGGTGACCACCACCTGTTTGCCGTTCTGGTCCAGCACCTTGAGGTCCAGGGCTTCGGCGTACTTGCGGCCGAGCTGGAAGATGTGGCCCATCTCGATGCCGCGGGCGAGTTCCAGCGGCCCGGATCCGTCGGGCGCGGGGTCGCCTTCGCGGACGTCGGTGCACTCGATGACACCATCCCAGCCGAAGTCGCGCCCGGCCACGAGGCCGAACACGTGCTTACCGGCTTCGTTGGCGCCGGTGATCCAGGCCGTGCCGCTGACAACGCGGGGATCCACGAGGTACAGCAGCTTGGTTGAGCTTTCGCTGCCGAGCAGGGGGTTCTCCAGCGTCAGGCCCGGTCCAAGGTAGCCCTTGACGATGAGCGGCTGCTTCTTGAGGTCGTCGTCATTGGCGGCTTCCAGTCCGATCTCGCCGGCGATGGGCAGGAAGGAACCGATGTTGGCTTCCACGCGCTTGAGGTCCACGCCGCGGTCGCCCGGCAGCCCGATGACCACCAGTTGGCGTTCACCGGTGGGCAGGGTGACGGCGAGGACGACGTTCTTGAGCGTATCGGCGCCAGTCCAGGCGCCGCCGTCGGCCTCTGTCCGCGGGGCGATCACATTGGCGGCCGCCACCAGGGTGTCGATGGTGGGGGTGTCCGGCGTGTCCAGGACCACGGCGGCCGGCGCTTCGCTGAAGTCGACGTCCGCGGGTACCACGGTGGTGACTGCCTCGACGTTGGCTGCATAGCCGCCGGCGGAGCGCACAAAGGTGTCCTCGCCGACCTCGGTGGGGTGGAGGAATTCCTCGCTCTTGGAACCGCCCATGGCTCCTGCGGTGGCCGCAACCGGAATGACCTCCAGGCCAAGCCGCTCGAAGATGCGGATGTAGGCGCCGCGGTGCGCGGCGTAACTGGCGTCCAGGCCGGCGTCGTCAATGTCGAAGGAGTAGGAGTCCTTCATGATGAATTCGCGGCCGCGCAGCAGGCCCGCGCGGGGACGCGCTTCGTCGCGGTACTTGTTCTGGATCTGATAGAGGCTCAGCGGCAGGTCCTTGTACGAGGAGTACAGGTCCTTGACCAGGAGGGTGAACATTTCCTCGTGGGTGGGCGCGAGCAGGTAGTCGGCCCCCTTACGGTCCTGGAGCCGGAACAGGCCTTCACCATATTCGGTCCAGCGGTTGGTGGCCTCATAGGGCTCCCGCGGCAACAGTGCCGGGAAATGCACTTCCTGGGCACCGATGGCCGCCATTTCCTCGCGGATGACCGCTTCAACCTTGCGCAGCACGGTCAGCCCGAGCGGAAGCCATGTGTAGATGCCGGGCGCCGCACGGCGGATGTAGCCGGCCCGGACCAGGAGCCGGTGGCTGGCCACCTCGGCGTCAACGGGATCTTCACGCAGTGTGCGCAGGAAAAGCTGGGACAGTCTTGTGACCACGGGCGGGTATCCGTTTCTGGGGAATGGCTGCTGGAAAGCAGAGCCGGGCAATTCTTCTGGGTACTAATCTACCGGCAAACCGTCATCCGCTTGGCGGTGGAGGGCAGAGGCCGCAGAGGACCGGACGCAATAGAGCCACGCCTGGTAACGCAAAGCCCCTGGCCGTAAACGGCTGGTCATTGCATCCGGGCGTGGCTCTACGGCCGTTGACGCTTAGATACTGGTGAGGACTGGTGAGACCGCCCACCCACTCCAGCGCAGCTAGATCGAACCTATGGGATAGCGGCCCCGTTGACAAGGGGTTTGTCCATTCGAAAGTGAAGACCACCTATTGCGTCGGCAGCCTGACCCTAGAACAGGACCGTGGCGAACGTGCCGACCTGCCGAAAGCCCACCCGTTCGTACGTGGACCGGGCCCGGAGATTGAAACCGTTAACGTACAGGCTGGTCACCGGCGCCAGAGTGCGCGCCTTTTCCGCCACGGCTGCCATGTAGCCGGCACTCAGACCTTGGCCGCGGTAGTTAGGGTTCATCCATACGCCCTGGATCTGGGTGACTTCGGCAGTGACTGCTCCGAGTTCGGCCTTGAAGACCACTTCGCCTGAGCCGTTAACGTGCGCCAAAGAATGGCCCTGCCGGATCAGGCCCTCGACGCGACGGCTGTAGAACTCCTTACCGCCAAGGAATGGTGAGTAACCCACTTCTTCCTCGAACATGGCCGCACAGGCCGGAAGGATGCGCTCGAAATCGGCCAGGCGGCCCAGCTCCAGATCGGCGTTCGGCACCACTGCCGGCGGCCCGGAAAGCGTCATCAGCGGTTGTTCGTCCCGTACCTCGTGGGCTGCATGCCCCAGTTCCGCAAGCTCGGTGTGGAGAGCCAGGACCGAATCCGCCGGGCCAAAGGCCGAAGCAAAGCGCCGGCCGGACGCGCTGGCCGCTTCGGCCACCAGCCCGGCAAACCCGGGGTCGAGCTCCACCGGTACCAGATTGGCTCCCGCCCAGCACGCCCCCAGCAGGACGCCGTTGTCGAACACGCCCAGCACTGTGGCGCCGCCGGTGGTTGGTGCCGCCGACCCGGCCGCCTTCAGGTGTGCCAGCATAAAGACGTTCGCCACCGGATCCTGCAGGGCCAGGCGCCGCAGGGCCGGGGTATCCGCGCCGGAAAGGGCCCGGACAATGAGCCCCTCCGGCGCGGCGCCCTCCTTATGAGACGCTAACCACGGGGCTACCCTTGACAGCATCTTCGCCATCGGCCTCCCCCATCTCCTCGGCAATGCGCATGGCTTCTTCGATCAGTGTCTCAACAATCTGGCTCTCAGGCACAGTCTTAATGACTTCGCCCTTCACAAAGATCTGTCCCTTGCCGTTGCCGGAGGCCACGCCCAGGTCCGCTTCACGGGCTTCCCCTGGCCCGTTCACCACACAGCCCATCACGGCGACGCGCAACGGAATCTCCATGCCTTCCAGGCCGGCGGTTACCTGCTCGGCCAGGGTGTAGACGTCCACTTGGGCGCGGCCGCAGGACGGGCACGAGACAATCTCCAGCTTCCGGGGACGCAGGTTGAGGGACTGGAGAATCTGGTTGCCCACCTTGATCTCCTCCACCGGCGGGGCGGAGAGCGAAACCCGGATGGTGTCCCCGATGCCCCGGGACAGGAGCGCACCGAAGGCGGTAGCCGACTTGATGGTTCCCTGGAAGGCCGGCCCGGCTTCGGTGACCCCGAGGTGCAGCGGCCAGTCGCCCTTCTCCGCCAGCATCTCGTAGGCGGCAACCATCACCACGGGGTCGTTGTGCTTGACGGAGATCTTGAAATCGTGGAAGCCGTGCTCTTCGAACAGGGACGCTTCCCAGACAGCTGACTCCACCAGCGCCTCAGGGGTGGCTTTGCCGTATTTCTTGAGAATGCCCGGCTCCAGCGAGCCTGCGTTAATCCCGATGCGGATGGACGTGCCGTGGTCCTTGGCAGCGCGGGCGATTTCCTTGACCTGGTCATCGAACTTCCGGATGTTGCCAGGGTTCACGCGCACTGCCGCGCATCCGGCCTCGATGGCAGCGAAGACGTATTTGGGCTGGAAATGGATGTCAGCGATGACGGGAATCTGCGACTTGCGCGCAATGATGGGCAACGCCTCCGCATCATCGGCTGACGGACAGGCGACGCGCACAATGTCGCAGCCCGAGGCGGTCAGTTCCGCGATCTGCTGCAGGGTGGCGTTGATGTCCGTGGTGGGGGTGGTGGTCATGGACTGCACGCTGATGGGCGAGTCCGAGCCGACTCCGACCGAGCCCACCTTGATCTGGCGCGTCTTACGGCGGGGGGCGAGGACGGGCGGCGGTGCTGACGGCATTCCCAGGCTGACCGAGGTCACATGGACTCCTTGGGTAGGTGTTTCGGAGGGGAAAGTGGTCCGGGAATCAGGACGCGTGCGGGGCGAGGACGCCGATGACGGGCGTCCATTCCGTAGTGCGGATACCGGCAATGGTCCCCGCGGCGGCGAAAGGGTCCCGCTTTAGCAGGTCGTTCAGCTGCGTTTCGTCCTGGACCTTGAAGATCAGCAGGGCGCCGGCCCCGTCACCGTAAGGTCCGCTGGTCAGCAACTGGCCGTCGTCCGCCAGGCCAGCCAGCCAGGCGCGGTGCGCGGGACGGTGTTCATCAAGGGCGGCGGTGGAATCGGCGGCGTACACATACTCAACGGCAAAAACAGTCATAAGGACAGCCTATCCCCCGGGGCGGACCGACATCGATCCGGGAACTTAGTTCAGGAAGTACACCTTGACGATGGCTGCCGTGCCGGCTGCCCACAGCATCGACGTGAGCGTTCCGATGATGAACCGCTCTGCGGCAACGGGTGTTTCCTTGAGCTCGGCAAACCTGCCCAGGCCTTTGATCGCCACGATGTAAGCGATGGCCACCGGCTGTCCCGTGAGGATGGCCACACTCACGCCCAGTCTTTCGAGGACTCCGATGATCGCCCCGCCGCGCAGGATCCGCTGGCCGGGTGCGGGCTGCCCAGTGGGCGCCTGTCCCGCGATTTCCGATGCCGGGTTGGAGGCGTCCGACGGCGGTCTGCCGCCCCCCTTTGTCAGCTCACCGTCCACGCTTTGCCCGCGCTCCTGGTGGCCCGGGCCCGGTGGCGGTCCCCCTGGCGGGGCAGGGGCGACATTCGGCAGGGTGTCCACCGTGACATCCGCTGACGGGTCCTGACCGGAGGCATCGTTGGCTGCACGGCCACTCCGGGCCGCGTCCGCCTTGTCATCGATGGTCCTGGCCAGGCGGAACACCAGCGAGGTCACCGGCCAGCCAACAAATCCGGCCACCACGAGGGCAACTGCGATCCAGAGTGCGTTCACCGTTCTCCTTTGGCGGGGTGGGAGGCCGCCAGTACCTGGGTGTGGGCGTATTCGAGGAGCATGGCTGCCGCCGGCCTCGCGGCCCATTCTTCCTGCCAGCCGGACCTGAGCACGGCACGGCTCACCGATTGCTCGGATATTCCCAGTTCCTGGGCCACCCGCTTCTGACTGCCATGGCGGATGTCGCCGCCCCCGTGGGCGCGCAGCCTGTCCGCCACGCGCCACTGCGCTGGTGTTCGCTGCTGCACGACGCGTCCGATCAGGCGAAGCACCGCCTCGGCGTTTGCACTGCTCGTTGCTCCTTCCCCGGCACTGGGAGGCAGGCCCCGGCCACGTCCAATACTGCCGGGCACCACTGACAACGGAACCTGGGCTGCCGCCCCCTTGGCGATTTCCACCGCCTTGCGCGCGGCCACAAAGCCACTCCCGCTTCCCTCCCTGGGACTTCCGCCGGGAAGGAGCTGTACGGCGCCGATCCCGATTCCGACGTACCAATGTCCGTCGCGGAGAGCATGGAGCGCGATGTCCACGACGTCCGCAGCCCGTTCGACAACGCCCTGGAGCTCGTCGCCGACGGAGCGCTCAAACGGGTCCGGCGTGAGGCTGCGCAGTGCGTCGATCAGGCCCGGGACCCGGTCCACGTCAGTGGTACTGCCGCGCTGGTCGATGGTCAGTACGTACATGTCTTAACCGTACGGAGTTGATGACTAATAATCAATCGAAAATAGCTGATTATTAAATATCAGCCGAAAGCTGATGTCCGCGAATCACCTGACGGGTCTCATGTCGTGTCAGCTTCAGAAGTCCCCTGCACAATTTGTCCGGAATGGTCTGCACTGGTTGCGGGTCAACAATGGTCTGCACTGGTTGCGGGTCAACATGTGGAGAATCTGCGTCCGCCTGGTCCGGCAGAGGGCGCAGGCGTCCGGAGAGCCGCCTAACTTTAGGGCCGGGCGTAGGCCCAGCCGTCCCATTGACGCTGGGCCAGATGGGCGATTGCCGCCGGCACGGTTCCCACGCCCGCAGCAACGTCCGCCTCTTCCAGGCCTGCCGAGCGCAGGCTGTTGCCGCAGGCGAGCACACGCACGCCCAGTTGCCGGGCGTCTTCAAGGGCGCTAATGGCGGGTGAGCCTGCAGCGAGGAGTCTGACGCCTGGCCCCTGGATCACCATTTCGATGCCTGCTTCAGGGCCAAGCGCGGCGCGGGCGTTGGTGGCGCTGCGCAGGATGTCGGACAGCGCATCCTCCTCAAGGGGGCCGACAGCGTGGATAAGCAACCCCCGGCCGGCGCCGCCCCCCACGGGCGCCCCGTCCACCGCTGCCACTTACTTGTCCGTTTCGCCCAGGCTGACAAGGGCCTTCCGAAGGCGAGCACCGGCGTCGTCCGCCACTTCCTTGACGGAAGGAGCTTCGCTGAGCTGCACCATGGTCTGCGGGTCGATGGCCTCAACGGTGGTCTCGTTGGCATCGGCCTTCCGGCGCACCACCACATTGCAGGGCAGCAGCGCACCCATTTGGGGTTCGGCGGCAAGGGCACGGCTGGCAAGGGCGGGGTTGCACGCACCCAGGATGACGTAATCCCCGACGGCGTCCGCGGCTTCGGCGCCGAGTTTGGCTTCGAAAGTGGAACGGACGTTGATTTCGGTCAGGATTCCGAAGCCCTGCGCCGCGAGGGCCTCGCGGGTACGCTCCAGCGCCTCCGCCCAGGGAAGGGAAACAGTTGTGGCCAGGGTGTACGTCATGGTGCTCCTCAAAGTTGCGGGGCGGTGCGTTGTTTTAGGGCGCTTCTGGGGCCCGCTGGTCAGGCGGCCTGGTCAGGCGGCCTGGTTAGGCGGGCTGGTCAGGCGAGGGAGAGGAAAAGCTTCTCCAGGTCCTTCCGGTCCATGGTTTCGTCCTTCTGAACGATGCACTGCTCCAGCCCGGTGGCGATGATGGCGAAGCCGGCCCGGTCAAGGGCCTTGGACACGGCCGCCAGCTGGGTGACGACGTCCTTGCAGTCCCGGCCTTCCTCGAGCATCCGGGTGACGGCGGCGAGCTGGCCCTGGGCGCGCTTGAGGCGGTTGATCACGGGCGTGAGTTCGGCTGGGTTCAGTTCCATAGGGGTCTCCATCGATAAGGTGCTGCCCTCGACTATATACCCCCATGGGTGTTTTGACTACCCCTGGGGGTATCTGCAATACTCGGTGGGGTATCCACCCGACCCCTTCCGAGAGGCCACTTATGACTTCCCCCTCCAAAGCAACCGCCGTCACCGCACTCGCCCCCGGCACCCTGCAGTCCTGGATCAAAGAGCATCAGGACCTCGTGGTGATCGACGTTCGGTCCGCCGCTGAATTCGAATCCATGCACATCCGCGGCTCCTACAACGTGCCGTTGCCGCTGCTCTCCGAGCACACCGACGAACTTGCCGCCCGGCTGGGCTCGCGTGTGGTCCTGGTCTGCCAGTCCGGCGTTCGCGCCGAGCAGGCCCGCCAGCGCATGGCCACCGTCGGCCTGGACACGGCCTACGTGCTCACCGGCGGGGTTCCCGGCTTCGTCGCCGCCGGCGGCGACGTGGTCAAGGGCAAGGACCGCTGGGACCTGGAGCGCCAGGTCCGCATGGCCGCAGGCTCACTGGTAATGCTGGGCCTGATGGGGGGCAAGTTCGTCTCGCCCAAGGTCCGCATGCTGGCCGGCGCCATCGGCACAGGCCTGACGTTCTCCGCCGCAACCAACACCTGCGCCATGGGCAAGGCCCTCTCGGCCATGCCGTGGAACAAGGCCGCCCAGGAACCCACCCGCGAAAGCGCTATCCTGCAGCTTCCCGTGCACCAGGCTGAAGAGGGCGCTGCGGCATGATCCCGGCCCTGGGACTGGGGCTCGTCGTCGGCGTCGTACTGGGCGTTGTAGGCGGCGGCGGGTCAATCATCGCCGTTCCGGCCCTGGTGTACGGCGTGGGCATGAGCCCCGCCCAGGCCATTCCCACCTCACTGCTGGTGGTGGGCATCTCCTCGCTCGCGGCCCTGCTTCCCCGCATCCGCGAAGGCCTGAACTGGCCCGTGATCGCCCTGGTCGGGGCCGCCGGGATCCCGGCGGCCTGGGCCGGAGCGGCCGTAGGCAAGCTGCTGGACCCAAACATCCTGATGCTGGCATTCGCCGTGATCATGGTGGCCGCGGGCATCCGGATGCTCAGCAAGCCCCGCGAAAGCGAAGGCTCCTGCAGCACCGGGCCGCACCGGGCATTCCGGTCATGCGCCCCCAAAGCCGTGGGGGTGGGCCTGCTCGTCGGGTTCCTCACAGGGCTCCTCGGCGTGGGGGGCGGCTTCCTCATCACCCCCGCGCTGACCATCTTCCTGGGCCTGCGAATGAAGCAGGCCATTGGAACATCCCTGGCGATCATCGTGGTCAATTCCGCCGCCGGCTTCAGCGCCCACGCGGCCGGCTACACCATCGACTGGGCCACCACCCTGGCGTTCGCCATCCCGGCCATCGTGGGATCGGTGGTTGCCGCCCGGTTTGCCCGCCACCTGGACGACAAACACATCCGGATCTCGTTCGCGGTACTCATTTTCGCCGTCGCGGCGTGGGTCACCGCCGGCACGGTCACCGCCTGACCCATCCATAGAGGAGAACACCATGGGACTGATTGATTCCCTCAAGAAGGCCTTCAGCAAGCCCTACAAGACAATCTCTGTAGCCGAGGCCAAGGAACTGCTGGGTTCCGGGGCCACGCTCATCGACGTCCGGTCAGCCCAGGAATGGCGGACCGGCCGGGCGCCGCAGGCCAAGCACGTCCCCTGGACCGGCTGCAGACCAGCACTGCAGGCATCCCGAAGACCTGGCCGGTGATCGCCGTCTGCGCCTCCGGCGTCCGCTCCGCTTCCGCAGCCCGGCTCCTTGCCGCCAAGGGATACGACGCCTACTCGGTGCGCGGCGGCATGGCCGCCTGGTGCCAAGCCGGCGAACCCGTCCGCTAGGCAAACACCATCCTTAACCAGCAGCCAAAGACCATTTCGAAGGAGAACCACCATGGCTGAAATCACCATCACCGAAGCTGAACAGCGCCGCTCCACCGCCCGGATCCTCGATGTCCGCGAGGACTTCGAGGTGGCCCAGGGCATGATCCCCGGCGCCGTGCACATCCCCATGGGCCAGCTGCAGGCCCGCCTGGGCGAGCTGGACCCGGCCGTGCCCGTGATCGCCGTATGCCGCAGCGGCAACCGCAGCGCCGCCGTCGCCGATGCCCTCAACGGCGCCGGCTACAAGGCCGACACCATGGCCGGCGGCATGACCGCCTGGACCCGCGCCGGACTCCCCACCACCTAGGCCCCCGCCGCAGGGCACCCACCCTTACCCGCCCGAAAGGACACAACAAATCATGGCAACCGTCGACATCACCGACCAATCCTTCGCCCAGACCCTGAAGGACAACGACATCGTCTTCGTCGACTTCTGGGCAGCCTGGTGCGGCCCCTGCCGCATGTTCGCCCCCACCTACGGCGCCGCCGCAGAACGGCACCCGGACATCACCTTCGCCAAGGTGGACACCGAAGCCGAACAGGCCCTCGCCGCCGCAGCGAACATCACCTCCATCCCCACCCTTATGGCCTTCAAGGACAAGACCCTCGTCTTCTCCCAGCCCGGAGCGCTCAACGCCACCGGCCTGGAGGAAGTCATCCAGGCCGTGAAGGACCTGGACATGGACAAACTCCGCGCCGAAGCAGGACACCAGCACGCCTGACACTTCATGGCGGCCCAGACAGTCGCATACGCCCCGTTGCGAGATACCCCCCGGGGTATATATACTTATTGCAGAACAACCTCCAATCCCCTTCCCGAAGGAGAGCACCAGATGCTTATCGAGCGCATTTACGACGAAGACCTCGCCCAGGCCAGCTACCTGATCGGCTGCCAGGCCAGGGGTGAAGCGATCGTGGTGGACGGGCGCCGCGACATCGCCGTGTACCAGGACCTTGCCGCGAAGAACGGCATGAAGATCGTTGCCGTCACCGAAACCCACATCCACGCCGACTACCTCTCCGGCACCCGCGAGCTGGCCGCCGCCACCGGCGCCAAGATTTACGTTTCCGGCGAGGGCGGACCGGACTGGCAGTACGAATTCGACGGCGAGCGGCTGTACGACGGCGACACCATCACTCTGGGCAACATCAGCATCAAGGCAGTCCACACCCCCGGACACACACCGGAGCACCTGTCCTTCCTGGTCACCGACGGCGCGTTCAGCGACAAGCCCGGCTACCTGCTCTCCGGAGACTTCGTCTTCTCCGGCGACCTGGGCCGGCCGGACCTGCTGGACGAAGCAGCCGGCGGCGTGGACACCCGCTTCGAAGGCGCCAAGCAGCTCTTCGCCAGCCTGCGCGAGAAGTTCCTCACCCTGCCGGACTACGTCCAGGTCCACCCCGCCCACGGCGCCGGCAGCGCCTGCGGCAAGGCCCTGGGCGCCATCCCGTCCTCCACAGTGGGCTACGAACGCCTCTACGCCTGGTGGGGCCCGTACCTGGCCGCCAACGATGAGCAGGGCTTCATCGACGAACTGCTCGACGGCCAGCCTGACGCGCACGCCTACTTCGGCCGCATGAAGCGCGAAAACCGCGTAGGCCCGGACGTCATGGGCGAACGCACCCCGCTGCCTGAGCTCTCCACCGAAACCGTCGCAACAGGCCTGGCAAAAGACACCCTGACCTTCATCGACACCCGCTCCCACGGCGAAGTCCACGAAGGCACCGTGGCCCGGTCCCTGAACGTCCCGGACGGCAAGTCCGTGGCCAGCTACGGCGCCTGGGTCGTGAACCCCGAGACGGACAAGAACCCGCTGGTGCTGCTTGCCAAGGACCAGGAGCAGGCCATGGACATGTGGGACCACCTGGTCCGGGTCGGCATCGACAATGTGGCCGGCTACCTGACGGGCATCGACGGACTGCCCACTTATACTCCCAAGCTGATCCAGCCGGAGGAACTCGACGGTTTCGACGCCGCCATGGTCCTGGACGTCCGCAACAAGACCGAACACAAGGCCGGGCATGTCCCGGGCTCGTACCAGCTCAGCGGCGGCCGCGTCATGTGGCACCTGGATGAACTGCCCGCCGGCGGCACCATCGTGTCCTACTGCCAGTCCGGCGTACGGAACTCCGTAGCCGCCAGCGCCCTGCGCCGCGCCGGGTACGACGTCGTCGAACTCGACGGCAGCTACGCCGCCTGGAACGCCCGGCAGAACAGCGTCCCCGCCGCCTAACCAGGCGTGGCACTGCGAACACTAATGGAATAAAACCAGGGCGCGGTTGCACGGGTGCGTTCGCCCGTGCAGCCGCACCCTGTTCAGCGAATTTGCTACCAAGGAGGATCACATGTGCCGGGCAGTAACATGCGAAAAGTGCCACAAGACGACATGGGCCGGATGCGGCCAGCACGTAGACCAAGTCCTGCGCGGAGTTCCCAGCTCGCAGCGCTGCCTCGGTCACGTGCAGGAGAGCCGGGCCGGCAGGGGCTTTTTCGCTAAACTCTTCGGGCGGTAGGGCTATTTAGCTGCCCCGGAGCTATGTTGAAACAGCCGCCAGGACAGGGCTGGATACGTTCATCACAAAGGATCGCCATGCAAAGAGAAGGCGCGCAGACCGGCGCGGCACAGGGAGGCGCAGCCGTCCCGGGCATCCCCGGAGGCCGGGAGGACCGGATCCCGCGGCTGCAGCGCCGCATCATCCCGATTCTTGTCAGTGGCCAGATCCTCGGTGGGATCGGCATGGGGGCAACGTTGTCCCTGGGCTCGCTTCTGGCGGCCCAGCTCTCGGGATCCAGTTCCTGGTCCGGCATGGCCGCAACAATGAGCACCCTCGGCGCAGCCTTGGCCGCGGTCCCCTTGGCCCGCCTGGCGCAGGCGCGCGGCCGCCGTGTCTCGCTGTCCACCGGCGCGGTGATTGCCGGGACCGGTGCCGTCACCGCCATCACCTCGGCTGCCATTGGCATCTTTCCACTGCTGCTGCTGGGCCTGATGCTGCTGGGAGCCGGCTCAGCCGTGAATCTGCAGGCCCGCTTTGCTGCAACCGATCTTTCCCGCCCCGCATCCCGCGGCCGCGACCTCTCGATCGTGGTGTGGTCCACAACGATCGGCGCTGTCCTGGGCCCGAACCTCTTCGACCCCGGCGAAGCGGTCGGCGCCGCCCTTGGCCTGCCGCCGCTGACAGGTGCTTTCGCTTTTTCGGTGGCTGCCCAACTCGCTGCTGCCGCCGTCTATGCGGGAGGTCTGCGACCGGACCCGCTCCTGACGGCAATGGCCTCCCGGGAGCACGACGCTGCAGCTCCCCGTCCCCAGGGTGGCCTGAAGGTGCTACGAAGTAACCCCCGCGCCCGGTACGCGGTGGCGGCCGTGGCCCTCAGCCATGCCACGATGGTGGCACTGATGTCCATGACCCCCGTGCACCTGCGCGCCCACGGAGCCAGCCTGACCGTCGTTGGACTGACTATCAGCCTCCACATTGCCGGCATGTATGCTCTGTCCCCCGTCTTCGGCTGGATGTCGGACAAGGCGGGGCGGCTGCCCACCATCCTGGCCGGGCAGGCAATGCTGGTGGTTTCGCTGGTTCTGGCCGGGGTAGCTGCAGATTCCCGCGGCGCAGTGACGGCCAGCCTGATCTTTTTGGGCCTGGGCTGGTCGGCTTCCGTGGTTGCCGGGTCCGCCTTGGTCGCTGAGTCAGCGCAACCGCAGGACCGGCCCGCGCTTCAAGGTGTGTCGGATTTGGGCATGAATGCTTCCGGTGCCGTCGGCGGCGCGCTGGCCGGGCCGGTACTGGCCGCGACGGGGTATTCGGGGCTGGGTCTCGCCTCCCTCGCCTTGGTCGCCGTCGTGATCGTTTGGACCGCCTTGCAGCGACGCCGCACCGCCCCGGAAAAGGATCAGCCATGACAATCAGCAAACGGACCGGCGAGACATTTCAGCCGAAGAGGTTCACCGGTTTGACGATGTCGGCGTAGATCAGCAGCACGCTCATGCCCATCAGCAGGGCAGCCACGACGTAGGTTACGGGGAGCATCTTGGCGATGTCGAAGGCTCCCGGGTCCGGCTTGCCGAAGAGTTTTGCCACGCGGCGCCGGGCCCCCTCGTAGAGCGCTCCGGCCACGTGCCCGCCGTCGAGCGGAAGCAGCGGAATCAGGTTGAAGACCGCGAGAGCGAAATTGAGCCCCGCCAGCAGTCCCACCAGCGTGGCGATCCGGGACTGGAGGGGCACCGCTTCCATAGCCGCCACTTCGCCGGCCACGCGTCCAACGCCCACCACACTGATGGGCCCGTTCGGATCGCGCGGCTCTTCGCTAAATGCGGCCTTGGCCACGCCCACCACCCTGGCGGGCAGGTTGAGGACCACGCCGGCAACCTGCTTGATGTTCTCCCCCGCCATGGGCAGGACGGACGACGCCGGCTGCGGCACCAGGGCGGTCTGGGCACCGATGCCGAGGAAGCCGACGTCCTGGTACAGCAGATTGCCGGCGTCGTCCTTGGCCTGGCGTCCGTCGACTCCCACGATGGGACGGGCGGACAGTACCGGGGTAACAGTGGTGGTCACCGGGGCGCCGTCGCGCTCTACGGTGATGCTGACTTCCCGGCCGGCGGACGCCCGGATCCATTCGGTCAGCTGGTTCCAGTCGGTGACCGCTTTCCCGTCGAAGGAGGTGACCACGTCGTTCGGCAGGAGCCCCGCGGCAGCGGCGGGCGTCAGCTGGCAGTCCGGGGAATTGGGATCCACGGTCTGGCCGGCGGAAACCTGGCACTTGGAGACATCGGAAATGGTGGTGGTGGCGGTGGCCATGCCGAATCCCATGAGCAGCACGGCGGTCAGCACCACGCCAATCAGCAGGTTCATGGCCGGACCGCCGAGCATCACGATGACTTTTTTCCAGACGGGCAGGCGGTAGAACACGCGGTTCCCGTCCCCCGGACCTACTTCTTCGTGGGCCATGGAGCGGGCTTCGGTGGCAAGGGTCTGGAACATGCCGGTACTCGAGGGCCGGACGGTTCCATCGGCCTTGTTGGGCGGGTACATGCCGATCATGGACACGTAGCCGCCCAGCGGGATCGCCTTCACACCGTATTCGGTCTCGCCTTTCCGCTTGGACCACAGCGTGGGGCCGAACCCGATCATGTACTTGGTGACGCGCACCTTGAACAGCTTGGCGGGCACCAGGTGCCCCACTTCGTGCAGCGCAATGGACACGGCGATGCCGATCGCCACAAAGACGACGCCGAGGATAAAGAGGAGGATGGGGCTCATGCGTGGATCTGCTGCTTCCTAGAGACTGCTTACTGCCAAACGTTCGTGGGCTCGTGTTCGTGCCCATCCTTCAGCATCCAACACTGACTCAAGGGTCAGCTCCGAGGATCCTGAGTGTTCGCTGAGGACGGCGTCGATGGTGTCCACGACGTCGGTGAAGCGGATTCGTCCCGCGTGGAAAGCCAGGACTGCTTCTTCGTTGGCCGCGTTGAAGACGGCGGGGTACGTGCTCCCCTGCTTCGCGGCGTCCTTTGCCAGGCCAACAGCCGGGAACGCCACAGTGTCCAGGGGCTCGAAGGTCCAGCTGGTGGCCCGGGTCCAGTCACACGGGGACGCTGCCTTGGGCACGCGGTCCGGCCAGCCGAGCCCCAGGGCGATGGGCAGGCGCATGTCCGGTGGCGACGCCTGGGCGATGATGGACCCGTCATAGAACTGGACCATGGAATGGACCACTGACTGCGGGTGGACCACAACGTCTATCCGGTCTAGCGGCACGTCGAACAGCAGATGGGCTTCAATGAGCTCAAGTCCCTTGTTGACGAGGGTGGCTGAGTTGGTGGTGACCATCAGGCCCATGTCCCAGGTGGGGTGTGCCAGGGCCTCCTGCGGGGCAACATCGTGGAGCTGCTCCCGTGTGCGGCCGCGGAACGGGCCGCCGGATGCCGTCAGGATGAGTTTCTCCACTTCGGCTGCTGAGCCGGAGCGCAGGCACTGGGCGATGGCCGAGTGCTCTGAGTCCACCGGGACGATCTGGCCCTCCCGCGCCGCCGCCTTGACCAGCGCACCGCCCACGATCAGCGATTCCTTGTTGGCCAGAGCCAGCGTCGCCCCGGATTTCAGCGCGGCCAGCGTGGGGGCGAGGCCGATGGAACCGGTGATGCCGTTGAGCACCACATCTGCGTCCACCGCTGCGATGCGTGCCGAGGCATCGGGGCCGGCGATGATCTCCGGGCGGTAGTCCTGGCGTCCTGCGGCCCGGGCAGCCCCGGCGATCAGGTCCTGCAGCTGCCTGGGATCGCCGGATGCGATGCCGACGGCGGCAGCACCGGTGTGGACGGCCTGGCGGGCGAGGAGTTCCAGGTTCCCGCCTCCGGCACTGAGCGCCACGACTTCGAAAAGGTGCGGGGCGCCGTCGACGACGTCAATAGCCTGGGTGCCGATGGAACCAGTGGAGCCGAGGAGGACGATTCTGCGAGGCTGCATGGCTTAAGTATCCCGCACCCTGGTCCTTTCCTGATCTGCCGGACCTAGGAGCAGGGACAGGCCAGGCGTAACGTTGATGGCGTGGACTGGGTTTCCTGGTTCGACGCTCCGGACTACGAATTCGCTCGGCTGGTGCTGCAGCGAGGCATTGCAGCGCTGTACTTTGTGGCGTTCCTCTCCACCCTGAACCAGTTCCCGGCTCTGCTCGGTGAACACGGGCTGCTTCCCGTTCCCCGGTATCTGGAGGGGTTCAGCATCCGGCGGCGTCCCACCCTCTTCCGCTGGCGCTACTCGGACAGGCTGTTGCGCTGGGTCTGCACAGCCGGACTGGCCATCTCGGTGCTGCTGGTGGCCGGCCTCCCCCAGCTGGGCCCGCCGTGGGTGCCGCTGATCGCGTTCCTGGCCCTGTGGCTGCTCTACATGTCGATTTCGAACGTTGGCCAGACGTTCTACGGCTTCGGCTGGGAAATGCTGCTGCTGGAGGCCGGGTTCACGGTCGCGTTCCTCGGCTCGGACCAGACGGAACCGCCCCGGACCATCCTGATCCTGGTGGCCTGGCTGGTATTCCGCCTGGAGTTCGGTGCCGGCATGATCAAGATCCGCGGCGGCCGGGAATGGCGTGACCTGACAGCGCTGTACTACCACCATGAAACTCAGCCGATGCCCGGTCCGCTGAGCCGGCAGGCCCACCTGCTACCGAAGCCCTTCCACCGGTTGGAGGTGCTCGGAAATCATTTCGCCCAGCTGGTGGTCCCGTTTTTCCTCTTCGCCCCGCAGCCCCTGGGTTCCGCCGCGGCGGGCATCGTGATCTTCACCCAGCTGTGGCTGGTGGCCAGCGGCAACTTTGCCTGGCTGAATTGGATAGCCATTGTGCTGGCTTTCGCCGCCGTCAGCGACCCGGTGGCCCATGCCGTGCTGCCGGCCCTCCCCCTGGACTGGGCTGCCGGGGCGGGATCGCGCGGGAATCCCCCGTACTGGCTCGCACTTTTCCTCGCCGCGACCTTGCTGCTGGTGGTCCTGAGCTACTGGCCGCTACGTAACCTCGTCTCCAGGGGGCAGCTGATGAATGCCAGCTTCAACCGCTGGCAGCTCGTCAACACCTACGGCGCGTTCGGGACAGTGACCAAGCGCCGCATTGAGATCGTGGTCGAGGGCACCCTCGACGCGGAACCGGACGAGGCTGCGGAGTGGCGCGAGTACGGATTCAAAGGCAAGCCCGGCGACGTCCGGCGACTGCCGCGGCAATGGGCGCCCTACCACCTGCGGCTGGACTGGCTGATGTGGTTCCTGCCACTGCGAACGGTCCATGAGGAATGGTTTTATGCCTTCCTTGGCAAACTTCTCGAAGCTGACCGCCGGACGCTGCGGCTGCTTCGTGAGGATCCGTTCGACGGCGAACCGCCGCGTTGGGTGCGCGTCAACAGTTACCTGTACCGTTTCGCCACCCGGGCAGAGTTCCGGGCGACCGGGGAACGCTGGGTAAGGACGCTGTTGTATGAGGCCATTCCGCCGTTGTCGCTGCGCGGTTCCCACGGCCGGCGGCGCTAATTCACGACGGCGGCGCTAATTCCGCCCGGCAGTGTTCAGGCCGGCAGTGTTCAGGCCCGCAGGGTTCAGGTGCCAGCCACCCGGGCGTGCGCTCCGGCCCTGCGGAGTGTGGCTTCGGCGTGCTTGAGGATGGGGCCGTCGATCATTTTGCCGTTGTGCTTAAAGACCCCGGTCCCGGCCGCAGCGGCTGCCCCCAGCAGTTCCTGGGCAGCTTCGACGTCGGCGTCGGAAGGGGCGTAGGCGCCACGGACCACGTTGGCCTGCGTGGGGTGGATGCACGCCTTGGAGCTGAACCCTGAGGCCACGGCATCGGCGGCCTCCACGGCGAGCCCGTCGAAGTCGGGGATGTTGACGTAGACAGCGTCCACGGCTTCCTTCCCGAACGCCCGGGCGGCGATGAGTACCGCGGACCGGGCATGCAGGGCCACGGCGCGGTAGCCGCCGTCGTCCGTTCTGCTCGAGGTCCCGCCCAAGGACGCGAGGAGGTCCTCGGCACCCCACATCAGGGCCACTACGTTGGGGGCCGCCGCAATGGCAGGTGCGTTCAGGATTCCGGCGGCCGTTTCGCACAGCGCAATGACGTGGAAGTCCTTCAGTGCCTCCAGCTGTTCGGCGCTCTCCGCTTTGGCAAGCATGACCGTTCGGTAGGGCGTGTGCGCCAGGCAGTGCAGGTCCTTGCCGAACTCCTCCGTGCCCGCCGGGTTGATTCGCACGATGGTCCGGCTGGGGTCCAGCTCCGGTCCTTCGCCGGCCGCACCGAGCTGGGCGAGGATGGCGCCGCGGGCCCGCTGCTTGTCAGCGGGGGCCACCGCATCTTCGAGGTCCAGGATGACGGCGTCAGCACGTTCGGCCGCCTTTTGGTAACGCTCCGGACGGTCGGCAGGGCAAAACAGCAGGGCGGGTCCCATCACGAATGTCATAGGGACATTGTCCCCTTTTCGGCGCCGTGTACGCTCCCCTGTCCCCTCCCCTGTTGAACTTCCGTGGCGAGCCCGGCGTGTGCCGCTCGGGTCCACATCAGGCAGCTCCGGGTGGCCAGGGCCACCACAGTGCCGTCCTGGTTCCTGCCGGTGTGCTGCATGGTCACAACTCCTTGGCCGGGCCGTGACTTCGAAAGCCGCTTCTCCGTGATGACGGTCTCCGTATAAAGCGTGTCCCCGTGGTACAGCGGATGCGGAAAGGACACATCCGTCAGCCCAAGCTGGGCGATGATGGTGCCCTGGGTCAGCTGCGACACCGACTGTCCCACCACCGTGGACAGCGTGAACATGGAGTTGACCAGGCGCTGGCCAAAGGGCTGGGCGGCGCTCCAGGCGGCGTCCAGGTGCAGGGCCTGCGTGTTCATGGTGAGCGTGGTGAACAGGACGTTGTCCGCCTCTGTCACGGTGCGTCCGGGCCGGTGCGCGTAAACAACGTCCAGCTCCAGCTCGTCGAAGTACAGGCCCCGCTGTTCAATAACGCGGGGGCTTGTCATACGGTGAGCTCCTGGTCCTCTTCGAAGAGCTCGGCGCCGGTGGCCGCCGCGACCTCCTCGACGGACACGTTGGGTGCCAGTTCACGCAGCACCAGCCGGGACCGTCCGCCGTCGGTGACAACGTCGATCACCGCGAGGTCGGTGATGATCCGGTCCACGCAGGCTTTGCCCGTCAGCGGCAGGGTGCACTGTTCCACGATCTTGGGGCGGCCGTTGCGGTCAACGTGTTCCATCATCACGATCACCTTCTTGGCGCCGAACACGAGGTCCATGGCCCCGCCCATGCCCTTGACCATCTTGCCGGGGATCATCCAGTTGGCCAGGTCGCCGTTTTGCGCCACTTCCATGGCGCCCAGCACGGCCACGTCCACGTGACCGCCGCGGATCATGCCGAATGATGCAGCGGAGTCGAAGAATGCGGCGCCCTTATTGACGGTGACGGTTTCCTTGCCGGCGTTGATCAGGTCCGGGTCCACGGCGTCCTCGGCCGGGTACGGTCCGACGCCCAAGATACCGTTCTCCGAGTGCAGCACCACTTCAATCCCGGCCGGGATGTAGTTGGGAATCAGCGTGGGCATGCCGATGCCCAGGTTGACGTACTGCCCGTTGTGCAGCTCACGGGCAACCCTGGCGGCGAGCTCGTTGCGGGTCCAGCCCTTGGCGTCCTGGTTGGTGTCGCCGGAATGCCCGACGGCGGCACGCCGGTATTCGGGCCGGACGGCTTCCGGGCGGGGAGGCGCTCCCTGCGGGCTGTTGGACTCCATGGCTACGCTCCTGCCTGCTGGGTTGCTGGTGACGGGCCGGGTTCAGCGCCGCCCGCCGGGTCCGGGCTCGCTGCCAGGGACACGGTCCGCTTTTCGATGCGTTTTTCCCCGTCTGATGCAACCACCACCCGCTGGACAAAGATGCCAGGCACATGGACGTGCTCAGGATCCAGCTCGCCCGGTTCCACCAGCTCCTCCACCTCGGCAATGGTGATCCTGCCGGCCATGGCACAAAGCGGGTTGAAATTCATGGCAGTGGCGTGGAAAACCAGGTTGCCGTGGCGGTCACCCTTCCAGGCGTGCACCAGGCCGAAATCGGGCGTCAGGGACTCTTCCAGCACGTAGTCAACCCCGTTGAAGGTGCGGACTTCCTTAGGGGCAGATGCGATCGCAACTCCGCCGTCGGCGTCGTACTTTTGCGGAAGGCCGCCCTCAGACACCTGGGTGCCCACGCCCGCTTTTGTGTAGAAGGCCGGGATGCCGGCGCCGCCGGCGCGGAGCTTCTCGGCCAGGGTGCCCTGCGGGGTCAGCACCACTTCCAACTCGCCGGAAAGATATTGGCGTGCGAACTCCTTGTTTTCGCCAACATAGGAACTGACAGTCCGGCGGATCCTGCCGTCATGCAGCAGAACACCGAGTCCCCAGTCGTCCACGCCGCAGTTGTTGCTCACGGTCTCCAGGTCTTTGGTTCCACTCCGGTGCAGGGCATCAATCAGGGCCACGGGGATCCCGCACAGGCCAAAGCCGCCAACCGCGAGCGAGGCGCCATCAGGGATGTCAGCTACGGCTTCCTCGGCGCTGGCAACAACCTTGTTGATCATCGTTGGTCCTTTCAAGGGTCTGGACAGGCTCGACCACCGGGTGGCGTTCCCGAACCAGCTGGCTTGTTACAGTCCGAGTTCGCGGGCTATCAGCATCAGCTGGACCTCCGTGGTGCCCTCCCCCACCTCCAGGATTTTGGAGTCGCGGTAGTGGCGTGCCACGGTGAATTCGTTGATGAAGCCATAGCCGCCGAACACCTGGGTGGCGTCCCGCGCGTTGTCCATGGCTGCCTCACCTGCGACCATCTTAGCGATGGCCGCCTGCGTCTTGAACGGCTTGCCGGCCAGCATTCTGGCCGCGGCGTCGTAGTACGCCAGCCGGGCGGTGTGGGCCCGGGCATGCATGCGGGCGATCTTGAACGCGACGGCCTGGTGCTTGCCGATGTTTTGCCCGAACGCGCTTCGTTCCTTCGCGTATTTCACGGACAGGTCCACGCAGCCCTGGGCCGCTCCCGTCCCCAACGCGGCGATGGCGATCCGGCCCTCGTCCAGGATGGACAGGAAGTTCGCGTAACCGCGGCCTTCCTCACCGAGCAGGTTCTCCTCCGGCACGCGGACATCCTTGAGCGTGAGCGGATGCGTGTCCGAGGCGTTCCAGCCCACTTTGTTATACGCCTTTTCGGCTTTGAAACCCGCGGTGTCGGTGGGCACCAGGATGGTCGAGATCTCTTTTTTAACGCTGCCGTCCTTACGCTCCGTCTGGCCGGTGACTGCGGTGACGGTGACCAGGCGGGTGATGTCCGTGCCCGAGTTCGTAATGAATTCCTTGTTGCCATTAATCACCCAGCTGGTCTTGTCCCCGACGCTCTCACGCCGGGCGTGGGTCTTGGTGCCGCCCGCGTCCGAACCGGCTTCCGGCTCGGTGAGGCCGAAGCCCGCGAGCGCCTGGCCCGAGGCCAGCATGGGCAGCCACTCCTCTTTCTGCGCTTCGGTTCCGAAGCGGTAGACGGGCATGGCGCCCAGCGAGACTCCGGCTTCCAGCGTGATGGCCACGGACTGGTCCACGCGGCCCAACTGTTCAAGAGCGAGGGCGAGGGCAAAGTAGTCACCGCCCATGCCGCCGTATTCTTCCGGGAACGGCAGCCCGAACAGGCCCATGTCCGCCATCTGCTTCACGATTTCATAGGGGAAGCTGTGTTCCTCATCGTGCTTGGCCGAGACCGGCGCCACCACGTTGTCCGCGAAGTCGCGGACGGTGTCGCTGAGGTCCTGGTATTCCTCGCTGAGTTCAAAATCCGGCATGGCTAGGCTCCCTCGCCTGTGTTGTCTGGGTCATTGAGTGGGTTGGTCACGGAGTCCGCGAGTGAACCCGCGTCCGCCGCGTGGATGGTGGCCAGCACCTGGTCCGCCTTCACCAGGTCGCCGGCCTTGACGGTGGTGTGCACGGTGCCGGCCACCTCGGCCACCAGTTGATGCTCCATTTTCATGGCTTCCACGGAGAGGAGCACCTGGCCGGCCTCCACGGTCTGACCGTTGCTGACGGCGACGGATACCACCGTTCCCGGCATGGGCGAACGGACCTCCGGGTCGGCAACACCTTCCTCGCGCTCGATGGCGGCAACTACGCGGGCAAGCCGTGATTCCCGGGTCAGTACTTCCAGCCGGCAGGACCACCCGCCGTTGCCCACGTAGACGGTCTGCGAATTGCCCTTGGGCGCGTGGTCCTCCCAGGAACTGCCCAGCGCGTACCGGACTTCCGCACCGTCGATTTCCAGGTAGACGTTGTCACTGGACAAGCCGATCACAATGACGTTGCGGACGGGACCGTCATTGACGCTGGCAAGCGCGTGGCCCAGATCAAGGTTGCTCAGCCAGGTGAGGGCCACGGTGGCAATCCCGCCGCCGGGAACGCCGAAGCTCATCCGCCAGGGCGCCGGCGTGCCGAGACGCCATCCCCGAGTGGCGTCCCAGGGGGAACCCACAGTGGACGGCCCTTCAGCCAAAACCCAGAACTGCAGGGCCGCGGCGATGAGCTCGGCATCGCCGAGGCGCCGGAAGGTGAAGTCCCGCATTTTGCGCTCGATCAGGCCGGTGTCCAGCCGGCCGGCGCGGACGTCGGCGTCGTTGATCAGCAAACGCAGGTATTCGACGTTGGTATCGATGCCCAGCGCCGTGTAGCGCGAAAGTGCCGTGTCCAGCTTGTCCAGCGCCGCACCACGGTCCCGGCCCCAGGCAACCACCTTGGACACCATGGGGTCGTAGTCACTGGAAATTTCGAGACCCTCAACTAGCGAGGAATCAATGCGGATGTCCGGATCGGCGGACGCCGGGGTGAAGGGATCAAGGCCGTCCATGGCAGTGAAGATTGCGCCCCGCTCGTCCAGCAGCACAACTTCGCCGGCCGACGGCAGGAAGTTGCGTTCCGGGATTTCCGCATAGACGCGGGCCTCGACGGCGTGCCCGTTAAGTTCGACGTCGGACTGGCGGACGGTGAGTTCCTCGCCGGCGGCGATCCGCACCTGCCATTCGACCAGGTCAATGCCCGTAACCATTTCGGTGACGGGGTGCTCAACCTGCAGGCGGGTGTTCATCTCCATAAAGAAGAACTCGTCCGGGGCCTCGTCCGAGACCAGGAATTCCACGGTGCCAGCCCCGCTGTAGTGGACGCTGCGCGCCGCCTGGCAGGCAGCTTCGCCGATCCGCGCCCGGGTGGCACCGTCGTCGTTCAGCCCATCGAGCAGCGGCGACGGGGCTTCCTCGATCACCTTCTGGTGGCGGCGCTGCAGTGAGCACTCGCGCTCTCCCAGGTGGATGACGTTTCCGTGGTTGTCGGCGAGGACCTGGACCTCGATGTGCCGCGGCGTATGCACCAGCCGTTCCAGGAAAAGGGTGTCGTCACCGAAGGCACTGGCGGCAACCCGGCGGGCAGTGGCCAGCGTGGCCTCGAGGTCCTCGCGGCGTTCCACGATGTGCATGCCCTTCCCCCCGCCGCCGGCGGAGGGTTTGATCAGCAGCGGGAAGCCGACGCCATCCGCGGCCGCCATTAGCTGCGCGTCCGTCATGCCCGGCTCGGCAATGCCCGGCACCACGGGAACGCCGTAGCCCGCCACGTGGTTCTTGGACCGGATCTTGTCACCCATCACATTCAGGGACTCCACGCCGGGGCCGATGAAGGTGATGCCGGCCTTTTCCAGGGCGCGGGCAAAATCCACGTTCTCACTCAGGAAGCCGTAGCCGGGGTGGACGGCGTCCGCGCCGGTATCGCGGCAAGCCTGGATGATGGCCTCGATTTTCAGGTAACTCTCCGCGGCGGCGGCCGGGCCGATGCGCACGGCAGCGTCGGCTTCACGCACGTGCCGGGCGCCGGCGTCGGCATCGCTGTAGACAGCCACCGAACGGATGCCGAGGGCGCGAAGGGTGCGGATCACGCGGCAGGCGATCTCCCCGCGGTTGGCCACGAGGACGGTGCTGAACAGCGGTGGCATCTGTGTTGCCTTGTCCCGCGGGGGTGCTTCGGTCATTGGTCGCTCACATCCGGAAGAGGCCGAAGGAAGTCTCCGGCAGCGGGGTGCGGGAGACGACGTCGAGCGCCAGTCCCAGGACGGTGCGGGTGTCCGCGGGATCGATCACGCCGTCGTCCCAGAGACGGGCGGTGGAGTAGTACGGGCTGCCCTGGTCCTCATACTGCTGCCTGATCGGTGCTTTGAAAGTTTCCTCGTCAGCGGCTGACCACTCCTCACCCCGGGCCTCGTACTGGTCCCGTTTAACAGTGGCCAGGACGCTGGAGGCCTGGTTTCCGCCCATCACCGAGATCCTGGACGCCGGCCACATCCAGAGGAAACGCGGCGAGTAGGCCCGGCCGCACATGGAGTAATTGCCTGCCCCGAAGGACCCGCCAATCACCACGGTCAGCTTGGGCACGCGGGCCGTGGCCACCGCGGTGACCATTTTGGCCCCGTTCTTCGCGATGCCGCCCTGTTCGGAATCCTTGCCCACCATGAACCCGGAGATGTTCTGCAGGAAGATCAACGGGATGCCGCGCTGGTCGCACAGTTCGATGAAGTGCGCCCCCTTGAGCGAGGATTCGCTGAACAGGACGCCGTTGTTGGCCACGATCCCCACCGGGTGGCCGTGGAGCCTGGCGAAGCCGGTGACCAGCGTGGTGCCGTACTCCCGCTTGAACTCGTGGAACTTGCTGCCGTCCACCAGCCTGGCAATCACCTCACGCACGTCATACTGCGCGTTGACATCCGTAGGCACCGCACCATAGAGCTCGCCTGGATCCGCTACAGGCTCGACGACGTCGTCCACCTGCCACACGGGGGCAGCCGGCCTGGGGAGCGTCGCCACGATGTCGCGGATGATCTGCAGGGCGTGTTCATCGTTCTCCGCGAGGTGGTCCGTGACCCCGGAAATCCGCGAGTGCACGTCGCCGCCGCCGAGTTCCTCCGCGGTAACAATCTCGCCGATGGCGGCCTTCACCAGCGGCGGGCCACCCAGGAAGATAGTGCCCTGGTTCCGGACTATGACCGTCTCGTCGCTCATGGCCGGTACGTAGGCGCCGCCGGCAGTGCAGGAACCCATGACGGAGGCAATCTGCGGGATCTTCGCCGCGGAGAGCCTGGCCTGGTTATAGAAGATCCGGCCGAAATGGTCCTTGTCCGGGAACACCTCGTCCTGCTTGGGCAGGAAGGCTCCCCCGGAGTCCACGAGGTAGATACATGGCAGCCTGTTCTCCAGTGCGACTTCCTGCGCGCGGAGGTGCTTCTTGACGGTCATCGGGTAATACGTGCCGCCCTTGACGGTGGCGTCGTTGGAAATCACCAGCACGTGCCGGCCATGCACCAACCCGATGCCGGCGATGACCCCCGCGCCCGGCGATTCATCGTTATACATGCCATTGGCAGCGAGCGGAGCAATTTCCAGGAAGGGGCTGCCATCGTCAAGCAGCCGGTCGATGCGTTCGCGGGGCAGGAGCTTTCCGCGGGCCACGTGCCGCTCCCGGGACTGCGCCGGGCCACCCAGGGCGACTTCGGCCAGCCTGGCGCGCAGTTCACCGGCAAGGGTGAGCTGCGCTGTCCTGTTGGCCGCAAACGCATCACTTGCGGCGTCAAGCCGGCTGGTGAGGGTCTCCATCGACGCAGTCCGATCCGTTCTGTGAGAGCTGCTGCTGGAAGTCCCCCTGCGGAGCCGCGAGCACGAACTCGGTTAGTATTCTGTAACTGAGATTTAGGTTAGTCTTTATTAACTGTGATGTCCAACACATGGATGCGCTGCTAAAATCTGCAGGTCCGAGGAGGAAACGTGCCCGTCAGCCGACCTGCGCAGCCATCGAAACCGGCGCCCCAAGACCGGCCCGATGCAGCGGATTCCGCACCTGTCCCCGGGACCCAGCGCAGCCACGCCAAGGAGATTCGGCGCCAGGCCTTGCTGAATGCTGCCGCAATGCTCTTTGCGGCAGACGGCTTCAACCGCGTGTCCCTTGAGGACCTGGGAGCGGCCGCCGGCGTCAGCGGCCCGGCGGTGTATCGCCATTTCCCTGGCAAGCAGGCGGTTTTGGCTGACCTGCTGCTGACGGTAAGCCGGGAACTTCTGGAAGGTGGCCGCCGCGTGGCTGCAGACACGAGTGATCCCCTGGAGGCACTTCGTCGGCTAGTCAGGTTCCAGGTGGATTTTGCCCTGGGCAAGCCGGATGTGATCCGCGTCCAGGACAGGGACTTCAGCAATCTCTCGCCCGAGGACCAGTCGGAGGTCAGGGCCCTGCAGCGGAGCTACGTGGAAGTCTGGGTGGAAGTCCTCGCCCAGCTCCACCCCCGCGTTGACGCTGCCGAACTGCGAATGCGGGCGCATGCCACCTTCGGACTGATCAACTCGACTCCGCACTCGGTGCGCAGCCATGGCCGCAAGGTGGCTGCCCGGACTGCCCGTCCGCTGCTGGAGAGCATGGCGCTGGCGGCGCTGACGGCGGACCTCACCCGCGCTTCCCCCTGACGGGCTTCCCATGGCACGCCGTCCCCACACGCCGTCCCAAAGAGCAAGGCGGGGTCACTTGATGCCCATCCGGGGCTGTTTATTGGGCGCGAAGTGACCCCGCGTTGCTTTGTCTAGACCATCGTCAGCACCATGCCCGGGTCCGCCAGGATGGCGCCGACGTCGGCAAGGAACCGCGAGCCCTGCTCTCCGTCCACCAAGCGGTGGTCGAAGGACAGGCTCAACGTCATGACTTGGCGCAGAGCCACTTCGTCCTGGAATTCCCACGGCATCTTCCGGACCGCGCCCACGGCCAGGATGGCCGCCTCGCCCGGGTTCAGGATGGGGGTGCCGGCGTCGATCCCAAAGACGCCGATGTTGGTGATGGAGATGGTCCCGTCAGCCAGCTCGGCCGGAGCGGTCTTGCCGGCCCGGGCTGTTTCCGTCAGATCCGTGAGGGCTTCGGAAAGTTCCAGCAGCGACAGGGTGTCCGCGTCCTTGATGTTCGGAACGGTGAGCCCCCGGGGCGTCGCTGCGGCAATGCCGAGGTTCACGTAATTGAACTGCACAATTTCCTGGTTGGCCTCGTCCCAGCGCGAGTTCAGCGACGGGTTCCGCCGGAGCGCGACCAGCACTGCCTTGGCCACCAGGGTCAGCGGAGTCAGCTTGTGGTCCGCAAAAGCCCGGCTTGTTTTCAGCTTGGCGAGCAAGTCCATGGTGGGAGTGACATCCACCGTGAGGAACTCCGTGGCATGCGGGGCGGTGAACGCGCTTGCCACCATCGCGGCTGCCGTGAACTTCCGGACACCCTTGATGGGAGTGCGGACTTCCCGCCCGCCCTGCCCAGCGGCCCGGTCAGACGGGGCAGCGGCGTCGGCCACGGCCGACAGATGACGCGCCGCCACCGGAACATCACCACCGCCAACGAAGTTCCGGACGTCGTCCCGCGTGATCAGGCCATGGACTCCGGTGCCCGGGACAGCGGCCAGCTCGACACCCAGGTCCTTGGCCAGCTTCCGTACAGGCGGCGTGGAGCGCGGCCGTTCAAAGGACTGGGTTTCGGCCGGCTCAACCACCGGGGCACCAACAGGTTTAGTTTGGCCAGGCTCAACCGGCGGGGCAGCGAAGTTGCGCTGCCGGCGCGCCGGACGGCCCGAACTTTCGACGACGGCGCCGTACCCCACGAGGTTGGGTTGCCGCTTGGGGGTCTCCGCCTCGGCCGGGGTGGCCACGGCAGGTGACGCGCCGGCGTCGTCCGGTACTTCAAACGAGACGATCGGCTTACCGACTTCCACCACAGTGCCCGGCTGCTCGTGTAGCGCCGTGATGACGCCGGCAAAAGGAGACGGCAACTCCACCACGGCCTTGGCCGTTTCAACCTCGGCAATCACCTGGTTCAGGCTCACGGTGTCCCCCACGCCGACTTTCCAGCTGACGATTTCGGACTCCGTGAGGCCTTCGCCCAGGTCCGGGAGCCTGAATTCCTTGATCATGGTGGCGCTCATCCTTCCAGCCCGCTGAGTGAGTTCGGCCGCCCCAGGGCACGGTCCACGCCGTCCAGGATCCTGTCCAGTCCGGGCAGGTGATGCATTTCCACCTTGGAGTACGGGTAGGGAACATCGAACCCGGTGACGCGGACAGGTGCTGCTTCAAGATGATAGAAGCACCGTTCGGTGATGCTGGCGGCTACCTCTGCTCCAACGCCTCCGGACTGGCCGGCCTCATGGGTGATCACCAGCCGGCCCGTCTTTCGCACGGACGCTTCCACGGTGGCGTAATCCGCCGGCGCCAGCGAGCGCAGGTCGATGACCTCGATGGAGATCCCTTCGTCGGCGGCCGCGGTGGCGGCATCCCGGGCAGTCTTCACCAGCGGTCCGTACGCCACAAGCGTCACATCGGTGCCTTCGGTCAGCACCCGAGCAGAATCCATCGGCAGCGCATTCGGCAGGTCCAGGCCCTCATCCACTTCGCCTTTGTCGTGGTAGCGGCGCTTGGGTTCGAAGAACAGGACTGGGTCGTCAGACCGGATGGCCTGCTGAATCACGGTGTAGGCGTCCTGCGGATTCGAGACCGTTACCACCCTGAGCCCGGACGTGTGGGTGAAGTACGCCTCGGGCGACTCGGAGTGATGTTCGGGCGATCCGATGCCGCCGCCAAAGGGGACGCGGATGGTGATGGGCATCTTCACCGCACCCATGGTGCGGTAGTGCATCTTGGCTACCTGGCTGACGATCTGGTCGAAGGCGGGATAGATGAAACCGTCGAACTGGATTTCCACGACTGGCCGGTAGCCGCGGTAGGCGAGGCCGACGGCGGTACCTACGATGGCGGATTCAGCCAGCGGCGTGTCCACTACGCGATGAGTGCCGAAGTCCTTCTGCAGACCGTCCGTCACGCGGAAGACACCGCCGAGGGTGCCAATGTCCTCGCCCATGAGGACCACCTTGGGATCGTTTTCGAGTGATTTGCGCAGGCCGGAATTGATGGCACGGGCAAAGGTCATCTGGGTCATCAGCGTGCACCTTCCTGTGAAGTGGCTTCTGCGGGGTCGCCGAAAGAAGCAAGGTAACGGGCATAGTGGTCCTGCTGCCGGTCAAGCCATGAGTTGGGTGAGCTGTACACGTGCTTGAAGACGTCGAGCGGCTCCGGTTCGGGCATGCCGATGCAGCCTGCACGCAGTTCGCGGGCCACTTCATCCGCTTTGTCCCTGACATGCTGCTGGAACTGGTCCGTGAGCAGGCCCTTCCGGTCCAGGAGGACTTTGACCCGCTCGATGGGGTCCTTGGCGGCCCAGTCTTCGAGTTCGTTGGCGTCGCGGTAGCGGGTGGGATCATCTGCGGTGGTGTGCGGCCCCATGCGGTAGGTAACGGCTTCGATAAACGTGGGTCCGCCGCCATGGCGGGCACGGTCCACGGCCACCCGTGTGGCCGCCATTACGGCCAGGACGTCGTTGCCGTCCACCCGGAGGCTCGGTATTCCAAATCCGGCAGCCCTGTCGGCGAGCTGCAGGTGGGACTGCAGCCGCACCGGTTCCGAGATGGCCCAGTGGTTGTTGGAACAGAAGAAGACCACCGGCACCTGGAAGCTGGCGGCAAAGACCATGGCCTCATTGACGTCGCCTTCACTCGTGGCACCGTCGCCGAAGTAGGTTACCGCCACCGAGTCGGCGCCGTCGTTCTGGATCCCCATGGCGTACCCGGTGGCATGCAGGGTCTGTGCACCGATGATGATCTGGGGTGTGGCCATGTTGACGGTGTAGGGATCCCAGCCGCAGGCGGCGTTTCCGCGCCAAACCCGCAAAATGTCCGTCAGGCCCACACCGCGGCAGTAGGCCACACCGTTTTCCCGGTAGCTGGAGAAGATGAAATCGTCCTGCCGCAGGGCCCTGGCCGACCCCACCTGCGCAGCTTCCTGGCCCAGCAACGGCGGCCAAAGACCGAGCTCCCCCTGGCGCTGGAGCGCCGTTGCCTCGACGTCAATACGCCGGATGACCGTCAGGTCTTCAAAGAGGGAGCACAGCTGTTCATCCCCGATGTCTTTGACCCAGGGATCGAATTCCGGGTGGCTGACGCGCTCCCCCTGCGGAGTGATCAGTTGAATCAGGTTCCTGCCGGATTCCCCATGGTTTGCTGTCTTGCCGGCGGGAGCACCCGCCGCCATTGTCCCGCCCTGGCCCGTTTCGTCTGTAGACACGATGGCACGCAACCTTCTCACGTTGTTTGACCGGAGCTTGGAGACTTGTGATCCCGCCTGCCGCCGGCCGCCCGGGCGCCGTTGCCCCGGATAATTGTGACCCTACTCACAATGCTCAATGGGTACAACTACCGTTGAAAATACTGAGCATAATGCCCTGTGGAGGCGAGCCTCACCGTGCTAATGTTGCGCACTATGCACCCTTTGGATGGCACCGATACCCGGCTGCTCTCGGCCTTGGCCGGTGATCCGCGGCGCACGGTGGTGGCGCTGGCCCAGAAACTGGGGCTGTCCCGGAACACCGTCCAGGCGCGTATGGCCCAACTGGAGAAAAAACACGCCTTCCTGTCCTTCGAACGCCGGATCAACCCGGTCTCGCTGGGCTACCCCCTGATGGCCTTCATCTCGGTCCACGTCCAGCAGCAGAAGCTGGGGCAGCTGGCACACGACCTGGCCGGCATCCCGGAAATACTCGAAGGATATGGGCTGACCGGCTCAGCCGACCTTCTCCTCCGTGTGGTGGCCCTTGACGCCGAAGACCTCTTCCGGATCAACGGAAAGATCCTGGCATGCGACGGCGTAGACCGCACCGACACTGCCCTGGCCATGGGCGAACTCATTCCCTTCCGCATCCAGCCACTGCTGGACCGGGGATCCGGCAGCGACCAGGACAGCTAGCGCGCCCGAAACCCGATCCAAAATTGTGTTTCCGCGATACTTGGCCGACGCCCGCGCCGCGGACGGGGCTATAGGCTGTTCACAGGTAGATCCGTGGGTACCGCCCAGCGGCCCCCAGTAAAAGGCAGTGCCACCGCGTTGCCGGAAAGGCTCGATGTGAGCAACCCTCAGGAACCGCACCAGCAGGCGCCTTGGCCCCAACAGCCTCCGCAACAGCCGGTGGCCGGTCAGCCTGGCACCTCGGAACAGCCTGGCGCCCCTGGTCAATATCCGGCGCCGGGACAGTACGCAGCAGCCGGGCAGTACGCGGCAGCAGGACAGTACGGCGCCCCCGGACCCTACGGCACTCCCGGGCAAGCATCCGCCGACGGACCGTTCGGGCTTCCCGGTCAGCGGCCCCCGGCGCGTGGCCGCCGGCGGTTGTGGACCATCCTGGGAGTGGTGGGCGGCGTCCTGCTGCTGGTCATCCTCGGTGTGGTGATCCTGGCCAATGTTGTTGCCGGACCCACCAACCATGCGAGGAGCCTCGCGGACGACTTCACCAAACTCGTGATCGCCGGCGACACATCCACAGCCTACGACAAGTATCTGGACCCTGCCCTCCAGAAGCAGGTCTCCAAGGAAACGTTCATTGCGGGCATCAAGACGCTGGAGATGGACGACTCCTGCAAGCCCACCTACAACGACGTCAAGGCCCGCACGGAGAACGGCACGAAGTCAGCCGATGTGGTGGGGCTAATCGCGTGCAATGACGGGAAGAACATCGACATGGTCTACCGCTTCGAGGGCACCGACGAACTCAAGATCATCAACATCAAGATCAAGCCCAAGGCATAAGGCTCCAGGCACAGGAAAGCCCGCAGCCCCGGAAGGGGCTGCGGGCTTTTTCAAACGGACGACGGCGGCTTCCGGGCCGCCGTCGTTCGCTTGCCTTGGTGTTAGTGGTCCACGGCCTTCTCCGCACCGACTCCGGTGAGGGACCGCACTTCCATTTCGGCCTGCTTGGTGGAGTCTTCGCGCTTCTTGTCCAGCACGGTGCCGAGCCAGCCGAGCAGGAATGCCAGCGGGATGGACACGATGCCGGGGTTGCTGAGCGGGAAGAGGGCGAAGTGGGCGTCCTTGATCATCGACGTCGGTCCGCCGGACACGACGGGCGAGAAGATGATCAGGAGGATGGCCGAGCCCAAACCGCCGTACATGCTCCACACCGCACCCTGGGTGGTGAACCGCCGCCAGAACAGGGAGTACACGATGGTGGGCAGGTTGGCCGATGCCGCCACGGCGAAGGCAAGCGCCACCAGGAAAGCCACATTCTGGCCGTTGGCGAGGATGCCGCCCAGGATGGCGAGGATGCCGATGACAACCACGGTGCGCCGCGCCACCTTAACCTCGGTGTCGGCGTCGGCCTTGCCCTTGGAGATCACGTTGGCGTAGATGTCGTGTGCGAACGACGCGGCAGCGGTGATCGTGAGGCCGGCAACAACGGCGAGGATGGTCGCGAAGGCCACAGCCGAGATGAAGCCCAGCAGCAGCGGACCGCCCAGGTGGAAGGCGAGCAGCGGAGCTGCCGAGTTGACCCCGCCCGGGGCGCCCTTGATCGTGTCGGCACCCACCAGCGCCGCGGCTCCGTAGCCCAGGACCAGGGTGAACAGGTAGAAGATGCCGATCAGCCAGATGGACCAGACCACGGACTTGCGGGCTTCCTTGGCTGTAGGAACCGTGTAGAAGCGCATCAGCACGTGCGGCAGGGCCGCGGTGCCGAGAACCAGCGCGAGGCCGAGGGACATGAAGTCCAGCTTGGAGGTGTCCGACTTGCCGTACTGCAGGCCGGGGTTGAGCACGGCCGGGTTTCCGGAGGTTTCAACGGCTGCGCCGAGGAGGCTGGAGAGGTTGAAGCCGTAGATGGCCAGCACCCAGAGCGTCATCACCGCTGCGCCCGCGATAAGCAGGATCGCCTTGATGATCTGGACCCAGGTGGTGCCCTTCATGCCGCCGATCAGGACGTACGTGATCATCAGGGCGCCCACCACGATGATTACCAGGGCCTGGCCGCCCCAGTCGCTGATGCCCAGCAGCAGCGAAATCAGGCTGCCGGCTCCGGCCATCTGCGCGAGCAGGTAGAAGAAGCAGACGGCGAGGGTGGAAATGGCGGCCGCGATGCGGACCGGCCGCTGCTTGAGCCGGAACGAGAGGACATCGGCCATGGTGAATTTGCCGGTGTTACGCAGCAGTTCTGCCACGAGCAGCAGAGCCACGAGCCAGGCCACCAGGAAGCCGATGGAGTACATAAAGCCGTCATAGCCGTTGACGGCAATGGCGCCGGTGATGCCCAGGAATGAGGCTGCGGACAGGTAGTCGCCGGCAATCGCGGTCCCGTTCTGGGAGCCCGTGAAGGAACGGCCCGCCGCGTAGTAGTCCGCGGCTGTCTTGTTGTTCCGGCTGGCCCGCAGCACGATCACCATGGTGACGGCAACAAACAGGGCGAAAATTCCCATATTGAGGAGCGTGGTTTCCTTGAGCTGGCTGACGTCAACTGACGTGGCAATCCCGATCATTTGTTCACTCCGGTCACGCGGTTGCCGTCTTTATCAAATTCATGGCCTTCGATTTCGTGGCGGATCTCCGCAGCGATGGGGTCGAGTTTCCGGTTGGAGTAGCTGACATACCAGCCGGTGATGGCGAACGTGGACACAAACTGCAGGAGGCCAAGGAGCAGGCCGATGTTGATATTGCCCCACACCTTCGTGGACATAAAGCCGACTGCGTAGTCTGCCAGCAGGACGTACGCGAAGTACCACAGCAGGAAGACTACGGCCATGGGGAATACAAAGCTGCGGTGACGTTTGCGCAGTTCCTGGAACCGCGCCGTCGACTGGACTTCTTCGAAGTCCACGGACGCCGCTGCGTCCGGAGTCGGGGCATCATTACCCATCGTTCCTCCTCATTGAGAGTTGCAAGGTCCACCGGCCAGCCAGTCCTGCATGCAGGGTGCCGCCAATGTGACTGCAATCACTGTGCACGTGCGCAGGGGCTGCATTCCATAGCGGCGGCCGGAACGGTCGCCCAACGGTCACGATGCTGCGCCTAACGGCAGCCGAGGCTACGCTGGCACCATGCCGGACTCCCCCCTCCTGACCGCCGCCGCCGTCGCGGTGATCGCCATGGCAATCGCCGTCGTCGTTGGTCTGGGAATTAAGCTGTTGCGGTCCTTCCGCGAACTGGGCACCGACGCCGAGCGAGCCACTTACAAGACCCTCCACGCGGCGTCCCGGGCGGGGCAGCACCTGCGCACAGGGCTCAATCCGGCAGGTGCCGCGAAGGCGGGCAAGCAGCTGCGCGCCCTGCTGGGCTGCGATGCGCTGGCCATCACGGACACGGCGGGCGTACTGGCCTGGGACGGTGCGGCCGAGGAACTGAAGCCGCTGCTGATGGGCCTGGCTGCCGACGTTCTCACGGGTGGACGCACCACGGTGCTCCAGCCCCGGGAGATGGGCGTGGAGCCCGCCTCCGGCGCCCTGGCCGCCGTCATCGCACCGGTGCGTGCCGGCTCGAGGGTAGTGGGCGCGGTGGCGGCGTTTGCCCCCTCGGCGGGCGCCGGGCTGGTACGTGCCACCAGCGAGGTGGCTGACTGGGTGGCCGTCCAGGTGGAGCTCGCCGAGCTGGATGCATCCCGGACATTGCTGATGGAAGCTGAAGTGCGGGCTTTGCGGGCCCAGATCAGCCCGCATTTCATCTACAACTCCCTCAACGCCATTGCCTCATTCATCAATACGGACCCTGAGCGGGCCCGCGAACTCGTGGTGGAGTTTGCCGACTTCACGAGGTATTCCTTCCGGCGGCACGGTGACTTCACCACCCTCGCCGAGGAACTGCGCTGCATCGACCGGTACCTCCTGCTGGAGCGGGCCCGGTTCGGGGAGCGCGTACAGGTCAGCCTGCGCATCGCGCCCGAGGTGCTGGGCACGGTCATCCCGTTCCTGAGCCTGCAGCCGCTGGTCGAAAACGCCGTGCGGCATGGCCTGGAGGCCAAGGAAGGCGCCGGCCACATCACCATTACCGCCAACGACGCGGGTGCCTTCGCGGAGGTGACCATCGAGGACGACGGCGTGGGGATGGATCCCGCCGAACTCCAGTCCATGCTCGCAGGACACCGGGACGGGGACCACGTGGGCTTGCGCAACGTGGACGCCCGGCTCCGCCAGGTCTACGGGGACCAGCACGGCCTGGTGATAGAGACCGCACCGGGTGAAGGAACCCTGATCACCCTGCGCGTACCGAAGTCCCAGCCCGACCACGACGCCTGACTCCGCGCCCTCATCCCGGCCGCTTCCGGCGCTAGTGTAGGACCATGATTAATGTCCTCGTCGCCGACGACGAGCTACCCGCCGTGGAGGAACTGGCCTACCTGCTGGGCAGGGACGACCGCATCGGCACCATTCACCGTGCCTCCTCCGGCTCCGAGGCGCTCCGGGCCCTCGCCAGCGAATCCGTGGACGCTGTTTTCCTGGACATCCACATGCCCGCGGTGTCCGGCCTTGACGTTGCGCGCGCCATCGCCCGCAGCACCAGGAAGCCGGCCGTGGTGTTTGTCACCGCGGACGAGGAATGCGCCCTGGAGGCCTTCGAACTGGCCGCCGTGGACTACCTGCTCAAGCCGATCCGCGCAGAGCGGCTGGCCCGCTCCGTAGGCAGGATCAGCGAGCTGCTGCGCGACGGCGGCGCCGTGCCGGAGATGATCACCGTTGACCAGGGCGGGACCACCAGGATGATCCGGCGCGACGACGTCACCTACGTCCAGGCGCAAGGAGACTATGCGCGGCTGCACACCGCGGACGCGAGCTACCTGATCCGGGTGCCGCTGGCCGACCTGGAGCAGCAATGGGCGGACGCCGGCTTCATCAGGACACACCGGTCCTATCTCGTGGCCCTGAAGCACGTCTCGTCCATGAAGCTGGCTGCCGACAAGCCCAGCGTCTCTGTGGCAGGGGCCAGCCTTCCCATCAGCCGCCGCCACCTTCCCACGGTCAGGGAAAAGCTGGAAGCCACCCGCATCCGGCCGCAGGCATGACACGCGTCCGCGTTACCGCACCGCGCTCGGTACCGCGCCCGGCCGGCGAAACACGGGAAGCAGCCGAGGAATCCGAGGTGGGACAGGTTTTCGTCCGGTCCCTGATCCGATCCCAGCTTCGGCTTGCCCTGGTGGTGGCCGTCGGCTTCATGCTGATTCTGGGGGCGTTCCCGGTACTGTTGGCGGCGGTGCCCGGCCTTGCCGAGACCCGAATTTGGGGCATCCCCTTCGACTGGCTGCTGCTGGGTGCTGGAATCTACCCGGTCATTGGCCTCAGTGCCTGGCTCTTCATCCGCACGGCCGCCCGGAATGAGACCCGGTACCGCGACCTCGCCGGGGACAAGTGAGGGGCCGATGAATCCCGCTGTCGGTGTCGTGGCCCTTGTTGTCGTGTCAGTAGCCACGGCCGTGATCGGCTTCTACGGGCTGCGGATTTCCCGGACCACGGGCGATTTCTATGTTGCCTCCCGAACGGTCCGGCCCTGGTGGAACGCTTCGGCCATCGGGGGCGAGTACCTGTCCGCGGCCAGCTTCCTGGGGGTGGCCGGACTCATCCTCCTCTCGGGAACAGATGCGCTGTGGTTCCCTGTCGGCTACACCGCCGGATACCTGATGTTGCTGCTTTTTGTGGCCGCCCCGCTGCGGCGGTCCGGGGCGTACACCATTCCTGACTTCACAGAGGCCAGGCTGGATTCCCGGGCAGTGCGCCGGGTGACCAGCCTGGTGGTGGTTGTGGTGGGCTGGCTGTATATCGTGCCACAGCTCCAGGGTGCCGCCCTCACCATCCGGATTACCACCGGCCTGCCGCCCTGGGTGGGGTCAGCGGCGGTGGTCATCGTGGTGTGCCTGACAGTCGTGGCAGGCGGCATGCGTTCCATCACCTTTGTCCAGGCGTTCCAGTATTGGCTGAAGCTCACTGCCCTAGCCGTTCCGGCCCTGTTCATTGTCTTCACGCTGGCTGGCAACGGGACCGCTGCAGTAGCCCCTGCCGCCATGAACCCCACCGCGATGGCTCCCGCCGGCGCCTACCAGAACGTCTCGCTGCTGGTGGCCCTGCTGTTCGGCACCCTGGGGCTCCCCCACGTCCTGGTGCGGTTCTATACGAACCCGGACGGCAGCTCGGCGCGGCGAACCACCCTGATCGTGCTCGGCCTGCTTTCCGTGTTCTACCTCTTTCCGACCGCCTATGGGCTGGCTGGCAGGATGTTCGCACCGGAGCTCGCCCAGTCGGGTCGGGCAGATGCGCTGGTACTGCTCCTGCCAGGGCAGTTGATCGGCGGTACTGCCGGTGACCTGCTCTCGGCGTTGGTGGTTGCCGGCGCGTTTGCCGCCTTCCTTTCGACCACCTCGGGGCTGGTGGTTTCACTGGCCGGCGTCATCAGCCAGGACGTGCTCGGCGGCGGTGTCCGCGGGTTTCGGCTCGCGGCCGTCATTTCCGCCATCGTCCCGCTGGGCTTCGCCGTGACTACCGATTCCCTGGCCCTCGCCGGCAGCGTGGGCCTGGTGTTCGCTTTCACCGCTTCGACGGTCTGCCCGGTGCTCCTGCTGGGTATCTGGTGGCGGGGCCTCACGGACACCGGCGCGATCGCGGGGATGGTGACCGGTGCCGTTCTCTGTGGCGGCGCCATGGTGTGCGGGGCCGTCCTGGGCGCGGGGACCCCGTTTTGGCTTGCCCAGCCGGCGGCGTGGACCGTGCCGGCTGCGTTCGCCGTGATGGTGTTCGTCTCCCGCGGCACCAAGGACCGGATTCCGAAGACCATGACACGGGTCATGACGCGGCTGCACACACCGGAACGGCCGCTGGTCACCGAACGGTAGAAGCCTGGAACGGGGGAAGCCCGGAACGGTTGGAAACGGCGGGGCAGCCCTGAGTAGTCCGCCGGCCGGCACTCGCGCAGGGTGCCTCGAGGGTGGACAATGGCGGCATGTCCCCGCAGGACGGATCGAGTCCAGGCATCGGCGCCCCGGACAGCGTTTCACCCTCGGTCCGGGCGCAACTGCTCGCCACCGAACACTGGAGCCTGCTTGCGTCCCGCAGCACCACGCAGGGTGAAGTCCTCACCCGCATCAGCATGTTCCTGACCCTAACCTCCGCGAGCCTGGTGAGCCTTGCGTTGGTGGGCCAGGCCACCAGGTTCTCGGATATATTCATCCTGCTGGCCGGAGTGGTGCTCCTCACCGACTTAATGGTGGGCCTCCTCACCCAGGTCCGGGTGCTCAACGTCGCCGCCGAAGACGTCATGTACGTGCTCGCCATGAACAGGCTCCGGGCGGCCTACCTGGAACTGGACCCCGGCATAGCGAAGTTCATCATGGCTTCCCCCCACGACGACAGGCCCGGTTCGGTGCGGACGTACTATTTTCTGGGCCCGCGCAGTTCGTGGAGCCACGTTGCGGGCAGCAGCATGGTCTTTATCCACACGGTGAACTCCGCGCTGATCGCCATCCTGGCCGGGCTGCTGGCGTCTGTTCTCGGTGCCGGTACTGGCGTGGCCGCAGTACTGGCGGCTTTCGCTGGACTGGCCTTCCTGGCCGGGTCCTCGATCCACGGCTACAGGTCCTATGCCTCGTTCTGGCGCAGCTACACACCGGTATCCCCCACTCCAGCGGACCCGGCAACACCCCGGGAGGCCCGCTAGTACCGGATGCAGCCGCGTACGGGAAACGACCCGTACCGGATGCAGCCGCGTACGCAGTGCCGCGAAGGCAGTGCCGCAGCCCGTTCAGTCGATGGCTGCCATGAGTTCCACGACGCGGTCCAGGAAGGCATCAACCTGGGTTTCCTCGTAGCCGTCCTGGCCTGCCGCGGGGCGGAAGACGGCCCGGCGGATGCTGTCGACACTGAGGGGTTTGTCTTCCTCGAGGTAGCCGATCAGGTCATGGCAAAGATTGTCCACATCAAGGATGTTGTAGCTTCGGGCTTTTTTCTTGGCGGGGCGCCGGAAGCGTTCCCCGTCAGGCCGGTGCAGGCGGCCCCGAAGGATGCCGGACAGGTTGCCGATCTCGCGAAGCCAGGCATCTTCGCCCTTCGCGGCAATCAATTCGTCCCGTTCGCGGCGCGCGAAGGCGTCTTCCAGGCGGTCCAACGCTGCGTCCACGACGGCGGCGGAGTAGCCGCCCTTGACCGGGTCAAAGGAGACACCGCGGACATCGGCGCTGCTGACAGCATGGATGGCGGCTTTGGGAGTCTCCAGCGCCACCTTGGCCCGCTGCAGGAACTGGTCCACCTGCTTGGCGTTGTAACCAAACTCGTTGCCCCGCACGCGCTCAAACGACGCGGGAATTTTCCGTTGAAAATCCAATGCCACTGTTGTTCCTTTGTTGCTTTTCAGCTGGGTCAGGTTGGGCACCATTGTATTGGTGCCGCCGAGGTCCGGCGAGGTAGTCGGTGCGTGATCAGGTGGCTGGGCTGGGTCAGACACCCGAGACCGTGGAGAAGAGGACAAACGCTACGGGCGAGGCAAAGACGATGGAGTCCAACCGGTCCATGACGCCGCCGTGTCCGGGCAGGATGCTGCTCATGTCCTTGATGCCCAGTTCCCGCTTGACCATGGACTCGGCGAGGTCTCCCGCCGTGGACGCGCCAACGAGGCCTACGGCCAGGATCACGCCCACCCACCAGGGCTTGTCCAGGATGAAGATACAGGCAAGGATCCCGATCAGCATTGCCCCGCCAATCGATCCGGCAAACCCTTCCCAGGATTTTTTGGGGCTGATCTTCGGCGCCATGGGATGCTTGCCGAGGGACGCGCCCACGAGGTAGCCGAACGTGTCGTTCGAGACCACCAGCAGGAGCATGACGGCCACCTGCCAGGCTCCCGGAGGAATAATCCCATCGGGCCAGAGTCCCACCGGCGTGGCGACGCCGACGGCGTGCAGTGGCAGTGCAGCAAAGCTGATGAAGAACGGCACCCAGCCGAGCGTGAAAACTCCAGCGAAGATGCTGTTCGCCGATCCGGCGGGGCTTTCCACCGACCGCCACAGCAGGACCGCCACGCAGCTCAGGAGCATGGCAAAGAGCTGGCTTTCCAGGCCCCCAAAGTATGCGGCGAACGGCATGGCGATGGTGCCCACCATGACCGGGACGATGGGCATCCTGGTTCCGTTGGCCTCAAGGGCACGGAAAATCTCCCAGACGCCAAAGACAGCGAACCCCGTAGTGACGGCAACGAAACCAAGCGGAAGGAAAAGCAGTCCCCCGAGCACGCCGATCAGCATGGCCAGCCCCACCACAATGGCCGCCGGAAGATTGCGGCCAGCCTTCGGCGTCGGGTTGCTCCGCGGCTGCTTCCCTCTGGTGCGCGCCCTTTGTGCGGGGGCCTGCTCTGCCTGGCTCATCAGACTTCGAGCAGCTCTGCTTCCTTGCGTTTGAGCAGCTCATCGATGCCGTCGACGTGCGACTTGGTCAAGGCATCCAGTTCCTTCTCGGCCCGGCTGCCTTCGTCTTCGCCGGCTTCGCCGTCCTTGACGAGTTTATCCAGCGTTTCCTTCGCCTTACGGCGGATGTTGCGGATGGAGATCTTCGCGTCCTCGCCCTTGGTCTTGACGATCTTCACGTACTCCTTGCGGCGCTCCTGGGTCAGGTCAGGGATGGTGATCCTGATGACGTTGCCGTCGTTGGAGGGGTTGGCTCCCACTTCGGAGTCGCTCAGGGCGCGTTCGATATCGCGCAGGGCTGTCTTGTCGAACGGCGTGATGAGGATGGTGCGTGCGTCCGGGATGGCGAAGGACGCGAGCTGCTGCAGCGGGGTGGGTGAGCCGTAGTAGTCCACCAGCACCTTGTTGTAGAGCCCGGGATTTGCCCGACCGGTGCGGATCGAGGCGAAGTCTTCCTTGGCTACCTCGACAGCCTTGTCCATCTTCTCTTCGGCTTCGAGCAAGGTTTCTTCGATCACGGTCTCTCCTCAGAAATCAGTGCAGTACGCATACCGGCTGCACAATCTTGGTTCAGTGTCCCTGGTTCCATCGCTGGTCCTGCCAGCGGTGTGGAACCGTGCTGAAATCATCCTAGCCGTAGCTAGGGGGTCACCAGGGTACCCAGCTTTTCGCCCCGGATGGCGCGGGTGACGTTACCCTCACCTTCCATCCCGAAGACCACCATGGACAGGTTGTTGTCCTTGCACATGGTCATCGCGGTTTGATCCATGACGCGGATGTCGCGGCGCAGGGCATCGTCGTAGCTTAAGGTGTCCAGACGCTCCGCCTCTGGATCCTTTTTCGGATCGGCCGTGTAAACAGCGTCCACGCCGCTCTTAGCCATCAGGACGACGTCGGCATGGACTTCCAGGGCCCGCTGGGCAGCGACTGTGTCGGTGGAGAAATACGGCAGCCCGGCCCCGGCGCCGAAGATGACAACGCGGCCCTTTTCCATGTGGCGGATGGCGCGGCGCGGAATGTACGCCTCGGCGACCTGGCCCATGGTGATGGCGCTCTGGACCCTGGTTTCGACGCCGGCCTGCTCCAGGAAGTCCTGAAGGGCCAGGCAGTTCATCACCGTGCCTAGCATGCCCATGTAGTCAGCGCGCGAGCGGTCCATGCCGCTTTGGGACAGTTCGGCCCCGCGGAAGAAGTTGCCGCCACCCACCACGATGGCAACTTCGACGTCGGGAACTGCTGCGGCGATCTGCTTGGCCACACCGCGGACAGTGTCAGGATCAACGCCCAGCTTTCCGCCGCCGAAGACCTCACCTGAGAGCTTCAGGAGGACGCGGCGCCGGTTCTTTTCCGGCTGGCTTGAAGTATTGACGGCTTCCATGGGTGCCTTCCCGTTGTTGAACTCTGCAAAAGGTTATCGTGCCGGGCGGCCAAAGGTCTCATCCGGTCATGGCCCCGGCGCATGCAAAAGGGGCGGCCACCGAAGTGGCCACCCCTTTGCGGATTCGACTAGGAGCCGACGCGGAAGCGTGCGAAGGACGTGCCCTTGACGCCGGCCTCTTCGAGGACCTGCGCCACAGACTTCTTGGCGTCCTTGGCAAATGCCTGGTCAACCAGGACCTCACCCTTGTAGAAGCCCGTGACGCGGCCTTCCACAATCTTGGTCATAGCTGCCTCGGGCTTGCCTTCAGCCTTGGCAGTCTCTTCGGCGATGCGACGCTCAGACTCAACCAGCCCGGACGGAACGTCTTCGCGGGTCAGGTAGTTCGGGGACATCGCTGCGATGTGGACTGCAACGTCGTGTGCGGCGGTGGCAGCGGCTTCGCCTTCACCGTCGACGGCGAACAGGACGCCGACCTGAGCCGGGAGATCCTTGGAGGTCTTGTGCAGGTAGGCGTCAACAGTGCCACCCTCGATGCGGGAGATCCGGCGGACAACAACCTTTTCACCCAGGATGGCGCCCTCTTCGACGACAACCTCGGACAGCGGCTTGCCGTCAACTTCGGTGGCCAGGAGGGTGTCGAGGTCGGCAGCGCCGGACTCCACAGCCACGGCCAGGACCTTGTCTGCCAGCTGGATGAACTTGTCAGCCTTGGCAACGAAGTCGGTCTCGCAGTTGACCTCGATCATGACGCCGACGCCGTTGCTGACCTTGGCGGCCACCAGGCCTTCAGCGGTGGAGCGGCCTTCGCGCTTCGTAGCGCCCTTGAGGCCCTTGATGCGGATGATCTCGATGGCCTTCTCGGCGTCACCGTTGGCTTCGTCGAGAGCCTTCTTGACATCCATCATGCCGGCGCCGGTGCGCTCGCGCAGTGCCTTGATATCAGCAGCAGTGTAGTTCGCCATGTGAACCCCTCTGTCTAGAAAATTTATGTGGTGTACGGACCGACAGGACAGCGGCTCACCGGGTGAGCCGCCATCCTGTCAGTGATCCGGCGCTGCGGACAGCACCGGAAAATCCGGATTTACTTGTGTTACTTGTCCGCGTCGGCGGCCGGAGCCTCGGCAGCGGCCGGGGCTTCCTCAGCGGCCGGAGCAGCGGCTGCTTCTTCTGCCGGAGCAGCAGCAGCGGGAGCTTCTTCAGTCTTGCTGCCTTCGAGGAGCTCGCGCTCCCATTCAGCCAGCGGCTCTTCCGGAGCTTCGGTGGTGCCGGTTGCACGCTGGTTGCGGGCGATGAGGCCCTCAGCAACGGCGTCCGCGACAACGCGGGTCAGCAGGTTCACGGAGCGGATGGCGTCGTCGTTGCCCGGGATCGGGAAGTCGACTTCGTCAGGATCGCAGTTAGTGTCCAGAATGGCCACCACCGGGATGTTCAGCTTCTTGGCTTCGTCAACAGCCAGGTGTTCCTTCTTGGTGTCCACGATCCAGAGCACGGACGGTGCCTTGGTCAGGTTGCGGATACCGCCGAGGTTGGTCTCCAGCTTGGTGAGTTCACGGCGAAGGAGCAGCAGTTCCTTTTTGGTGTATGCGGAACCGGCGACGTCGTCGAAGTCGATCTCTTCCAGTTCCTTCATGCGCTGGATGCGCTTGGAAACGGTCTGGAAGTTGGTCAGCATACCGCCGAGCCAGCGCTGGTTGACGTAGGGCTGGCCAACGCGGGTTGCCTGCTCAGCAATTGCTTCCTGGGCCTGCTTCTTGGTACCGACGAAGAGAACGGTGCCGCCGTGTGCAACGGTGGCCTTGACGAACTCGTAGGCGCGGTCGATGTAGGACAGCGACTGCTGAAGGTCGATGATGTAGATGCCGTTGCGCTCCGTGAAGATGAATCGCTTCATCTTCGGGTTCCAACGGCGGGTCTGGTGTCCAAAGTGGACGCCGCTGTCAAGCAGCTGGCGCATAGTTACGACGGGCATGCCGACGCTCCTTCCGGCAGGTCATTCATGAGAAAGCCTCGCGGCCCTCTTACCCTGCCAATAGTTGACGGTTGATTAGCGTGGCCCAAGGCGGGCCGTGCTCCTGGCATCCATTGCGACTCTCATCAGGACCAGGTCCTGACCGCAAGAGGCACAATCCTCCTCAACCAAAGCCGGGGCTTCAAAATTGGAGGTCTGGATGCGCGTAGTCAGCTGCTGTTCCCCCGCATTCCTGAATGAGGCGTGCCGACGCAAATACGTTGAGGGCACAGCAAACTGCTCCACCAAGTGTACTACAGGCGCCGATATCTGCCGGACAGCATCTGCACCGTCGGCGGGCGTTTTCCACATGGCAGCACTGGGCACTGCCGGCGCCCAATGCGGCGCGGAAGACTGGCCGGATGAAAGTCTTTCTTACGCTCGCAGCGGTCCTCTTGCTGCCAGCGGCATCCGCGCCCCATGCCAGCGCTCCGCGCCCGTCGTGGGATTGGCCGCTCTCCCCCAAACCGGCCGTGCTGCGAACTTTTGACCCGCCGGACAAGCCGTGGATGAGCGGGCATCGCGGCGTGGACCTTGGGGCAGCGTACGACGGCGTCCCCGTCACCTCGCCGGCGTCCGGCACCGTGAGCTTCGTGGGCGTTGTGGTCGACCGCCCCGTGATCACCATCGATCACGGGGACGGACTGCGCAGCAGCTTTGAACCCGTGGAGAGCACCCTGGCCACCGGAGCCGTGGTGGCCAAGGGCCAGATCATCGGCACGCTCCAGGCAGGTCATTGTGACGCCCTCGACTGCGTCCACTGGGGGGTCAGGCGAGGAGATGATTACATCAATCCACTGGAATTCGTGACGGACCTCCGCCCGTCCATCCTGCTGCCGGTGGCACGGGAGGACCCGGCGGCACTAGACGATGGCTGAGATCCCGGTGATGGCCCGGCCGGTCACCAGGGTGTTGATCTCATGCGTTCCCTCGTAAGAGTAGATGGCTTCCGCATCAGCGAAGATCTTGGCCATTTCGAAGTCGGTCACGATCCCGTTGCCGCCCAACAGGCCGCGGCCGATCGCTACGCTTTCGCGCATTCGGGCCGTGGTGAACGCTTTGGCCAGTGCGGACTGCTCGTCCTTGGCCTGGCCGGCGTCCTCCAGCTGGGAAAGCCTTACCATCATGCCCATTGAACTGACCGCGTTGCCCAGGATCTGGACCAACTGGCTTTGGACCAACTGGAAGGACGCCAGCGGGCGGCCGAACTGATGGCGCTCCACGGCGTAGCGGCGCGCCACATCGAAGGTAGCGAGCTGCTGGCCCACCGCCTGCCAGGCGACAGCCAGCCGGGTGACTTTGAGGACCTTGTTGGTATCGCGGAAGCTGTTGGCCCCGGCGAGTTTGAAGAAGTCCGGAACCACCACATTGTCCAGGACAATGTCTGCGTTCTGGACGGTCCGGAGTGAGATCTTGTTTTCAATCTTTGTGGCGCGGAAGCCGGAAAGCGTGGTGTCCACCAGGAATCCCTTGACCTGGTTGTCTGCAGTGTCGCGGGCGTAGATGACCACCCAGTCGGAGAAGGTCGCGTTGCCGATCCACCGCTTGGCGCCGTTGAGGACCCAGGTGTCGCCATCGCGCTGTGCAGTGGTGCGCGTGCCGCCGGCCACGTCGGAGCCGCCGAGGGGTTCTGTGAGGCCGAAGGCGCCAATCTTCTGAAGCGAATAGATGTCCGGCAGCCAGGCTTCCTGCTGTTCCTGTGAGGCAAGGGCCTCGATTGAGCCGGTGAAAAGTCCGTCGTGGACGCCCAGGAACGTGGCAATGGAGGCGTCGGCACGGGTGGCCTCGGCGTGGACCAGGCCGGCAAACAGGTTCGAATAGCCTTGGCGGCGCACGGGACTCACCAGGTCGATTTCCGCCAGCTTCGGGATGAGGTCCATGGGGAATTCGCCGCGGTTCCAGCAGTCCACGGCAATCGGCCGGACTTCGCGGGAGAGGAAGCCGCGGATTTCGGCGAGCCGGTCCTGCTCCTTGCCACTCAGCAACTGCTCGAAGGCGAAGAAGTCGCCATCAGCGTACGGAAGGTCGTTGATGTCAATGGATTTCGTGGACATGGGTTCCTCGCTGGGGATCGGTGCTTTCGGACGGGCTCCAAGAGATGGGTTTCCCCGAAGTCCACTATGTTACTGGTGAGTAACTTATCGCATAAGCCGTACACTCTGCAACAGTGCAGGTGGAGTGAAGCTGCGGCTGAGACGGCCCCCGGTGGCAGGGAAGCTGCAGCACCGCCGCCCGTCAGCCGTGCGACGAACTTCGGTATGGTCGGAGGGCAAGGATGTGCACTCTTTTGCTTGGGGGAACCGCCATGACTGACCCGCGCCGCGAGGCCGTTCTCATCCGACGCCCGGATCAGTCAGGTTTTGACGACAAAACCCCGGACGTCCTGGAATACGTTGCGGGCGAAGACGTGACCTATTTGACCTTCCGGGTCGCGAGCGGCACGAAGACGTACCCTTACTCGGCCCGAAGAGTGTTGATTCTGCGTAACCCGGCACGGGAACCGATTGGCGAATTGGACGGCGTCAGCGTCCGCGGCCGGCCCGTGCCCGGTCTGACCGAAGTGTGGCGTTTCGACGGGCCCGGGCAGACGTGGTGGCGGGTTTTCTCGTCAACGGGCGGACGCGAAAGTTATCAGACATGCAGTCAGGACGAGTTCAGCATCGCGCGTGCCGCCGCTTTCGACGCCGACGCCTACGATGTCCTTCACTACTGGCAAGACGTGGTGTCCAATCTCAGGCCAAACGATCCATTGCAGCCGTTGTACAAGAGCTTCCGGACAGTCCCCCAAGGAAGTGTCCTCGATCTCTATCTTCGTGGGGATTCCCCGGCATCTCAGCCCGGGGCCGAAGAAATCATCTTTCCGTTCTCGTCCAATTTGAGCCAGCGCGAAGCACTCAGGAAAGGACTCACCCACCGCATCTCCGTCATCGATGGGCCGCCCGGAACAGGAAAGACGCAAACGATACTCAACCTGGTTGCCAATATCATCCGTTTCCCCGGAAAGACTGTAGGCATTGTCTCTTTCAACAACGCTGCGGTGGAGAACGTTCGGGACAAGCTTGCCGGGGAGGGATTCGGCCACGTCGTTGCAGACCTGAGGAAGAGCGAACTCCGAAGCGAGTTCTTCTCGGGACAACACCCTCGAAACGCCGCGGTGCACCGCAGGGCCGGGGACTCCCCGGTTTCCATGCCGGCTCCCGGCCTTATTGCGGATCTCGATGTACGTCTTCAGCACCTGCAGACTGTGGCCAGGGAACTGGCCCTCCAGCGGCAGGAGCTTGATGCCTACAGGCTGGAACGGCGCCATTTCAGCCTTCACGTCGACGGTCACGAGCTGCCCCCGCTCCCGCCATTGGCCCTCCTGAAACTGCCGTCCAGCCGTATCCTCGAGTTCCTGGCCGCGACAGCGGCCGCCCCCGCCAGCGAAGGCCCCGTCAGGAAGTTTTTCCGACGAGTCAGAGGCCGTTTCAGGTACGGATCAACGAGGAACATAGATCCCTACGACACCGACGTCGTCCTGCGCCTTCAGGCCGCCTACTACGACAACAAAATCGCAGAACTGGAACAGCAGATCGAGGCAGCGGAGGGGCAGCTCGATGCGGAGAACTACCCCGGGCTTGAAGACGAACTGAAGCAGGTGTCGCGGCAAGCTCTGGAAGCAAGCTTGTTTCAGCGCTATGCCGGTGGCCGATCGTCAGATTATTCAGATGCCACCTATTTCCGGCACTTCACGTCGTTCACCAACGACTACCCGGTGATTGTGAGTACCTGCCACTCGCTGCGGCGAAGCATCCCACCGGGTTTCTTGCTTGACTACCTGATCATCGACGAGTCTTCCCAGGTAGACCTGCTGGCCGCGGGTCTGGCGCTGGCCTGCGCACGGAACGTGATCGTCGTCGGCGATCTGCAGCAGCTCCCGCACATTCCGCAGCGGGGCGCTTCCGAGCGTAGCCGGCCGGCACCTGCCCCGGAATACGACTACGGGAAGCACAGCATCCTGTCCTCAATGATCGAGCGCTTCGGCGCCGGCCTTCCCCGCACCATGCTCCGCGAACACTACCGCTGCGATCCGGCGATCATCGACTTTTGCAATCGGAAGTTCTACGGTGGGCAACTGGTCCCCTACACCACCAGCGACCCCGAAAACAAGGCGCTGGTGGTGGTACGCACCGCCGAGGGAAACCATATGCGGCAGCACGCCGGTGGCCGCACGAACCAGCGGGAAGCGGAAGTCATCGCAACGGAAGTGCTGGCACAATTTTGCGCCGGTACCCGGCACGAAGACATCGGCGTGCTCACCCCCTACCGCCGGCAGGTCGACAAAGTCGCGGAAGCCCTCCAGAACAGGATTGAGACTGACACGGTCCATAAGTTTCAGGGCCGTGAAAAGGAAATCATCATCATGAGCACGGTCTTGGACGAAACCAAAAACGGACGTTCCGGGGTTGAATTTGTTGACAACCCGCAACTGGTCAACGTGGCCGTGTCCCGCGCGGTGAAACGGTTTGTCCTGGTGACCAACCATGACATGCTGCCGACCAGCCGCCACCTTCGCGATCTGGTGCAGTTCATCCAGTACCAGGACCCCGGGAACGGTGTCTTTGAAAGCGCAGTCCTCTCCGTGTTCGATCTGCTCTACAAGGAATACTCAGCGCAGCTCCAGCCCTTCGCTGCCCGGCTTCAGAACACGTCCAGGTTCGCGTCTGAAAACATCGTGTGGACGCTGCTCCTGGAAATCCTCGCCGAGGAAAAGTACAAAGAATTTGCCGTTGCCCAGCAGGTGGTTTTGCGCAATCTGCTTCCCGACCTTTCCAGGCTCACGGCCCAGCAGGCCTCCTATGTGAGGAACCGCGCCACCGTGGACTTTGTCGTTTACAGCCGGATCACCAACATGCCTGTCCTCGCTGTGGAAGTCGACGGTTTTGCCTTCCACGAGGCTGATGCTTCGCAACGAGTCCGGGACGGCCTCAAGAATGCGATCTGCCGCATCCACTGCATACCGCTCCTGCGGCTGCCGACTACCGGCAGCGGCGAAGAACAGGTGGTCCGCCGCAGGCTCACCGCTGCACTTCGTGAGCACGCACGATACTGACACCGATGCCCTCCGGACTGCGTTCCCGCAGACCGGAGGGCATTCACACGGTAGGGCTACTCGGACTTGAACCGAGGACCTTAGGATTATGAGTCCCGCGCTCTAACCAGCTGAGCTATAGCCCCGCGCCCCGGCCGACCTGGTCCGCTAAGGACTTTGGTTTCAGCAGGGCAAAAACACTCTAGCAAACCGGGACGCTACCTCAGGCCACGGCGGCCGTCCGCCCGCGGCAATGCGGCCGGCGGGCAGCGCGCCGGGACTCTGCATGGATGTCCTGACCGACCTCAGACCACTTTGTCTTCGAAGCTTGCGCCGCGGTACAGGTCCTCAAAGGTTTGCAGGGTGCCCTCGATGCTGTGCGGTTCCACCATCCGCCTGCTGGCCTGGCCCATCGCGATGCGCTCCTCGGCAGGCAGTTCCAGGATGCGGGTGATTTTCTTCGCGAGGTCGTCGCTGTCGTTGGGGGTGAACAGATACCCGTTCTCGCCGTCGCGCACCAAGTGCGGGAGCGCCATGGCGTCCGCGAGCACGACCGGCGTCGAGGCGGACATGGCTTCAAGCGTTACCAGGGACTGCAGTTCGGCGGTGCCCGGCATGCAGAACAGGTCAGCCTTGATGTACGCCTCCCGGAGGTCCTCGTCACTGGCCAGTCCCAGGAATTTAACCCGGTCCTCGAGGCCAAGCCGTTTTGCCTGGGCTTCCAGGGCCGGGCGGACTTCCCCGCCGCCGACGATCTCCAGATGGACATTGAGCTCTGGCGGGGTCTTGGACACGGCGTTGATGAGGACGTCAACGTGCTTTTCCTCTGCCAGCCGGCCGGCAAAAACCACCGTCGGGTTCGGGTGCCGTTCGATGACTTCACCGGGCTGCAACTCGTAGGCAGCCGAATCGATGCCGTTGGATAGGGGCAACACCTTGCGGAGGAAGGCGTGCTGGTGCATGGCCTTGGCAGCCAGGGGGGTAGGCGTGGTGACGACGTCGGCCTGGCCCATGACTTTACCCATGTCCTTCCAGGAGATCTTGCCGATGATGTCCTTGAGCCACTGCGGGAACGGCAGGAAGGGGTTGAGGTTCTCCGGCATGAAGTGGTTGGTGGCCACAATCCTGACGCCACGCTTCACGGCTTCATACAGGACGTGTTCGCCAATCATGTAGTGGCTCTGGATATGCACCACGTCGGGCTTGACCCGGTCGAAGAGGAGGCTGATCTCTTTTTTGATCTCCCACGGGAAGCAGATGCGGAAGTACTCGTGAGTGAAGACGCCGTGCGAGCGGAGCCGGTGGACAGTTGCCTCGGAACGGAACTCGGTGAAGCTCGCTCCATTGTCCGCGCGGCAGGCCAGCACATTCACGTTATGGCCGCGGCCGGTCATGCCCTTCGCCAGGCGGTAACTGAACTGGGCGGCTCCATTGACGTGGGGCGGATACGTGTCCGCGGCTATCAGGATGGTCAGGGGACGCTGGTCTGCGGGCGTTGTCACGTGAAGAGCTCCTGAAGGTCACGGTGCGCAGCTGACGCTGAAAGCACCGGGTGGCCGCCGGCGCCGTAGCGCGGGGCCTCTTGGAATCGGCTGGGTAGGAATCGGCTAGGTGGAAAATCGGCGGGTGGAAATGTCTGGTGATGGAGAAGGACTCGTCGGGCCACCAGGCTAGTGGGACGCCCTGCCGGCTGCCTTCCGCGCATCCTTCTTGCGCTTCGTGACCTCGGGGTGGTGCCTGGAGAGGGCTATCACCCCCACGATAGCAAGGGAAGCTGCCGTACCCATTCCAATCGCCATCACGGCGTGGACGTCAGGGCGCAATTCGCCGAGGATCACGATGCCAATGGCAATCCCGACCATGGGATCCACGACTGTCAGGCCGGCGATGACCAGGTCCGGCGGCCCGCCAGAATAGGCGCTTTGCACAAACCAGGAACCGAGGCCGCCCGCTGCCGCAATGGCCACCACCGAGTACCACTGGACATTGAGCAGGAACAGCCCGTTCGGATCCAGCAGGTGTTTGCCGATGATTCGAGTCAGCACCGCCACAAAGCCGAAAAGGACACCGGCACCGAGGATGTAGACAAATGCGCTCATCCGGTGCCGGAACATCGCTGCCAGGGTGCCGAACACGCCCACTGCCAACGCAAGCAGCAGCACGATGGTGAGCTCGTCCTCCTGGTTCACGTGGTGGTTCTCCTGCGTCACGTTCACGGCCAGGAGGACAAACAACGCCGAACCGGTCACGCAGGCCGCAATGGACACCATGGTGGCCCGGTTGATGGTGATGTCTTGGTCGCGCGCATTCACCACGGTAGTGATGACCAGTGCGATGGCCCCGATCGGCTGCACCACCGTCAGCGGCGCCGATACCAGAGCCACCGCGTTCATTCCCATCCCGAGGCACAGCAGGAGCAGCCCGAACATCCACCGCGGATTACGCAGCAGGCGGAGGAAGCCGTGTGAACTCAGCTGCAGACCGCCGGTGTCGGCCTTCACCGCACTCCCCTGCTTCTGCGCACCCAGGGCAAGGCAGAACGCCCCAAGCACCGCCAGCAGAACCGCCACCCACACCATCAGGCCGCGCCGCCGTCGTTCTCTTCGACGCCGTGCCGCACGGCGTCGTCATGTGGCTGCATTCTGCCCTTCCGCAGGATGGCCCAGAAGTAGTTGTAGGCGGCAATCCAATGGCCCACGAGGCCGAGGCCCAGGACAATCCAGGCTGCGATGAACAGCGGCCCGCCGAACGGGGAATCCAGTCGGGACAGCACCAGCAGGGGTGTGCCGAGCAGCAGGAGCCCGGTGCGGACTTTACCGACACGGCTCACGGGGAGATCCGGATGGCCGCGGAAAAAGAAGAGGGTCATGGCCAGGAGCACGGCGTCGGGCACCAGGAGGGCGGCCAGGTAGAGCCAATGGACGACGCCGGCGATCACCAGGGTGATCGCCACCGCGATCAGGGCAAGCCGGTCAGCCAGGGGGTCGATGACCCGGCCCAGTTTGGACGCCTGGTCGAACCGGCGTGCAACATAACCGTCTATCCAGTCGGAGCCGGCCATCACGGCCAGGACCACAACGGCAATGCCGTACTCCTTCTGTGCCAGTACCAGCCAGATGAACAGCGGCACGCCCATGAAGCGCAGCACCGTCAGGGCATTGGGGACGGTGAAGACGCGGTCGTGGTCGATCTGGGGGCGGTCGGGACGCGCACCAGCGCCGATGAACCTCACTCCGCTCCCCTCCTCCTAAAGCTCAGCGTGACCTTGGAACCAAGGCACAACGCTGACGTTGCGGTCAGTTACGGTTTGCTCAGCAGCCGGCGCAGCAACACCACAAAGATGGTGGCTGAGGCCGCGAGGGCCGCCAGGGGCTTCCAGCGGAGGTCGGCACCCGCCGTGGACTCTGACAATGCTGCGAATTTTTGGCCGGCCACGTTCGTGCCGTGCGCCAGCTTGGCCTTGCCGTCGCCCAGTTTTTCTTTGGCCGTGCCAACCAGGAAGTTGACCTGGGGTTTGACGTCCAACTCGGTGTCGAGCTCGTCCCGGACTTCGGCGATGTGCCGCCGCCGCTGTTCCAGCCGGCGGTGAAGCTCGGGCTCGGACGCGTGCGGGAACTCCACCTTCTGCGCCTCGGCTTTGGCTTCCTTCTCTGCTTTGGCCTTCGCCGCGGCCTCATCCTTGGCGGCCTTTGCGGCCTTTGCCTCGGCGCTCGTTGGATCAAGCAGGGCAGCGTTGAAGCCCGTGCCTTCCTTGGCGATCCCCAGATCGTATTTGATGCCCCGGATAGTCTCTTCCGGCATCAGCGGCATGGCCTTCTTAAGCTTGCGCACGCCGATCAGGCCCCCGATGAGGGCGATGATCAGGAACACCGCACAAACCAGCAGGGCCGCGAGCCAGGCCGGCATGATGGTGGCCAGGCCCATGATGGCGGCCACAATGAGGCCGACAACCAGGAAGGCCACGAAAACGAGGGCGACGGCGAGGAACGCTGCTGCTACCCCTACCTGGATGCCCTTGCGCTTGAGCTCTACCTTGGCGAAGGCGATTTCGTCGTTGAGTTGGCGGGGCGCGAGGCGAAAAAGTAGTTTCAGCGTTTTGGGCAGCGCGGTGATGCGCAGTCCCTGGCTGGTGCGCCCGGTGTGTCGTCCGCTCATCGGTTCCCGCCTTACATGTTGGATGGTCGATTCGGCTTCCGTGTTCTGCGGGAGCGTGCGCCAGCATGGTCCCGTCCCCAAAACTATCATTCAGCTTCCGGCCAAACTCCCGGGTGGGCCTCACGGCGCGCCTGTCACACCGAAAAGACGGACCGCCCGGGCCTAGGATTGGTCTCCGTGACCATTCCCCCCAATCCGGGCGACGCCCTGAGCCGCCGACGGAAACTGCTGTATATCCTCCTGCTCGGTGCCCTCACAGCTTTGGGACCGTTCACGATCGACCTCTACCTGCCGGCTTTCCCTGCCCTCGAGGCCAGCCTTGGCGTCTCGGAGGCACAGGTCCAGCTGACCCTGGCAGGCACCACCATCGGCTTTGCGTTGGGCCAACTGGTGGTGGGGCCCCTCAGCGACAAGTTTGGCCGGCGGCTCCCGCTGATCCTGGCCACCGCTATTCACATCGCTTCCTCCGTGGGGGCGGCGCTGTCCGGCGATATCGCCATGCTCGGTTTCTTCCGTGTCCTGATGGGCGTGGGTGCCGCCGGGGGCGGAGTGGTGGCCATGGCAATGGTGCGGGACCTGTTCTCCGGCTACGCCATGGTGAAGATGTTCTCCCGCATGGCCCTGGTGAACGGGCTGGCTCCGATCCTGGCTCCCGTCATCGGATCCCAGCTTCTCCTGGTGATGCCGTGGCCCGGCATTTTTGTGTTCCTGGCCTGCTACGGTGCCCTGGTGATCGTCGCATCACTTCTACTGGTCCAGGAAACCTTGCCGCCGGAGAACCGCGGCCGGTCCGGCATGACCGCGGGCCAGCGCTACAAGGCTCTCTTCACGGACCGGATATTCGTGGGCCTGCTGGTGGTGGGCGGGATGAACTTCGCCGGTCTCTTCACGTATCTGTCTGCCTCGCCGTTCCTGTTCCAGGACATCTTCGGGTTTTCCCCGCAGGAGTACGGCCTGCTTTTCGGCATCAACTCCCTGGGCATCGTGGCCGGCGTCCAGATCAGTTCAAGGCTCATCAGGCGCGTCCCGCCGCAGTGGATCCTCGCCTGCTCGACGGCCTGGATGTTCCTTATGGCATCGTTGATCGTAATTTTCGATCAGGCCGGCCTCGGCCTCTGGGGCGTGCTCGTTCCGCTCTGGTTCTACATCATGGGCACCGGCTTCACTTTCCCGTGCGTGCAGGTCCTGGCCCTGTCCAGCCACGGCGCGCAGGCCGGGACGGCGGCCTCCCTCCTGGGTGCTGCGACCTTCATGACGGCTGGGCTGATCTCGCCGGTGGTGGGCTGGCTGGGGATCAGCAGCGCCACTCCCATGGGCGCCGTCCAGGCCGCATGCATCCTGGCGGCGATCGCCGGGCTCTGGCTGATTGTCAGGCCCCGGACCGTGCCGGCGATCCAATGAGACGCAAACCGAACCGCAACCCCCGGGGGCTGTTCCTCGGGGCGGTGCTGGGCGCCGTCGCCGGCTACTTCCTGGGGCGGATGTTCGGCAATGGGGCCTTGGGCATCATCCTCGGCGCGCTGGCCGGCTCGGCGCTGCTTTACCGGGTCAACCCGGGCCCCTGGAACCGGCGGTGACAGCCGTGACGGCGCCGGGGCCGGCACCTGCCGCGGTGCACAGTCCCGCGATAAAATGATTCCGTGCCCAGCTGGCAGTATTCCTCGCCGCTCCCGGCCACATGGCAACGTTGCGACTCCGGCATCCTGCCACTGTGGTGGGACCGGCTGTGCGCCCAAACCGGCCAGCAGTCCGCGGCCCTCTATGCGGCCGGGCTCTTTACTGAAGACCGACGCCGGCCCATCGCCCAGTGGTTCAACCCCGCCTTCAACGCAGCCCTCCTGGTAGCCCCGGAGACATCCCCTGAATGGCCGGTGCAGCGCTTTGGCATCTTCTACGCACCGCCGGGCGACGGCTTCGCCCGCGTCCACTCAGCGCCGCACGAATGGCACCCCCGCGAACCCCGCGAGGCCCCCACCGAGCGGGATGCCTTCCTGGCGGCGATCGCGGAGGCCGAGCGTTTCCTCCAGGTGGAAATGGACTTCGTCTGAAAGCAAAAAGGCCCCGCCCTCACACGGAGGACGGGACGTTTTTGTTGTTTGCTCCTCCTGCTGGACTTGAACCAGCAACCCTTCGATTAACAGTCGAATGCTCTGCCAATTGAGCTAAGGAGGAATGAAGCAGGTATGACATTAGCAAAGGATTCCCGACAATGTGAAATCGGCTCCCGGGCGCGATGAAATACCCCTCCCCGGTATAGAAAAATCCCCGTTCCGGTGACCCGGAACGGGGATTGTGCGCTCCTCCTGCTGGACTTGAACCAGCAACCCTTCGATTAACAGTCGAATGCTCTGCCAATTGAGCTAAGGAGGAATGAAGCGGGTATCAGCCTAGCAAACCCACCGCAGGGAAGTGAAATCGGAGCGACATCAGGCGTGAAATCGGGCGCGTGGAACCGGCCGCACGCTAGGCGTCCGAGCGCAACGCCCGGCGCTCCATTTCCAGCATCATCAGCTCACGGTTGAGCCGCTGGAATTCGTCGGGACTGGCCGCGGGGTCCAGCCGCTGCAGCTGTCCCATCTTGTCCGCCTTAATGCGCGTGATCTGCAGTTCGAACAGCCGCGCCAGGATGTCCCTGCAGTACTTCTGAACCGCTTCGGCGGTGCTGGCCGGCAGCGGCACCACGGCGAGTTCGGATACCAGCGGACGGAGGGGTTCCGGGACTTCATGCATTATCTGCTCCACCCAGCGCACCGGCTCACCGATCAGACCGGGGCCGGAGGCGCGCATGGCGTCGTGAACGGCCTGGAATGCGGGCGTCACGAACCGCGCAGCAGAGAAACGCTCCCAGATGCCGCCGCCCAGGAGCGCGGGCTCCTGCAGCGCCACCTCCAGCGCCTGCCGCTCCATGGACGCCACGGGGTCCCGTGGATCGGGGCGGTGGTAGGAAGGGACAGCGCCCGACGCCGGTCCGGCAGCAACGCCGGGTCCGCCGGGCTGGGTGCCGCGCACCGGACCGGAGGCACCGGGTGGTGTTCCCGCGGACGAGGGTGCGCCGCTGCCGTCACGTTTCATGGCGACGGCGACGGCCCGGCTGACCTCCTCCACCGCCATGCCGAGCCAGCCGGCCAGTTGACGTGCGTAGCCGGGCCTGATGGCGGCATCGCGGATCTGGCCCACCACCGGAGCGGCTTCGCGCAGCGCCGCCACGCGGCCCTCCACAGTGTCCAGGTTGTGGCGCTTGAGCGTGGCTTTGATGGCGAATTCAAAGAGCGGGCGCCGGCTGTTGATCAGGTCCCTGACGGCGGCGTCGCCCTTGGTCTGGCGGAGGTCGCAGGGGTCAGCGCCGGTGGGGTCAACGGCCACATAGTTCTGTGCCACGAAGCGCTGGTCCTCCTCGAAGGCGCGCAGCGCGGCCTTCTGCCCGGCGGCGTCGCCGTCGAAGGTGAAGATGACCTCTCCCCCGGTGCCGTCGTCGGACAGCAGCCTGCGGGCGATCTTGATGTGTTCGGTGCCGAACGCAGTTCCGCAGGTGGCCACCGCCGTCGGGATTCCGGCGAGGTGGCAGGCCATCACGTCCGTGTAGCCTTCCACCACCACCAGTTGGCGGTCCTTGGCGACGTGCTTCTTGGCGAGGTCGATCCCGTAGAGCACCTGCGATTTCTTGTAGAGCGTGGTTTCGGGGGTGTTGAGGTACTTGGGGCCCTGATCGTCCTCGTAGAGTTTCCTGGCGCCGAAGCCGATGGTGTCGCCGGAGATGTCGCGGATGGGCCAGATGAGCCTGCCACGGAACCGGTCGTAGATCCCCCGGTTGCCTTCGGAGAACATTCCGGTGAGCTTGAGTTCGGCGTCCGTGAAGCCCCGTCCGCGGAGATGTTTCAGGAGGGCATCCCAGCCCTGTGGCGCGTAACCAACGCCGAACTGCTCGGAGGCAACCCGATCAAAGCCGCGGTTGTACAGGAAGTTCCGGCCCTCGGCGGCGCCCGGCGTCAGCAGTTGGGCGCGGAAGAACTCGTCGGCGATCTTGTGGGCGTCCAGGAGGCGCTGCCGCTTGCCCACCTCTTCGCGGCTGGGGCCGGTGCCGCCGTCCTCGTAGCGCAGCTCGTAACCGATGCGGGCGGCCAGCTTTTCCACTGCCTCGTGGAAGGACGTGTGGTCCTGTTTCTGGACGAAGGCGATGACGTCGCCGTCTTCGCCGCAGCCAAAGCAGTGGTACCTGCCCACCTGGGGCCGGACGGTGAACGACGGCGAGCGCTCGTCGTGGAAAGGGCACAGTCCCTTGTAGGTTCCCAGCCCGGCACCCTTGAGCGTGACGTAGCCGTCAACCACTTCCTTGATGTCCGTGCGCTGGCGTACTTCGTCAATATCTTCACGTTTGATCAGGCCAGCCACAGAGCCATCCTAGTCCTCACCAAAGCGACGGCAGGCTCCCCACGAGCCGTTCGTACATGGCCAGCGCCGAGCCGTCGGTCAGCGACGCCACCTGGTCGATGACCACCCTGAGCCGTGCGCCGTCGTCGGCCGCGTCCCGCCAGTCGGCCGCGAACATCGGCTCCAGGTTGCGGTCCCCCGTGGCATTGAGGGCGGTGACCAGCGCGTGCAGGACTTCGCGCTGGCGTTCGTAGATGGGCTGCCGGTGTTCGGTGGTCATCACGAAAGTGGTGGCCAGTCCCTTCATCACCGCGATCTCCATCACCGTCTCGTCCGGGACCATCAGCTCGGCGTTGTAGCGGGTGAGGTTTTCCGGGCCGTAGAGGGCGCGGGTGGTTTCCAGGGCGCTCTGGCAGAACCGGCCGATCAGCTGGCTGGTCATGTTCTTCAGGGCAGCCATGGATTTGCGGCTGCCGTCGGCTTCGCGGACCCAGACGTCCGTGGCCTCGAGCCGGGCCAGGGCAGCGTCGATGGCGGCCGGGTCATTGTGCGGGAGATACCACTGCTTGGCGTAGCCCACCACCCGGGCGCGGTGGTCCGGGTTGTCCATCCAGCGCAGCTGGAAGTGGCCTGCCACGATCGCGTCTTCGACGTCGTGCACCGAATAGGAAATGTCGTCTGCCAGGTCCATGACTTGGGCCTCGAGGCAGGACCGGCGCGCCGGGGCGCCTTCGCGGATCCAGTTGAAGATGGGGAGGTCGTCCTCGTAGGCGCCGAACTTGCTGGTGCGCTGCCCGTGGATCACCGGGGCGTCCAGGGCTGACCAGGGGTATTTCGACGCCGCGTCCAGGCTGGCGCGCGTGAGGTTGAGTCCTGCGGGGCGCCCGTCGGTGGCCAGCACCTTGGGTTCCAGGCGCGTCAGCAGGCGGAGCGTCTGGGCGTTGCCTTCGAAACCGCCGATCGCGTGTGCCACCTCGTTGAGGGCGGATTCCCCGTTGTGTCCGAACGGCGGGTGTCCCAGGTCGTGGCTGAGGCACGCGGTATCCACCACATCCGGATCGCAGCCCAGGGCACGGCCCAGTTCCCTGCCGACCTGGGCCACTTCGAGGCTGTGGGTCAATCGGGTGCGAACGAAGTCGTCGGTATCCGGAGCCACCACCTGGGTTTTGGCGCCAAGCCTGCGGAGCGCTGAGGAATGCAGCACGCGGGCGCGGTCACGCTCAAAGTCGGACCGGTAGGTGCTCTTGGACGGTTCCTCCACCCAGCGGGCTGAGTCCTGGGCCTCGTAGCCGGCGAGGACCGGTGCCGTGGTGCGGGTTTCAGCCACCGGAGACATCCAACTCGGCGGCCGAGATGTCCTTGGACTGGGCATCGTTCAGGGCCCGGGATTCCAGCCAGTCTTTCGGCAGCGCGGGCTTCTTGGGGGAACCCGCCCGGCCGCGCGGGCCTTCGGCGTCCACACCCGGGTAGGGCGAATCCAGATCCAGCTGGTTGAGGGTCTCCCGGAGGACCTCCAGGCTGGTCACGAGGGCCAGTTTGGTCCGCAGTTCGCCGCCCACCACGTAGCCCTTGAAGTACCAGGCGATGTGCTTGCGGATTTCACGCAGCGCCTTGCCCTCATCGCCGAACGTTTCGACCATCAGTTCGGCGTGCCGGTAGACGCTGTCCGCCACCTTGCGTACGTCCGGCCGGTGCCGTACATCGCTCCCCTCGAAGGCAGCCATCAGGTCACCGAACAGCCAGGGGCGCCCCTGGCAGCCGCGGCCCACCACCACGCCGTCCACTCCGGTTTCCTGGACCATACGAACGGCGTCCTCGGCGGACCAGATGTCCCCGTTGCCCAGGACCGGGATATCGGGCAAGGTCTCGCGGAGCCGGGCGATCGCGGACCAGTCGGCCTGGCCCGAGTAGAACTGTGCGGCTGTCCTGCCGTGAAGCGCGACGGCGGCAACACCGGAGTCGCGCGCAATCCGGCCTGCGTCGAGGTACGTCAGGTGTTCGTCGTCGATGCCCTTGCGCATTTTGATGGTGAGCGGGACGTTGCCCTTGGAGGCCTCCTTGACCGCCGTCTGGACGATGGAGGTGAACAGGTCGATTTTCCAGGGCAGGGCGGAGCCGCCGCCGCGCCGGGTCACCTTCGGGACGGGGCAGCCGAAGTTCAGGTCGATGTGGTCTGCCCGGTCCTCGTCCACCAGCATCCGCACCGCCTGGCCGACGGTGACGGGGTCCACTCCGTAGAGCTGGACGGAGCGGACCTTTTCGTCGTCGTCGTGCGAGATGATCCGCAGCGATTCGGGGGTGCGTTCAACGAGGGCACGTGAGGTGACCATCTCCGCCACGTACAGGCCGCCACCGTATTCACGGCACAAACGACGGAAAGCGGAGTTGGTGATTCCCGCCATGGGAGCCAGGATCACGGGGGTGTCCACCGTGATGTTGCCCAGCTTCAGGGGCGGGAGTTCCAGCTTGGGGGCGGGAGGCGTTGCGGTAACAGTCACCCGTCCATTGTCGCAAAGGCGGGCAAATCGGCGGGAATCGGCCTGGGGCCCGCTCAGCCGCGGTCCGCGCGGCGGCCCCGCCGGGTCTCCGGCAGCGCACCCGACCCCGGATTCTCCGGCCCGCCCGGCTCCGCGACTGCCAGCGTTGCACGCCGGGACCGGCCAGCCTCGGCTGCCGCTGACAGCGCACCCGTATCGCCGACGTCGTCCGGGTTGATGACCGGGGCCCGCCGTTCCAGGGCTCCCCCGGATCCGCCCTCCGGCCGGGCTACCGGCCGGACGCCTGTGGCCTTGACCACCAGCACGGCGATCAGGGTGGTCACCGGAATGGCGAGCACCAGCCCGATGGAGCCGACGAGCGTGCGGATGACCTCCTCGGAAAGCTCCGCGCTGGTCAGGGTGTCGCCCAGCGGCCGGTTGTAGAGCATCACGATGATGAGGATGGGCAGGGCCGCGCCGGCGTAGGCGAACGCGATGGTGTAGACCGTGGAAGCGATGTGGTCGCGGCCGATCCGCATTGCGGACGTGAACAGTTTTCGCGCGCTTGTGCCCGGCGCCAACTCGTAGAGTTCCCAGACGGCGGACGACTGGGTGATGGTCACGTCATTCAGGACACCCAGGCCCGAGATGATCAGTCCGCACAGGATCACCCCGGAAATGGAGATGTTGGCCGAGGTATTGATCAGGGTGGTGGCGTCATGGCTGCCCACACCGGCGAGGTTGGCGGCGTCGGTGGCCCAGGCAGCCAGCAGCGCGGTGATGCCCAGCCCGAACATGGTGCCCAGCAGCGCCGTGGATGTCCGGGCAGAGAAGCCGTGGGCAAAATACAGGACTCCGATCATGATCACCGTTGACCCCACCAGAGCAAGCAGCAACGGCGACTTCCCCTCCACAAGCCCGGGCAGCATAAACCCGGCCAGGACAAAGTAGGCGCCCACCAGTCCCAGGAGTGCCCGCAACCCGCGCCAGCGCGCCACCGTGATGACCACCAGCGCGTAGAGCAGCGCCAGCATCACGATGGGCAGGGTCCGTACGAAGTCGACAAAAATGTACGCCGGCGATCCCTGCGACGCCGCGGCGCCCGGGGCATTTGAAAGGTTCAGGTAGCGGATCTGGTCCCCCGGCTTCACACCGTGGGATTTTGCCACCTCCGGGTTGATGACCACCTTGACCGGGCTGCCGCCCTGGTCAGGCTGGGTGAAGGCGAACATGCATTCTGAACCCTTCGGGGCGGGCTGGCCGGTGGTATCGGAGGGAACACCCGCCGGCGAGCCCTGCATGCAGCTTTCTTCCACCACGCTCTGGATCTTGCCGGTATCGAAGGTAACTCCGGGCGCGGCTGAGTACGGGCTGGCCAGGGAGATGCCCTCCTTGGACCCGGACGGCCACAGCATGGCCATGCCTGCCAGGGTCAGCAGCGTCAGCGGCACAAGGATGGCGGCAAGGATACGGTTCGCCTTCCGGCGGGCGGCAATCGCTTCCGCAGTTGGCTCCGAATGACCTGTTGAAGCGTGGGAGTGACCGGATCCCATCAGCAGCTAATCCTCATACCTTGAACTCTACGTCCGGCAGCTTAGGGTTGATAATTGGTAGGAAGCGGGAAGGACTCAGGCATGACGGACCGCAGCACCGAACGCAGCGCCACACACCCGGCCGGGTCAGCACGAGGCATGCAGCAGGCGTCGCTTACAGTACTGGAAGCCGCCGGCCCCACGAAGGGCGTGGCACTCGTGCTGCATGGCGGCAAAGCCCACAGCTATGAGCCGGTGGAAGCGCGGCAACTCAGTCCGCTGCGGATGCTGCCGTTCGCGCGCCACCTGCACCGTGCCGGAAAAGACTATGGTCTGGCTGTCTGGTCGCTGCGGAACAGTGTGCGGGGCTGGAACGGACAGGCCATGTCGGCGCTCCACGACGCCCGCTGGGCCCTGCAGCAGATCAGCGAACAGCACCCCGGCGTTCCCGTGTACTTGGTGGGCCACTCCATGGGTGGCCTCACCGCCGTCTGCGCAGCCGACGACGCGCAGGTGGAAGCTGTGGTGGCCCTGGCCCCGTGGCTCGGTCCGGAGACGCCCGCCCAGCGCGTTGCCGGGCGCAAAATCCTGATCGTCCATGGCACGGGCGACCGGATGACCAGCCCGGCCCAGTCCCTGAAGTTTGCCCACCGCGCTGCCAGCACGGCCGCCTCCATGCAATACGTTTCGCTCAACGGCGCCGGCCACTTCATGATCCGCCGCGTCCGGCTATGGCACACCCTGGCCACAGGATTCGTGATGAAGTCCTTCGCCGAGCGCACCGGTTTCACCTACCCGGCATCCGACACGCTGGACCGCGTCCTGCCGGCGTCGGCCACCCAGGTCAGCCTGTGAGCCCTTTTCCCTGGCCGGAATTCGCCGCTTCGCTGCCATGGACGGCGCTGGCGGTGATAGTGGTGCTGGCGGTGACCTTTGCCGTGGCGGTCCGGCAGCGCAGGCATTCAGTGATGGATGTCGCCTGGGGTCCGGGGTTCGTGGCGGTGGCGGTGGTCTCCTGGTTCCTTTCGGCCGGGCACGGTGACGATATCCGGCGGCTGCTGCTGGTCCTGCTGACGGCGGTCTGGGGCCTCCGGCTCGGAATCCACATCGGATGGCGGGCGCGGGACGGGCATGAGGACCCGCGCTACAAGGAACTGTTGAAGACAGCGCCGGGGTCACGGAACGCCTATGCGCTGCGCCGCGTCTACCTGCCGCAGGGCCTGGTGATGTTCTTTGTGTCGCTGACGATCCAAGTGGGAATGTTCGCCACCGGGGCTCTCGGCTGGGTGGCACTCGTTGGCGTCTTCCTGTGGGTCACCGGATTCGTGTTCGAGACCGTGGGTGACTTGCAATTGTCCCAATTCAAGAAGGATCCGGCGCGGCGCGGAACCGTGCTGAATACCGGTCTGTGGCGGTACACCCGGCACCCGAACTACTTCGGTGATGCTGCTGTCTGGAGCGGGCTCTTCCTTATTGCGGCAGATTCCTGGCCCGGCATCCTCACGGTACTGTCGCCAGCCCTGATGGTCTGGACCCTCACGGCCAAGACCGGCAAGCCCCTCGCCGAGAAGGCCATGTCCGGCCGGCCCGGCTACCAGGAGTACCTGGAGACGACGTCGGGCTTCCTGCCACTGCCGCCGCGCCGGCGCAAGCCCGGAGGTTCCTGACCGGGCCCTGACCACGGCTCCAGGCTCACCCGTTAACTGGGTAGCGCCAAGTCGTTTTGAGCGTTCAAAACGACTTGGCGCTACTTACTTTGGGTTGGGAGCTGTCAGTCCGAGACAACCAGCGTGTCGGCACCCTGCTGGTGCGCCTTGCCGCTTTCCAGCAAGGGTTCGACGGCGGCCCGCAGCGCTGTCATTGAATCGTCCAGTTCCAGCATCACTGGGTGCTGGTACGCGAGGAGAGCCAGCAGGTCGCGGACCGCGGCGGCGGCGTCGTCGGCGTCCAGTGCGGGTTCGTGGCCCACAAAGACGTCCGTCGGCTGGGTTCCCTGGCCGGGAGCTGCCGGGTCCTGGGCCGGCTCAGCGTAGCTCACGGCAAAGGCCCGGATGCGGCCCTTCTTGCTGGGAGCAACACCCGCGCCAAAGGCGGACTCCGGCTCGGCCCGCAGCACAATCGCGCCATGGGCGCCGGTGAGGTCGTCCAGGAACAGCTTCTGCACCTGTCCCGCCGACAGGACACCGGGCGAATCCCAGCCATGGATGGACGTGTAATAGCGGCCCACAACATCTGTCAGCTCCACGGAGCCGGTAGCGAGGTCCATCACGACGTCCGAGCCGGCGTTTTCGTCATTCGCCGGCCCGCCGGCGCCGTTCCTGGCCGGGAAGACCGGCAGCTTCAGGGCGCCGGGCTCCACCACCACCAGCCGCGAGCGCTGGATGCTCCTCAGCCCGAACTCCTCGGCGAACGCGGCCCCCGGGGTTCCGGGCTGTACCTTGGCGCGCAGCTTGAAGACGCCCGACGGCGCCTGCTCGACTTCGCGGCGCAGCATGGTCAGGAGCGTGGCACCGATGCCGGAGCGCCGGTGGTCCCGCGCCACTTCGATGTAGGCCCACAGCCGCTCCGGGTGCAGGGAGGCCTCGTAGACCACGCCTGCCCCCACCGGGATCCCGACGCCGTCGATCACGTCTTCGGCCACGATGCAGCGGCGCCACGGGGTGCCGTCCGTCCCGCTCGAGGAAACGGTGAGGGCGCCGCGGAACTGGCGCGCCTGTTCGGTCTCCGGGCCGCCCCAGATTTCGAGCAGCGCAAGGTCGTCGCCGTCGCGCCATTCGCGGTATTCGATGGCCATGCTCAGGCGCCGATCAGGCGGGCGGCCAGGTAGCCTTCCACCTTGTCCAGGGAAACGCGTTCCTGGCTCATGGTGTCCCGCTCACGGATGGTCACGGCCTGGTCCTCGAGGGTGTCGAAGTCCACGGTGATGCAGAAGGGCGTGCCGATCTCATCCTGGCGGCGGTAGCGCCGGCCGATCGCGCCGGCGTCGTCGAAGTCGATGTTCCAGTTCTTGCGCAGCTGCGCGCCCAGGTCCTTGGCCTTCGGGGACAGGTCCTCGTTGCGGCTCAGCGGCAGCACTGCTGCCTTGACCGGCGCCAGCCGCGGGTCAAGCTTCAGGACGGTGCGGACGTCGACGCCGCCCTTGGCGTTGGGTGCCTCGTCTTCCGTGTAGGCGTCCACGAGGAAGGCCATGAAGGACCGGGTCAGGCCGGCGGCGGGCTCGATCACGTAGGGGGTGTAGCGCTCGTTGGTGGCCTGGTTGAAGTAGCTCAGGTCCTGGCCGGATGCCTTGGAGTGCGTGGAGAGGTCAAAGTCGGTGCGGTTGGCGATGCCTTCCAGCTCGCCCCACTCGGAGCCCTGGAACCCGAAGCGGTATTCGATGTCCGTGGTGCCCTTGGAGTAGTGGCTGAGCTTCTCCAGCGGGTGCTCAAAGAAGCGCAGGTTCTCCTCACGGATGCCCAGGCCCGTGTACCAGGACATGCGCTCCTTCATCCAGTACTTGTGCCACTCTTCGTCAGTGCCGGGCTCAACGAAGAATTCCATCTCCATCTGCTCGAACTCGCGGGTGCGGAAGATGAAGTTGCCCGGGGTGATCTCGTTACGGAAGGACTTGCCGATCTGGCCGATGCCGAAGGGCGGCTTCTTTCGCGAGGTGGTGAGCACGTTGCTGAAGTTCACAAAGATGCCCTGCGCGGTTTCGGGACGCAGGTAGTGCAGCCCTTCCTCACTGGCCACCGGGCCGAGGTAGGTCTTCAGGAGGCCGGAGAATTCCTGCGGTTCGGTCCATTCACCACGGGTGCCGCAGTTGGCGCAGGCAATGTCCTTCAGGCCGTTCTCGGCGGGGCGGCCCTTCTTTTCCTCGTACTCTTCCTCGAGGTGGTCGGCACGGTAGCGCTTGTGGCAGGAGAGGCATTCAACCAGCGGATCGGAGAAGACCTCCACGTGGCCGGATGCTTCCCATACCTGGCGGGGCAGGATGACGGAGGAGTCCAGGCCAACCACGTCTTCGCGGCCGCGGACCATGGACTGCCACCACTGGCGCTTGATGTTTTCCTTCAGCTCGGCACCCAGGGGCCCGTAATCCCAGGCCGAACGCGAACCGCCGTAGATCTCACCGGCCTGGAACACGAAACCCCTCCGCTTGGAGAGGGAGATGACCTGGTCGAGAACGGACTTTGGTGCCATGGTGGAACTCCAATTTCTACAGGGCCGCTGGGTGCGGTCCGCGGTTATTTTGGCCCTGGCGCACGGGTGTGCGATCCCGCTGGGGGCGGGCCGGGCAGACGAAGGAAGCAGGGTGCAGTAAACGCGGTGCAGAGGACTGCGTGTCCTAGCCTACCGGCCGCCGCCCCGCGGCGGCACGCTACCGGCGCCAGCCTAGCGCCGGAATGCGCCGCGGGGCCACGGCAGGGTGGCCACCATGATGGCGGCCAGCGTCAGGATGGTCCCCAGGATGGTGGGCAGCGCCACTTCGGAGCCCGGTGCGGGGACCAGGACGTCAAGAATCAGGGAACCCACCAACTGGCCGGCAATCATGCCCAGACCCGTCACCAGGACGCCCAGCCCGCGGACCAGCATGGCGGCCAGCCCAATGAAGATACAGCCCATGGGTCCGCCAAGGTAGTACCACCACTCTCCCGGCAGCGGATTCCCCGCACCTGCGACAGCGACCTTGATACCCCACACAATCCACAGCAGGACGCCGCCGGCGACGAAGTTGACCAGCGTCGCCGCGATGGGCGTGCCGTAGTGGAGGGTCGCGGTCCCGTTCATGGCTTGCTGGAAACTCATCAGGAAGCCCGCCGCCAGGGGCAACAACAATGGCAGCAGCAGCAAACCGACGTCGGCGGCGTTGCCAAAGCGCGGGGACACGGCCCAGGCCACGGCAATGATGGTCAGCACGCTGCCGATGATGCGGACTCCCGTGACGCTGCGCTTCCCGCCCGGGCCGATTCCGAGCCGGTCCACGAGGAGGCCGCTGAGGGTCTGACCGGTAACGGTGGCCACGGTGAACAGGGCCACGCCGAGCAGGCCCACAGTAGTGGACTGGGCAAAGACGAAGAACGCACCCACGCCGCCGGCGAGGACGTAGTACCGGGGAAAGCTGCGCTTCCGCAGCGCCGGGATAATGCGCGCCAGGCCCGCCCGGCCCCTGGGCAGCAGCAGCGCGATGGCCGCGATCAGGATCAGACCCGTGCTGAAGCTCACTACCGCTGCCGCGATGCCGTCATCCAGGCGGACGCCGAGGGCGCCGTTGATGCGACCCTGGACCGGAATGGCCAGCCCTGCGCCGACCGCCAGTGGAAGGCCTGCGAGCAGGGGCAGCCGTGGGGGGTGGGTCATTGAATTTACCTTACGTCAGGCATCATTGCTGTATGAGCAACCAGGACATCGAAGAGATTCCCATCCGTGACAGCATGATCCGCCTTGGCCAGCTCCTGAAGCTGGCCAGCCTGGTCGAAGACGGTGTGGAAGCTGCCGAGCTCATCAAAAACGGACTCGTCAAGGTCAACGGCGAAATCGATGAACGGCGCGGCCGCCAACTGCACAACGGCGATACCGTCACCGTCAACGGCCAGACCGTGAAGGTCGTTGCGCCGGAGGCCTGACAAACAGGACTCCTGACGCCCCGGGCCGGCGGCACCAGGCCGCGGGCCGCCGTCGGACGCTACTTGTTCAGCAGCTCATTTGTTCAGCACCTCGTGCGTCAGGAACTCGGACACATGCCCGATTTCCTGCTGGTTGATGCCGTGCCACATGCCCGTGTAGAGGACCTTGGTCAATTTGACGTGCTCCCGCACCCAGCCCATGGTGTAGTCGATCTTGTCCGGCGTGATCACGGGGTCCTGCTGGTCGCGGCCCCAGAACAGCGGCACGGATCCGTTCAGTTCGCTGTCCTTGAAGGCAGGATCGCCGTCGGCGTTAATCACAAAACCGGAAAGCCCGACGACGGCGGCGTAGTCCGAGGGCCGGTACCGGAGCAGCGTGGTGGCCATGGCCATTCCCATGGAGAAGCCGAGCAGCGTGACCGACGGGTGGTCGGCTTTGACGGTGTCGATCCAGTCCTGCACATAGCTGGCTGCTTCCTTGACGGCATCCAGGGAGTAGTCGACGGACGCTGTCAGCGGGAACCACATAAAACCCGGGCCCGTGGGCAGCGGCGCCCTCAGCGACGCAACAACAAACTCCCGGGGCAGCATGTCCGCCAGGCTCAAGAGGTCCTGTTCGTTGGCCCCGTAGCCATGGAGCAGCACCAGTAGCGGCCGGCCGGAGCGCTGGTCCTCGGGCCTGGACCACATAACAACAGGGGCAGGAAATACTTGGGCGTCAGTCATGGTTTCCATTCTTACAGTTACCCAGGGGTAACTACCTACGGTGGCGTAGCTTGAGAACGAAAGGGCAGGATAGGACCGTGACTGACGCTAGAGCCATGCAGAACCATCCCACGGCTACCCAAGCCCACCCGTGGAGCCGCTACGTAGCCATGGGCGACTCCTTTACGGAGGGCATCGGGGATCCGGAACCCTCAAGCCCGGGCGGGTTCCGCGGCTGGGCGGACCGGGTGGCCGAGGAACTGGGCCGCGGCCAGGACGATTTTGCCTACGCGAACCTGGCCGTCCGTGGCAGGCTCCTGCAACAGATCGTGGACCAGCAGCTGGCCGCCTGCCTGGCACTCAAGCCGGACCTGGTCACTCTTTCCGCCGGCGGAAACGACCTCATCAGGCCCGGCGGTGACCCGGATGCCCTTGCTGAAAAGCTCGATTCGGTGGTCCAGATCCTGTCGATGGGCGGCGCTACAGTGGTGCTGTTCAACGGACCGGACACGGGTTCCTCAGTCCTGGGCCGGATCCGCAGCAAGGTGGCCATCTACAACGAGAACCTGCGCACCGTCGCCGCCCGCCACGACGCCGTCATCGCTGACATGTGGTCCCTGAAACAGCTCAACGATCCGCAGATGTGGGACGTGGACCGGCTTCATTTTTCGCCGCTGGGCCACCACACCATCGCGGCCATGGTGCTCGATTCGCTCAACGTCAGCCACACACTCGAACCCAGCATGCCGAAGCCGTTGCCGCAGCGGACCTGGCGCGAAGCACGCAGCGGAGACCTTGTGTGGGCCCGCGAGTACTTCGTCCCGTGGGTGGTCCGGCGGCTGCGGAACCGCTCTTCCGGCGACGGGATTACTGCCAAGCGTCCGACGCCGGGACCCGTCTTCGGCCCGGGGGTCCCCCTGGGTTCCGGTGAAGGTCCGCTGGGCACCACCGAAGCCCGCCGCTAGCCACGGGGAACGGAACGGGGGCTTAAGCTGGAAGGACACATATGAGAGGCGCTACCCCGTGAACAGCTTGTTTTTCTGGATCATCATCCTGTCGTTCGTGGTACCCACGGCGATGCGGATGTACCGGAAGTCTGTCAACAAACGGAACCAGGGGCAGGGCTTCTCCGGAGGCTACCCCGGCCAGTATCCGGGCCAGTTTCCCGGGCCGCAAAACCGGCAGCCCCGCGACGGCTACACGCAGCAGGATTACCTGAGCGGCGGCTACCGGGAGATCATGAGCCCCCAGCCGCTGCCGCCGAGCGAGCCGCTGCCGCCCATGCAGCCGATCGCGCCCGCAAATCAGCATTTCCCCGGCCAGCATTTCCCGCCGTACGGTCAGCCGCAGGACTATGGGCAACCACAGAATTATGGGCAGCAGGGGCAGTATGATCAGCCGCAGCAGTTCGGCCAGCCACAGCCATTCGGACAGCCAGGGCAGTATCCGGAAGCACCGAAGGCTCCTGCCCCGGCAACTCCTCCGCCGCCGTCGGGCCCGCAGGGCTACCGTGCCAGGAAGCTCGCCGAACTGGACCAGCAGTACAGCAATGGTGAGCTGGCCATGGAGGAGTACATGAAGCGCCGCGCCGACATCATGAACGGCTAAGCACCCACCGCACTTAGACCAGGAACGTGGTCCGCAGCTGGCTGCCGAGCTGTCCGATCTCGGTCAGGAAACCGTCGTGGCCGATCGGCGCCTCGATGACGTGCACATCAACTTCACCGGGCAGCGCCTCCGCCAGTTCCCGGGACTGGGACGGGAAGTAGAGCCGGTCACTGTCCACTGCGGCCACAAAGAACCTGGCGGTGGCGCGGCCCAGGGCCTCATCAAGGGAACCCCGCCCGCGCGTGACATCGTGGCTCATCAAAGCGTCGGTGATGGCGATGTAACTGTTCGCGTCAAACCGGCTCACCAGCTTTTTGCCCTGGTGGTCCAGGTAGCTTTCCACTTGGTAGCGGCCGCGCTCCCCCAGCGCCGCGGCCTTAAGCGGCGATTCGGGGACCTGCGCCGAACGTCCGAACCGGCCGTCGAATTCCTCCGCAGAGCGGTACGTGATGTGCGCGATGCGCCGGGCCAATGCGAGGCCGTCCTCGGGCAGCGGTCCGCCGTAGTAGTCGCCGTCGTTAAAGTTGGTGTCCTGGCGGATGGCGAGAGTCTGCGCCTGGGCGAAGGCGATTTGTTCAGCGGTGCTGGCGGCCCCCACGGAAATGACGGCGCAGCGCTGCACCCGCTCCGGAAAAGTGACCGCCCACTCCAGCGCGCGCGCCCCGCCCATCGAACCGCCCAGCACGGCAAACCAACTATGTATTCCCAGCTGGTCCGCCAGCCGGGCCTCGGCCACCGTCGTGTCCCGCAGGGTGACCAGCGGAAACCGGGACCCCCACGGCTTTCCGTCCGGAGCAACCGAGGACGGCCCGGTGGAGCCGTAGCAGCCGCCCACAATGTTGATGGACACGACGAAGAAGCGGTCCGTGTCCACCGGCGCGCCGGGTCCGGCCAGCTGCTCCCACCAGCCGGGCTCGTCACTGTCGCCGCGTGTCACATGTGTGCTGCCGGTCAGGGCATGCTCAATCAGGACGGCATTGGAGCCGTCCGCATTCAGGGTGCCCCACGTTTCATACGCCAAGGTGACGTCCGGCAGGTAGCCGCCGGCCTCGAGTTCCAGGCCGCCGATGGTGGCATACCGGACCACGCCGTTTCCGGGAGCTGCCGTTCGGGAGATGGTGATCGTCATGGAAAGGACCTCTTCTACGCGCTTGCCCGCCGTCAATTGACCGGCTGGCCAGGTCCTCACCCGGGGCACCCCACCACGGAAGAGGGTTGCCGGCCAGCAAGCCGGGGCTGTCGCTGGCACTCATGACCTGGTTCGAGTGTACGAAAAGCCCCGGCTTCTGGCTAAGCGTGTGACCGGTTATGACTCCGCGGAATTGACTCGCGGGGCGGGCTACTGCCGGCTGCCCGCGGTGTCCTGCGCCGTTCCTGCCGCAGCTTCCGCACTTTTCGCTGCCCGGAACCCGGCTTCGAGGTCGGCGATGATGTCGTCGATGTGCTCGATGCCCACGGAAAGCCGGACCAGCCCCGGCGTCACGCCGGCGATGGCCTGCTGCTCGGCCGAGAGCTGGCTGTGCGTGGTGGAAGCCGGGTGGATGACCAGCGACCGGACGTCCCCGATGTTGGCCACGTGGGAATGGAGCTCCAGGGCGTCCACGAAGCGCTTGCCTGCTTCCGCGCCGCCGGCCAGGTTGAATCCGACTACCGCGCCGGTGCCCTTGGGCCCGTATTTGAGTCCCCGCTGGTACCACGGGCTGGACGGGAGGCCGGCGTAGGCGACCGATTCGACGTCGTCCCGCGCTTCAAGCCAGCGCGCCACTTCGACGGCGTTCGCCACGTGCCGTTCCACCCGCAGGCTCAGCGTCTCCAGCCCCTGGGCAATCAGGAAGGCGTTGAACGGGGACACGGCTGAGCCAAGGTCGCGAAGCAGCTGGACTCGGGCCTTCAGGATGTAGGACAGGTTGGCACCCAGCGCTCCGCTCGCGCCGAGGTCCCGGGCATAGACCAGGCCGTTGTACGTGGGATCCGGGGTGTTGAAGCCGGGGAACCGCTCGGGGTCCTTGCCGAAGTCGAAATTGCCCGAGTCCACGATCACGCCGGCGATGGCAGAGCCGTGGCCGCCCAGGTACTTCGTGGCGGAGTGGACCACTATATCCGCGCCCCACTCCAGCGGACGGATCAGGTAAGGCGTGGACAGGGTGTTGTCCACGATCAGCGGCACACCTGCCTCGTGCGCCGCCTTCGACACACCTTCGATGTCCAGCACGTCCTGGCGCGGGTTGGAGACCACTTCGGCGAAGAAGAGCTTGGTGTTGGGCTGGACGGCATCCCGCCATTGGTCCAGGTTGTCCGGGTCCGCCACAAACGTGACGGAGATGCCGAACTTCTTCAGCGTGTGCGCCAGCAGGTTGTAGGTGCCGCCGTAGAGGCTCGGGCTGGCCACCACGTGGTCCCCGGCTTCGGCGATGTTGAGGATGGCGAAGGTCTCCGCTGCCTGTCCCGAACTCAGCAGCAGGGCCCCGAGGCCGCCCTCCAGGCTGGCGATCCGCTGTTCCACGGCGTCCTGCGTGGGGTTGCCGATGCGGGTATAGATCGGCGCGAGCTCCGCGAGGGCGAACCGGTTGGCGGCGCTTTCCGCGCTGGGGAAGACGAACGACGTCGTCTGGTAGATCGGCAGTGCGCGGGCGCCGGTGGCACTGTCCGGCTCCTGTCCTGCATGGATCTGGCGGGTTTCGAATGACCATCCGTTCGACATTCAGGTCTCCTTTGACGAGGTGTGGCGCTGCACATGTGCGTTCAGTCTAGGAAAGCGGCTTGACTGGCAACAGGATTGTGACGAAGGTGGTCGGCCAAGCGTTTTCGGCGCCGTTTGGCACGCTTCCACTCCGGGAACGAAACAAAAATCCCAGTAAGGCTACCCTTAGCTGAGAGGGAGATCACAAAGTGCCAAGATGATGGCATGCGCATGGATCACGTCTCTTACGCCTGTGAACAAGATGGCCTCGCTGCCACCACCGAACGTATTTCGTCTGCCCTCGGCGTCGAAGCCGTGAAGGGTGGAGTGCATCCCCGTTTCGGAACCCGAAACATGATCATTCCCCTCGCCGGCCACAAGTACCTGGAAGTTGTGGAGGTCTTGAACCACCCTGCCTCGGACAAGGCGCCCTTTGGGCAGGCTGTCCGCGCCCGGTCCGAAGCCGGCGGCGGCTGGATGGGCTGGTGCGTCGAAGTGGACGACCTCGCCCCCTTCGAAGAACGCTTGGGCCGCGCCGCCGTCAACGGAAACCGGAAGTTCCCCGACGGCCGGGAGCTGATCTGGAAGCAGATCGGCATCCTGGGCCTCATTGCGGACCCGCAGGTTCCCTACATGCTCAAGTGGGAAGGCGACCCTGCGCTCCACCCGTCCAACGCCTACGAAAGCAACGTCAAGATGAGTTGCCTGACTATTGCTGGCTCGGCGGAACGCGTGACCGAATGGCTGGGGGAACCCGTCGAAAAGCCACTGGAGGATGTGGCAGTCGAGTGGGTCGCTCCGAAGGGGACGCCGGGCATCCAGTCCGTGACCTTCGAAACTGCCACCGGAGCAGTTACCATCTGATCATCCCTACCCGACCGGTTTCCGGTCTCCCGGGCAATGCCGCCCGGACGAAATCTTCGGCCGCCATCAGCGGGTGCCAATGTCGCCACCCGCTGATGGGGGCCGAATCACTTTTCAGCCCAGGCCCACTGCCCGGCCGAAGAGGCTGAAACCCACAAACGCGACGATGTCCAGCAACGCATGAGCCACCACCAGCGGCATCACCCGCTTCGTCCTGGTGTAGAGCCAGGCGAACACCAGCCCCATCACCGCATTGCCGAAAAACGGCCCGAAGCCCTGGTAGAGGTGATAACTGCCCCGAAGCATGGCACTGGTGACAATCGCCAGGGGAACGCTCCAGCCGAACTTGCCGAAGCGGTCCAGGAGGTAGCCCACCACGATGACCTCCTCCACCACGGCATGTCTTAGCGCGGAGAGGATCAGGACGGGAATGGTCCACCAGTGGGCGTCGAGCGCGCTGGGAATGATGGCGGTGGTTATCCCCAGCGCACGGCCTGCGGCGTAGAGTCCCAGCGACGGAATCCCGATGAGCGCTGCCAGTCCCAATCCCTGCAGCAGGTCACGGCCGGGCCGGGCGAAGTTGAAGCCCAGTTTCTGGAACGCCGAGCTGCCGGGGGTGCCTGCGCCGGTGGCAGCCTGCCGCTGGTCGGTGAGGAAGTAGATGACCAGTAACACTGGCACCAACGCGAAAACGATGTCCAGCAACTGGTAGGTGAGATCAAAGTATTCGCGGGAACTCCGCGACTGGTTCAGCGTGGCAGTCCCTTCGGCAAGCGGCGCCCGCGACATCTTGTCCAGTAATTGCACCACTGAATAAACCGCTGACTGCCCCAGGGACAGCCCCAGCACAATCCAGACTTCAAACCGCAGCCGACGGCGGGAGGGAACCAACATGATTCCATCTTGCCTGCACTAACTGGTTCTTTGCTGGTTACGGGACCCGCTGCCCACGCCGTGCCCCGCATTCACTCTGACGGCCTGACACTTATGCTTGGGCTTTATGAGCGAGCCAGGGAAAATCATCATGATCCGGCACGGCCAGTCCGCGGCAAACGTGGATACGAGCATCTACAACCGGATCCCGGACTACCGGATTCCGCTGACCCCCCGGGGCTTGGTTCAGGCCACTGCGGCCGGTGAACGGATCCGCCGGGAACTGGACGGCCGGCAGGTCTGTGTCTACGTGTCGCCCTACCTGCGCGCATATCAGACCCTGGAGGCCCTCAAGCTGGGCAACCTCATAGAACGCGTGATCGAAGAGCCGAGGCTCCGGGAACAGGACTGGGCCAATTTTCAAATCACCGGCGAGATCGAGGACCAGGAAGAACTCCGCAACGCCTACGGCCACTTCTTCTACCGGTTCCGGGAGGGCGAATCCGGCTCGGACGTCTACGACCGGATCTCCTCCTTCATGGAGACGCTGCACCGGCACTGGTCCAAACCCGACTATGCGCCGAACGCCCTGCTGGTGACCCACGGCCTCACCATGCGGCTGTTCTGCATGCGCTGGTTCCATTGGTCCGTAGAGTATTTCGAAAGCCTGAATAACCCGAACAACGCCGAGGTCCGCACGTTGGTGCGCACTGAACTGGGCAAGTACGAGCTCGATATCCCGTTCACCCAGTGGGTGGACCGCCGGGTGGACGAGACCGTCCTGGATGCGCCGCCCGTGATGTATTAGCGCCAGCCTTCATGTAGTGGCGCAGCCCTGAAGTATTACCGCTGCTCCCGCGGCGCCACAATGACCTCGGTGCCGTTGGCTTCAAACGCCGCCTTGTCCGCCGCGGAGATCCCGGCGTCGGTGATCAACCGGCTGAACTCGTACCCGTCCATGGTCGCGAACGCCCGGACCCCCACTTTGGAGGAGTCGGCCAGCACGTAGGACACCCGGGCCCGGCTGGCAAGGAGGGCGTTGACTGAAGCTTCGCCTTCGCCGGTGTTGGTGGGCCCCACCACCGGGTCGATGCCGTTCACCCCGATGAAGGCGATGTCCAGGACCACCTTCTGCATAATGATGTCCGTGTAAGGCCCCACCAGCTCGTACGAGCGCGGGTTCAGGATGCCGCCGGTCACCATGACCTTGATGTTGGGCCGGACGGCCAGCTGCGACGCGATGTTGATGGCGTTCGTGACCACCGTCAGGGTGGGCTGGTTCGCGGGAGCGTTGAGGTCCTCGCGGGTCGCCAGGATCTGGGCCAGGGCGGTGCTGGTGGTGCCGCCGCACAGCCCGATCACCGCTCCCGGGGAAATCAGGGCCGAGGCTGCCTGGGCAATCTGCTCCTTGGCCTCGGCATGGTCGTCACGGTTGTAGCGCCCTGGCAGGTCATAGGCCAGCGCGCCGATGGTGGCACCGCCCCTGGTCCGGGTCAGCAGCCGCCGGTTGGCCAGGCTGTCCAGGTCCCGCCGCGCTGTGGCCGGTGAGACGCCGAGCTGGGTGACGATCTCCTCCACCTCCACCTGGCCGGATTTTGCGAGGATATCCAGGATGGCCGTCAAGCGGTCGGTGCGGGTCATGGGGCCTTTCAGCGTCAAACGATCACCCAATTGTGACGTTTTATGATCATATCAGAGACGATCGATCACATAACGTCACTTTGGCACACATTTCCCGGTAGCACCTCTCCGGGTACGCGGCTAGCGTGCCCGGACGCCGGCCCGCCACACAGCGTACGTCAGCGGCATGCCCGGACGGTAGGCAAGATGCGTCGCGGACGGCGCGTTCAGCATCTGCAGGTCTGCCCGGTGCCCGACGGCGAGGGATCCCACCGCACGTTCGCCGTCGGCGTCGTTCCCTGCTTCCCGGTGCAGTGCGAGGGCGCCGCCGTACGTCGCGGCGCGCACCGCCTCGTGGACGCTGAGGCGCATCTGCAACACGGCGGTGGTCACGCAGAACGCCATGGAGCTGGTGTAGGAAGTGCCGGGGTTGGCATTGGAAGCAAGGGCCACCTGCACGCCGGCGTCCAGCAGCTCGCGTCCGGGGGCCAGCGCCTGCCGGGTGGACAGGTCACACGCGGGCAGGCAGGTGGCAACGGTCCCCCGCGAGCCCGTGCCGGTCGCCTGATTCCAGCCGGACCAGCTGTCCGCGAGCGCGCTAACGTCAGCGGGCGCCAGGTAGTTCACGTGATCCACGCTCGCCGCCCCAAGCTCGGCCGCCAGCTGGACGCCCGGGCCGACGCCGAGCTGGTTGCCGTGGACCCTGATACCGAGCCCGGCGGCCCGGCAGGCCTCCAGCACCCGGCGGGACTGTTCCGCGGTGAAAGCCCCTTCCTCGCAGAAGACATCCGCCCAGCGGACATACGGGCGTACGGCGTCCAGCATGGGCCCGCAGACGAGGTCTGTGTAGGCATCGGCATCCATGCCCGCCGGCACCAGGTGCGCGCCCAAGAAGGTCACTTCATCGGCCACCGTGGAGGCGATCCTGGCGCTGCGCGCCTCGTGCTCGACATCCAGTCCGTAGCCGGTCTTGGTCTCCAGGTACGTGGTGCCCTGGGAAACAGCCTCGGAAACGCGTGACATGGCCAGTTTGGTGAGGTCGTAGTCGGAGGTCCGCCGGGTGGCGTCCACCGTCACGGCAATACCGCCGGCCGAGTAGGACTCCCCCGCCATGCGTGCCTCAAACTCAGCGGTGCGGTCGCCGGCGAAGACCAGGTGCGTGTGCGAATCCACCCAGCCGGGAAGCACGGCCCGGCCGCCAGCGTCCACGGCGTCGTCGGCTGCAGGAGCGTCCGCCGCCGAGCCAAGCCAGGCGATCCGCTCCCCCTCGATCACCATGGCGGCGTTCTTCAGGACACGGTGCTCCAGGTCCTGGGTCATCAGCTCGGCAATATTGGTGATCAGGGTACTCATGTGACCATTCTTCAGCGCCGGATGGACCAGCGCGTGGCGGCCAGCGCCTCCGCTGTCCGGGATTCCGGATCGGCCCCGGCACCTGCACTTGGCGCTATGCCCTGTCCTGCGCCCTGCCCGGCCAGAATCTGGGCGGCCGCCAGCTCCGCCATCGCCGCGGACGTCTGGAAGCCGTACCCGCCCTGGCCCGCGAGCCAGTAGAACCCGGGGGCCTCAGCGTCGAACCCGGCCACTGGAACGCCGTCGGCTGCTTCCGTCCGGAGCCCCGTCCACGCACTCCTCACACCGCTGATCCCGAGCGTGGTCACTTGGTTGAGTTTGGCGACCAGGCGCTCCACATCACCTGGCCGCGGCTGTGCGTCCTCGGGGCCGCTGGCCTCCGCTTCCGACGGCGAGATCAGGACGGCGTCGCCCTCACCCCGGAAGTAAAACGACTTGTCTGCTGCCGCCACCATGGGACTGCCTTCGGGAAGGGAGCGTTCGACGTCGACAATAGCCGCAGTGCGCCGGTAGGGCTGCAGCCCGAGCTTCTCCACGCCGCTGATGACAGCGAGCTCGTCAGCCCAAGGGCCAGCTGCGTTGACCATCACAGCGGCCTCGAAGGCTTCCTGCCCGGCGCCCACTTGCCATCCCGAGCCGAGCCGCTGGGCGGCATGCACGCGGGCGCCGGTGATGATGGCGGCACCGGCGGCCTCCGCCCGCTGCCGGTGGTCGGCCAGCAGCAACGGGGCATCGCAGCCGAACGATCCGGAATCCAGGCCGGCGGCCGTGAAGGATTCCGGCACCAGCACAGGGCAGAGCTCCAAGGCCTCGGCATGCGTAATGGATTTCATCTGGCCGCTGGCCTCAGCCAGAACAGATTCCTCGCTGCCGATGAGCATAAAACTGCGCGGCGACAGGACGGGGCGGGCCAGTTCTGCGTCCCGGGCCGCCATCAGTTGGAGCGTCCGGCGGGTCAGTTCCTGCACGACGGCGGGACCATAGCTGGGGATCAGCTGGCGGGCCGAACGGGAGGACGTGTGATACGCCAACTCCTGTTCGGCTTCCACCAGGGCCACAGTGCATCTTCCGGCGAGTGCGGACGCCAGCGAGAGGCCTGCGATGCCGCCGCCGACAATCAGGACGTCATATTGGGCTGCCATGGCTCCATCTAACCATTACTGGTTCACCCGCGGCAGGGTGCGGTTTAGCCCGCTACCGCCGCACGGCTGGCGACGAACGCGCGGACGCACGCTTCGACGTCGTCCGCTGAATGCGATGCCGAAAGCTGCACGCGGATGCGGGCGGCACCGCGCGGAACCACCGGGAAGCTGAACGCAGTGACGAAAACGCCGTGCTGGAGCATCTGGTCGGCCACCTTCGCGGCCATCACGGCATCGCCGAACATCACCGGGACAATGGCGTGTTCGCCAGCCAGGAGGTCGAAGCCTTCTTCGGTCATCCGGCGCCGGAACAGCGCCGCATTCTCGAACAGTGTGGTCCGCAGTTCGCCCGAGTTTTCCACCAGGTCCAGTGCCTTGATGGTGGCGGCAACGATGGCGGGGGCGAGGGAGTTGGAGAACAGGTAGGGGCGGGCCTTCTGGCGCAGCATGGCCACCACTTCGCTGCGGCCGGACACGTAGCCGCCGGAAGCGCCGCCCAGGGCTTTTCCGAACGTGCCGGTGTAGATGTCCACGCGGTGCGACACCCCGGCGTGCTCCGGGGTTCCGGCTCCGGTGGCGCCCATGAAGCCGACGGCGTGTGAATCGTCCACCATCACCAGGGCGTCGTGCTTCTCGGCGAGGTCGCAGATGGCTTGGAGCGGCGCGAGGTAGCCGTCCATGGAGAACACGCCGTCGGTGACGATGATCTTGCGCCGGGCATCTTTGGCCTCAACAAGCTTGGCCTCGAGGTCCGCCATGTCCTGGTTGGCGTAGCGGAACCGCTGGGCCTTGCAGAGCCGGATGCCGTCGATGATGGAGGCGTGGTTGAGGGCATCGGAGATGATGGCGTCTTCCGGTCCGAAGAGGGATTCGAACACGCCGCCGTTGGCATCAAAGCAGCTGGAGAACAGGATGGTGTCCTCGGTCCCCAGGAACTTGGAGACGCGGGCTTCGAGTTCCAGGTGCAGGTCCTGGGTGCCGCAGATGAAGCGCACGCTGGCCATGCCGAAGCCGCGGCTGTTCATGGCTTCCTTGGCGGCGGCAATGATGTCCGGGTGGTCGGCCAGGCCCAGGTAGTTGTTGGCGCAGAAGTTCAGGACGGCCGTGCCGGGCTGGCCGATCTGCCCGGCCGTCACGTGGCTGGACTGCGGTGAGTTGATGCTGCGCTCGGTCTTGAAGAGCCCGGCGGTGCGGATATCGTCCAGTTCGGCCTGGAGCTGGTCTTTGATGGCGGTGTACATGGTGCTCCTTAGAGTTCGGTCCAGTCGAGGACAACTTTTCCGCCCACGCCGGCGCGGGCAATCTCAAAGCCTTTTTCCCAGTCGCGGGCGGGAAGCCTGTCCGTGACCACCGCCGAGATGCCGGCGTGCAGGACTGGATTAGAGGACAGCATGGCGCTCATGGCATACCAGGTCTCATACATCTCCCGCCCATAAATGCCTTTGAGGGTCAGCATGTGCGTGACCACCTTGCCCCAGTCGATGGTGATGTCCTGGCTGGGCAGGCCAAGCATCGCTATGCGGCCGCCGTGGTTCATGTTGTCGATCATCTCAGGCAGCGCCGTAGGGTGACCGGACATTTCCATGCCGATGTCGAAGCCTTCCCGCATGCCGAGTTCGCGCTGCGCGTCCAGGACCCGGGTTTTCGAGACGTCGATGGCCAGGTCGACGCCCAGGTGGCGGGCCAGCTCAAGCCTGGGCTGGGAGACATCGGTGATGGCGATCTTGCGCGCTCCTGCGTGGCGGGCTACAGCGATGGCCATGAGACCGATCGGGCCTGCACCCGTGATGAGCACGTCCTCGCCGACCAAAGGAAAACTGAGGGCAGTGTGCACCGCGTTCCCGAACGGATCAAAGATCGCGCCAAGCTCCGGAGTGACGGAGGGATCGTGGTGGACCCAGACGTTGGTCTCGGGGATGACCACGTACTCGGCGAAGGCGCCATCCCGCTGTACGCCCACGCTGACCGTGTGGATACACATCTGCCGGCGGCCGGCACGGCAGTTGCGGCAGATGCCGCAGACCACGTGGCCTTCACCGGATACCCGGTCCCCCACCTTGACGTCCCGGACGTCCTCGCCCGTTGCCACCACTTCGCCGTAGAATTCGTGGCCGGCGATCAGCGGTGCCTCGATCATCCCCTGGGCCCAGGCGTCCCACGACTGGATGTGCAGGTCCGTTCCGCAGATACCGGTGGTCATCACGCGGATCTTGACGTCGTTGGGGCCGGCCTCGGGCTCCGGGCGGTCAACCAGCTCGAACCCTGCATGGGCGCCGGACTTGTAGAGGGCCTTCATTGGCTTCCTGACTGTTAGCGATATTGTTGGCGGTCGCCCCGCTTGCTGCGCGGCGGAAATCCTTCCTTCATTAGAGCCATTTGAAAGCATTAGCACAAGCAGTATTTTCTCAATCAACGATGAAGACTTTGCTAAAGCTTAGACTGGCGGAATGGAAATTCATCAGCTGGAGATTCTTCGTGAGCTCGGCGCCCTTGGCAGTGTGAAGGCGGTGGCTGAGACCCTCATGGTGACACCCTCCGCGGTGTCGCAGCAGCTGTCCCTGCTGCAGCGCAGTGTGGAGGTGCCGCTGACGCGGAAGGAGGGACGGAACCTGGTGCTCACCGAGGCCGGCCAGGTGCTCGCCGACGCCGGGGCCGCCGTCGTCAGTGCCATGGCCGATGCCCGCACGGCCATCGGCGCGTATCACGGCTCGCCGGTGGCGCCGGTAACGCTCAGCGGCTTCCACAGCGCCGGCCAGGCCTTGTTTGCTCCGCTGGCGGGGTTACTGGATGCGCCCGGCAAGCCTATAGTCCAACTCTCGGACGAGGACGTGGCACAACAGGATTTCCCCGGACTGACTGCCCGCTACGACCTGGTGCTGGCGCACCGGATGGACCACAGCCCGCGGTGGCCGGAGGAACGGGTGGCGGTGATCCCGCTGGCCCACGAGCCGCTGGATGTCGCCCTTCCGGCAAGCCACCGCCTCGCCGGACAGGACACAGTGACAGCGGCCGACGTCGTGGGCGAACCTTGGGTGACCAGCCACACCGGGTACTCCCCCGCGGACGTGCTGTCCGCCGTCGCGGCCGTCTCCAGCAGGGAACTGAACATCGTCCACCGGATCAATGACTACTCCACCGTCGCGGCGTTGGTGGCGGCGGGCGGCGTGGTGGGCCTGCTGCCGCGGCATACCGCGCGGCCGGTGCTGAACCCGGGCATTGTGCTGCGGCCGCTCGAAGGCATCAGCACCCGGCGGCGAATCGACATCCTGGCGCGGCCGGAGAACCTCAAACGTCGGTCGGTGATGATTGTGTGCGAGGCGCTGCAGGCGATCATGACCGGGCTCGTGGAGCAGGGCTGAACCCGGCCTGACCTTGGGCAGTCAGATATTGCCGCTGTTTACTTTATGCCCTTTGCCGTGCCCCTTGCCATGGCCTTTACCCAGACCAAGCCCCTGGCCTGGACCGCTTGGCGCACCTTTCACGATCCGCTCTGCCCTCGCCTGGTCACCGTTCCTCACGCCTGAGATCCGCACGGTGTCACCCGCGGCGATGTCCGCGATGGTCCCTGCTGTGGACTTAATCCGTTTGCCGTCGTCGCCCTTTGCCGGTGAGCCATCTGCAGCAGGCGCGGGAAACTTAGTGATTTTTGTTTCGCCGTTGACGGCGTAGCTCTGAATGAAGCCGTCTTCGCTTTTCACAGTCACTGCGGTGGTGCTGACGGAGTCCACGGTGCCCAGTTGGCTCAGTTGCGTTTCAAAGGTGCCGTCAGCCTTCTTCACTACGCTTTCGCTGTGCAGATGCTGCGGGCGCTGAAATTTGTCGGCCTTGCCTTTGTCTGCCTTGCCTGATTGCCCGGGGGTGGACTCGCCGGATTTCCCTGAGGCGGACGGGGACGGCGTGGGCGAAGGCGAGTCTGTGGCGGACCAGGCGATCGCCGTACCGGCACCGGTCAGGGCCAAAGCCACCATGCCGGCCAGAATTGCCTTGCGCAGCCTCAACGACTCCCGAACTGACATGACTTACCTCCCACAACACCGGCAGGGCAGCGCTGCCCTGAACGTTCAGTGTAAGGCGGCCACGCCCCCTGCACACGAGTAGTGGGTAACGCCGGTGAAGCGAGTAACCCCGTAAACCACAACTGGGTCGCAGTAGATGTCGTTATCAGCGCTCATAACGACATCTACTGCGACCCAGTTGGGTTAGAACGGGTGGCTTAGCAGGAGGGTTCGCTTAGCCTTCCACTCCGAGCTTTTCCAGGATCAGCTCGCGGACGCGGGCGGCGTCGGCCTGGCCACGGGTGGCCTTCATAACGCCGCCGACAATCGCACCAATGGCCTGCAGCTTGCCGCCGCGGATCTTCTCGGCCACGTCGGGCTGCGCGGCCAGGGCGGCGTCGATGGCTTCGAGCAGGGGGCCGTCGTCGGAAACAACGGCCAGGCCGCGCTTTTCGACGATTTCCGCCGGGGTGCCTTCGCCGGCGAGCACGCCGTCCAAAACCTCGGTGGCCATCTTGTTGTTGATCTTGCCGTCCTCGACCAACCGGTTCAGCTCGACGATGGTGGCCGGCTGCACGCCCAGCTGGCCCGGATCGACGTCGGCGTTCTTGGCCCGGCCGACGATCTCGCCCATCCACCATTTGCGGGCAACGGTCGCCGAAGCGCCGGCGGCGATGGTTTCCTCGATCTCGTCCATGACGCCGGCGTTGACCACGTCGCGGAATTCCAGGTCCGAGTAGCCCCAGTCGGCCTGCAGGCGCTTGCGGCGCGCAGCGGGAGGCTCGGGCAGGGTGGCCCGGAGCTCCTCCACCCACTCACGCGATGCGACGATCGGAACCAGGTCCGGCTCCGGGAAGTAGCGGTAGTCGTCAGCGTCGGACTTGGCCCGGCCCGACGTCGTCGTGCGGGTGTCCTCGTGCCAGTGGCGCGTCTCCTGGATGACCGGCTCGCCGGAGTCGAGGACGGCGGCGTGCCGCTGGATCTCGTAGCGGACCGCGTGTTCGACGGCGCGCAGCGAGTTGACGTTCTTCGTCTCGGAACGGGTGCCGAAGCGTTCGCGGCCGTGCGGGCGGAGCGAGACGTTGGCGTCGCAGCGGACGTTGCCGCGTTCCATCTTCGCGTCGGACACGCCAAGGTTCTTGACGATCTCGCGGACGGCCGCGACGTACGCCTTGGCCAGTTCGGGGGCCCGGCTTCCGGCGCCCTCGATCGGCTTGGTGACGATTTCCACCAGCGGCACGCCCGAGCGGTTGTAGTCCACCAGCGAGAAGTCGGCACCCTGGATACGGCCGGCCGACCCACCCATGTGGGTCAGCTTGCCGGCGTCCTCTTCCATGTGGGCGCGCTCGATCTCCACGCGGAAGATGGTGCCGTCGGAGAGCTCGATGTCCAGGTAGCCGTCGTACGCGATGGGGTCTTCGTACTGGGACGTCTGGAAGTTCTTGGGGGTGTCCGGGTAGAAGTACTGCTTCCGGGCGAAGGTGCAGGACTCGGCGATCTTGCAGTTCAGGGCAAGGCCGATCTTGATGGAGGACTCGATGGCGGTCCTGTTCACCACCGGCAGGACGCCGGGCATGCCCAGGTCCACCTCGTTCACGTTGGTGTTCGGCTCATCGCCGAAGACGTTCGGAGCGGAGGAGAACATCTTGGTCTTGGTGTTAAGTTCCACGTGGACCTCGAAGCCCAGGACGGGATCGTACTTCTCCATGGCCTCTTCGAAGCTCAGGATAGTGTCGGTGCTCATTATTTTGCCTCCTGGGCTTCGACAACCGGTGAACCAGCCAGCTCGGGGGCCTGGGCCAGCAACGGACCGCCCCACTTTGCCTCCAGCAGCGATTCCAGAACTGCCCCCACCCGGTAGAGGCGGGCGTCCTGGCGCGCAGGTGCCAGGAGCTGGATGCCGACGGGCAGGCCGTCCTCGTCGGCCAGGCCGCCGGGCAGGGTCAGGCCCGGTACGCCGGCGAGGTTGGCCGGGATGGTGGCGACGTCGTTGAGGTACATCGCCAGAGGATCGTTGAGCTTCTCGCCGAGCTTGAACGCCGTGGTGGGCGCCGTGGGCGAGATCAGGACATCGGCCTGCGCGAACGCGGCGTCGAAGTCCCGCTGGACCAACGTGCGGACCTTCTGGGCCGAGCCGTAGTAGGCGTCGTAGTAGCCGGCGCTCAGGGCGTACGTGCCCAGGATGATGCGGCGCTTGACCTCGTCACCGAAGCCGGCCGCACGGGTGGCTCCCATCACGCGTTCGATGGTCATGGGCCCGTCCTTGGGGAGGACGCGCAGGCCGTACCGGACGCCGTCGAACTTTGCCAGGTTGGAGGAAGCCTCGGACGGCATGATCAGGTAGTAGGCCCCCAGGGCGTACTTGAAGTTGGGGCAGGAGACCTCGACGATTTCCGCGCCTGCTTCCTTCAGCAGTTCAAGGGAATCGTTGAAGCGGTTCTCGACGCCGGCCTGGTAGCCCTCGCCGTGGAGTTCCTTGATAATGCCGATCCGCAGTCCCTCGACATTGCCCAGGCGGGCAGCCGCCACAAGGTCCTCCAGGGGATCCGGGAGGGAGGTGGAATCGAACGGATCGTGCCCGCCGATGACCTGGTGCAGGAGTGCCGAGTCCAGCACGGTGCGGGAGACCGGGCCGATCTGGTCCAGGGAGGAGGCCATGGCAATGGCGCCGTAGCGGGAGACGCTGCCGTACGTGGGCTTGACACCCACGGTGCCGGTGACGGCGCCGGGCTGGCGGATGGAACCGCCGGTATCCGTGCCGAGGGCAAGCGGTGCTTCGAACGCGGCGACGGCGGCTGCCGACCCGCCGCCGGAACCGCCCGGGATCCGGTCCAGGTCCCAGGGGTTGCGGGTGGGGCCGTACGCGGAGTGCTCCGTGGAGGACCCCATGGCGAACTCGTCCAGGTTGGTCTTTCCCAGGATGGGCATCTTGGCGGCGCGGAGCCGTTTGATCACGGTGGCGTCGTAGGGGCTGTGCCAGCCCTCGAGGATCTTGGAGCCGGCCGTGGTGGGCTGGCCGATGGTGACGATGAGGTCCTTGACCGCGATCGGCACGCCGGCGAGTTCGTGAAGTTCCTCGGCCGCGGCGCCGCCGGCGGCACGGATGGCGTCCACCTCGGCGGCGACGGCGAGCGCCTCTTCCGTGTTGACGTGGAGGAACGCGTTCACGCCGCGTTCGCCGCCGTCGACCGCTGCGATCCGGTCCAGGAACGCCTGCGTGACCTCGACCGAGGTGACCTCGCCGGCGCGGAGCTTCTCGGCCAGCTGGGCGGCGGAGAGGCGGATGAGTTCGTTGGTGTCAGTCATGGTTATGCCTCATCCAGGATTGCCGGGACCTTGAAACGGTTCTGATCGGAATCCGGGGCCCCCGAAAGTGCCTGCTCGGCCGTGAGCGTATGGCCCACGACGTCCTCGCGGAAAACGTTCGTCAGCGGGATGGGGTGGGAGGTTGCCGGGACGTCGTCACCGGCGGCTTCACTCACGGACTTCACTGAATCCACGATGACGGCAAGTTCGCCGGCCATCCTGTCCAGCTCTTCAGCACTCATCTCGATGTGAGCGAGCTGCGCGAGGTGCGCAACGTCGTCACGGTTGATCGCAGCCATGGATCTCCCCTGCAAGTTCGGATTGTTTTCCGAACCAGTCTAGTGGGGAAACGTCAGTGCCCGTCTGACGACCCCCAGCGGGCGTCAGACGGGCACCTCGGTGCCGTGGTCCCGGTCACGGAGACCGGCCACAGGCAGCATAAGACTAACCGATACCGATGGCTCCGGTCAGCATTGCGACTGCCAACATCACGAGGGAAACCGCGGCGGCGCGCCAGAGGACCTTCTTGTGGTGGTCACCCAGGTCAACCTTGGCCAGCGAAACCAGGAGCAGGATGGCCGGAACCAGCGGGCTCTGCATGTGGAACGGCTGCCCGGTGATCGAGGCGCGGGCCATCTCGGCGCCGCTGATGCCGTAGTGCGCAGCTGTCTCGCTGAGGACCGGCAGTACGCCGAAGTAGAACGCATCGTTGCTCATGAAGAACGTCATGGGGATGCTGAGGATGCCGGTGATGACCGCCATGAGCGGGCCCATGCTGGACGGGATGATCTGCACCAGCCACGCGGACATGGCTTCAACCATGCCGGTGCCCTTGAGGACGCCGGTCAGGACTGCGGCGGCCATGACCATGCTGACCACGGCAACGATCGAGGGTGCGTGGGCAACAATCTGCGTTGCCTGGTCCTTGACGTGGGGGAAGTTCACCAGCAGGGCGATGGCCGAACCGACCATGAAGACGTACGGCAGGGGAACGATGTTGGCAACGAGGACCACCATGACAGCCACCGTCAGGGCCAGGTTGAACCAGAACAGCTTGGGCCGAAGGGTCTTGCGGTTGGGGTCCAGGGCAGTGCCCGTCATGCCGGTGTCGCTGTCTACCATGAGGCCTTCGGTGCGTTCCAGCAGTGCCACGCCCGTGGATGGCACTGAGCCTCCGACGCCGGGGCCTCCCGTTGCGGGAACAGGTGCGGAACCGCGGCCGGAGCCTCCGTTGCCGGAACCATTGCGAACGGAACCATTCCGGAAGCTGCCGCTGCCGCCTGCAGGCGTGCCGCCGTCGAGCTCTTCTGCAGTAAAGGGTTCTGCCGAGGACGGCACTCCCCAGATTTCCGGCGCCGTGGCGCGGAGGCGGTTGCGCTCCTGCAGGCCGAGGACCCAGGCGAATACCAGGACGACGGCGAGCCCTGCGATGAGTGACGGGATCATGGGCACGAAGACCTCGTTGACGTCAATCTTCAGGGCGCTGGCGGCGCGGGCAGTGGGGCCGCCCCAGGGGACGATGTTCATGGTGCCGTTGGCCAGGCCGGCCACGACGGTGAGGACCACGGGGCTCATCTTCAGCCGAAGGTAGATCGGCAGCATGGCGGCCGTGGTGAGGATGAACGTGGTGGAGCCGTCGCCGTCCAGGGAAACTGCAGCGGCCAGCAGCGCGGTTCCCAGGACAACCTTTGCCGGGTCGTTGCCGAGCTTGCGCAGGATGAACCGGACCAACGGATCAAAGAGCCCGACGTCGATCATCAGGCCGAAGTAGATGATGGCGAACATCAGCAGGGCGGCAGTTGAGGTCATGGACTTCATTGAGTCCATCACCATGTCGCCAATGCCCAGTCCGGCGCCTGCGAAAAGGCCAAAAACGGTGGGGACGATGATTAGCGCCAGCACTGGCGTCAACTTCTTCGTCATGATCAGCACCATGAATACCGCGATCATTGCGAATCCAAGTAATACCAGCACGGCCGGCTCCTTTATTGTGAACAGCGGCACAGCGGTGTGACGCGTGCTACAGACTGTAGGGTGGCGGCCGTCACGGCCGTGCCTTTGGCTCAATTGATTGGCATACTGCTTATTCGAAGCATTTTGCGCATTCTGCGCACACGCCCGCTGGACTAATGCTTTGGCTGATGAGACGTATTGCCGCGCGAGTTACCGCATACACAACCGCACGAGAGGAGGACCATGCCGCGTTCCTGGCGCACGCCCCCGGTTCGGTTCTCCACCCAGACCCTGTTCCTGCAGCTCGGCGTGGTCCTGCTTGTGGTGCTGCTGAGCACCGCCGTCCACGCCTGGCTGACGTACGACAGGGTGGGCCGCGAAGCAGAAAACCAAGCACTGACCCTGGCCCGTGCGGTGGCGGCCGACCCCTCAGTGCAGGCCAACGTGCTGGCCATCAGCACGGGTGAAGGCACTCCCCCGCCAGCCGAGCTCCGCGCCGGGCCCCTGATGGCCGCCGCCGAGGCGACGCGGATCCGGACGGGCGCCCTGTTTGTAGTGATCACCGACGAAAACGGCCTGCGCCTGGCCCATCCCGACCCGGCCCGGTTGGGTGAGAAGGTCAGCACGGACCCCACCGAAGCACTTGCCGGCCAGGAAATCACCACCCGTAATACCGGCACCCTGGGTCCCTCGGCAGGCGCCAAGGTACCCGTCTACTCGCCCGGGACCGGCACCGTAGTGGGCGAGGTCAGCGTGGGCTACTCCATGGAAACCGTCGGCCAGAGCCTGGAACGGGACATCGGACCGGTCGCCCTCACGGCCGCAGGGGCATTGCTGGCCGGCGTGCTGGCTTCCTTCCTGCTGCGGCACCGGCTGCGGCGGCTCACCTTGGGCCTGGAACCTGAAGAGATCAGCACCCTAGTCCACGACCAGGTGGCCGTCCTGCAGGGGGTGGACGACGGCGTCATCGGCGTTTCTGCCGACGGCAGGATCAGCGTCTTCAACGCGGCCGCACAGCGCCTTCTGGATCTTCCGGACTTGTCCGGAACTTCGTGGGCCGAAGCGCCCGTGCCGGGCCACCTGAAGGTCCTGACCAGGCCGGATGCTGAGGAGGCGGATGCCATTGAGCTCGTGGCCGGTGGACGAGTTCTGGTGGCGAGTGCGCGCAAGGCACTCCACCGCCGGGAGGACCTGGGCTGGGTGGTGATGCTCCGGGACCGCACAGAACTGCAGCAGCTCACCAGCCAGCTCGATGCCGTGGGCACCATGTCCACGGCCCTGCGCGCACAACGCCATGAGTTCGCCAACCAGCTGCACACGATCGCCGGCCTGATGAGCATCGGGCAGCACCAGCAGGCCCGCGAGTACCTGGCCGGACTTGCCGCCACCGGGCCGTTGAAGTTCCCGGTGGACCAGGCCGAGCTGCTCCAGGACCCTTACCTTCAGGCTTTTGTCGGGGCCAAAGGGGTGGAAGCGGACGAACGCGGGGTGACGCTGCGGATCGGGCCGGAAACCCTGGTCCGCGGACAGGTCACGGACCCACAGGACGTGACCACCGTGCTGGGCAACCTGATCGACAATGCGCTTAAGGCAGCTGTTGCGGGCTCCGCCACGGACCGGTGGGTGGAGGTGGAGGTGCTGGATGAACCGCACGACGACGGCGGGACCCTCCTCATCGTCGTCGCCGACTCCGGCGACGGGCTGGCCCCCGGGACGGATACGGAGGCCGTCTTTGCGGAGGGTTTCACCACGGCTGCCGGATCTGGTGAATTGAACGGTGGTGGATTGAACGGTGGTGGATTGAACGGTGGTGGATTGAACGGTGGTGGATTGAACGGTGGTGGATTGAACGGTGGTGGTTTGGCTGGCGCCGGCTTGGACGGCGCCGGCCTGGACGGCGGTGGCCTGGACCGAGGCGGCGGGAAGGGTGGCGGTCAGGGCCTGGGCCTGGCGTTGGCCCGGAAGCTGGCCAGGCGCCGTGGCGGGGACATCCGCATCCTGGAAACTGGCACGCCAGGCGGACCCGGAGCAGTCTTTATGGCCTCCCTTCCAGGCACTACGGCCGCAACTCATCCGGGCATCACTGACGAGACCGGCGTTGGGGTCGATGATGGAACTCTTTCCGGGGCTGCGGGCCAGATGAACACTTCAGAAAAGGATGACCATGCCTGAAGACTTCAGGGTGCTAATCGTGGACGACGACTTCCACGTGGCCAAGCTGCATGCCGCCTACGTGGACTCGGTAGCGGGGTTCATGGCCCTTGCGCCCGTTGGTACGGCGTCTCTGGCGCTGCAGACGATTCATAGCCTCCGCCCCGACCTGGTGTTGTTGGACGTGTACCTGCCCGACGCGTCGGGCCTGGACCTGTTGCAGCAACTGGACGTGGACACCTTCATACTCAGTGCCGCGTCGGACGCCGAGTCCCTTCGCAAAGCGTTCCGCCGCGGCGCCCTCGGGTACCTGTTGAAGCCGTTTACGTCCGAGTCTCTCTCGCAACAGCTCCGGTCCTACGCCCGGTACCGCAGGCTGCTGGGTCAACCGGGAGTCCTGGACCAGGGCTCAGTGGAGCGGGCCAAACGGGCGCTGATTCCGGGGGACGTGGCGCCATCGGCCAAACCCCGGTCCGCCACTGAGGCGGCGGTTTTGGAGTCCCTGATTGCCGGCGAGCAGTACTCGGCCGCAGAGGTGGCCACCCGGGTCGGGGTTTCCCGGGCCACGGCACAGCGGTACCTGTCTTCACTGGCTGACGACGGCGCCGTAGACATCCAGCTCCGGTACGGGACCACCGGCCGGCCGGAACACCGCTACGGCCTGCCTGCCGCCCAGTAGCCATCCCCTGAGACCCTCAATCGCCGAGTTCTTCGGGCACGCGCGACCCCTCAGCTATTCCTTCATTCCACATGAATTCGCTGTCAGGCCAGGTAGGTGGTTCCCAGTCGGGGTGTTCGCTTTGGTAGTGCCGTCCGGCGGGTGAGATCCAGCCCGGTGGTTCGTCCTTGCTGGGTTTGGTGGGGGTCCAGCCGGTGGTATGCCGGAGGCGGTGGTGGCGGCGGCAGGGCTGGCCGAGGTTCGAGATCCCGCTGGTTCCGCCGTTGGCCCAGGCGAGGATATGGTCGGCTTCGTTGTCCGGAGACTGGTTGTTGCAGCCCGGGAAGGGGCATTTGCCGTCCCGGAGCCTGAGCCAGCGTCGTTGGGCTTTGGTGACCAGGTAGCTGGTCCGCCCGATTTCCAACGGGGCACCATCACGCGGGTCGATCAGGACACGGTCGAAGGAGTCCGCGCCGGCAGCGATCAGTCTCCGGGCCATCGACGGCGGGATCGGCCCGTACCCGTCCAGCATCGCCGGCTCCTCCGTCACACCCAGCAAAGCCATGACCGGGACAGTGATCAGCACCTGCGCCCGCGGCGACGGCACGCCCGCGCCGGGGCCGGTGCCACCAGGACCGGCCGATTCGTCGGCGGTCAGGGTCCCGGTACCACCGGGCGGCGCTGCCTCGGAAGCACTTGCCTCACTGGAACTGTTCGCACTCTCAGGAACGCCGCCAAGGAGTAAGGTCGCGGCGATATCCGCACGGAGCTGGGTGAGCGTCCGGTGCTCGCCGGGGCCCTGCATGGCCCTAGCGGCGGTAGTGGTCCGCTCCCAGATCCCGGACGCGGCGTCCGCCGGCAAATACGCCGAGAACCACGCCATGCCATCCCGGTCAGGAGAAAACAACACCCGCCGGTCGGCGACGCACTTGGCATGGCGTTTTTCGATGCTCACCGGGTGATGCCGTTCCCGCCACATCCGGGCCTTGGCCCGGAACCGGCCGGGGACCATCTCACCCGCCGGGCAGCCCCGGGCAGCATCAGCAACGTCAGGGTCAAGAAAGTGCGCCTCCAATGCCCGCGCCCCCACCGGCCCCAGGCCGCTGGTCTCATCCACCATGATCCGGGCGTGCTGCCACGAAATCGACCCCGCCTCCAACGCCGACAACGTCAAAGGCAAGCCCGACGTCAACTCCCAGGCCTCGACCAGGAGGTCAGCGGCGGCCGTTTCCCTGATGGCCAGAACACACGCCACCTCAGCCACCAAAGCCATCTCGTGGGCAGCCTGCTCCTGCAGGGACAGCCCCGGGGCCGCCATCGCCCGGGCAGCCTTGGCAACCCGGGCAACCGTCCGTACCTTCCGCGCCGCCAACCGCGCTTCCTCACGGGTGATCTCCACCAAAGAGTCCAAACACGCGTCGTGCTCCTGACGTAGCAGGTCGACATCGCAGGCTGGCTCGGAGCCCGATGGTTCGATGCTTTCCGAACTCCGGAAAGCAAGGTCCTCCTCCGTTTCCGCAGCAGCCGTTTTGTCCATACCCCTAGCATCACAGAATGGCCTGACACCATAGCGGATGCAGTACTCCTATGTGGATAAACCCAGTGGCAGTACTCGGCAGCACTACTGCCGGCTTCCGGTGCTCCCGGTAGCGCGGCTCACTTTCTGCGTCTTAGCCGGCGCTCTTCTGGGCGACGAGCTCGATCTCCACCAGCATCTTCGGGTCCAGGAACGGCAGGACATGCACCAGGGACAGCGTGGGACGGATCTCGCCGAATACTTCGCCGTGGGCGCGGCCGGCCTCTTCCCACTTGCTGATGTCTGTCAGGTAGAGCTTGGACTGCACCACGTCCTCGAATCTGAACCCGGCGTCGGTGAGGACCGTTGCCAGCTTCTGCAGGATGAACCGCGTCTGGGTGTAGAAGTCCTCGCCCACGATCCCGTCGTCGCCGCTCGCGGCAGTGGCCGAGATGTAGAGGGTGTTGTCCACCTGGACGGCCCGGGAGTAGCCGAGGGTCTGTTCCCAGACGGAGCCAGTGCCGAATGTTTTGCGCATAGTGGGCCTTTCAGTGCTGAAAATGAGTCGGCACCACTGTAGGGCGGCTAGAGGTCGAGCCGATAAACCAGCAGCTTTATGTCGGTCCCGGGGATCAGCCAGTCACGCTCCGGGACGCGCCGGAAGCCCGTCTTCCTGTACAGTCCGTGTGCGCTTTCCCAGGTCCTGCCGGTGGTGAGAGCGACCCCGTTGATTCCGTCGAGGGTCCTGGCATGCTCGATGATGGCTTCCACCATCGCCTGCCCTGCCCCGCTGCGCTGCACTGCAGGGTCCACCACGAGCATCCGGAACTCCAACTCGTCCTCGAGTGCGATGTCGGCGTACGGTTCTCCGGCCAGCGCCAGCGTCACGGAACCCACCACCTGCCGGTCACGCTCGGCAACCCAGATGGTGGCCTTCGCTGCCCGCGCGGCTACGTCCTGGATCTGCTGCATGTACGGGTGGTCCGCGTTGTCGAAGTGGCCCGCTGCCAGGTACGAATCCACGGTTATCCGGGCGACGGCGGAAAAGTCTGCCTCAAGGGCGGGACGGATGGTTATTTGCGATTGCACTTGACAATGTTAGTGCCGCAAATGGGTCAAAGCGGAAACTTTCCGGCCAGCTCCAATGTTCCGGCGCAGGTCCAGGCCGCAAGCCTGTCCGCGTCGCTGGGCCCGCCGTCGAGGGGGCTGTCCAGGCGCGGACGCCTCACCCAGCAGCCCGCTTCCTCCGCGATCAGGGCCCCGGCTGAGTAATCATGTTCGTTGAGTCCCCGTTCGCCGTAGGCGTCGTGGGTTCCGTCCGCTACCAGGCAAAGGTCCAGGGCCGCGGAACCGAGCCGCCTGACATCGGCGAACCCTTCCATCAGGTCGCCCAGCAGCGCAGCCTGTTCGGTGCGGACTGCCGGATCGTAGCTGAAGCCGGTGGCCAGGATCTGGCCAGCCCGGCCGGCCACCGGCCCTTGGAGGGAGGTCACCCGGCCGCCCTCTTCAAGCCACGCGCCGTGGCCGCGTGCGGCGTAGTAGATGCGGCCCAGCGCCGGCGCGTTCACGACGCCGGCCAGCCATGCGCCGTCGGAATCCGCAACTGCCACGGAGGTGGCGTAGTAGACGATGTTCCGGATGAAGTTGGTGGTTCCGTCCAGCGGGTCGATGGACCAGCGGTAGCCACTGGGCGCAGCGGGCCGCGTGGTCCCGTGTTCCTCCCCCGTGATGGTGTCCTGCGGCCGAACAGCGGTGATGGCCTGCCGGACCGCGTTTTCGGCAGCGACGTCAAAGGCAGTGACCCAGTCTCCGGCGTCGCCCTTGTTGCTGACATCCAGAGCCTCGCCGTTCCGCGATGCGAGCACGTCGGCGCCCGCGGCGGCCGCCTGCTTGGCCACCGCAAGCAGCTCCAAGGTGAAGTCCGGGTTATTCATTCTGCTACCTCTACGGATTTGGAAGGGGTGTGGGTTGCGTCTGTCTGTTCGGAGTCAACGGCGTTGTCAGGCGCCGCGGCAGGCCCGCTCTCCAGGAGTTCCCGGAAGCCGTCCTCATCCAGCACGGGTATGCCGAGCTGCTCCGCTTTGTCGAGTTTGGTGCCGGCGTTCTCGCCCGCCACCACGTAGCTGGTGTTCTTGGAGACCGAACCCGCCGCTTTGCCGCCCCGGGTGAGGATCGCTTCCTTCGCCTCGTCCCGGCTGAAGTTGGGCAGGGAGCCGGTGACAACAATGGTCAACCCTTCCAGGGTCCGGGGTGTTGACTCGTCGCGTTCGTCCTCCATCCGGACGCCGGCCGCGGCCCAGCGGTCAAGGATCTCCAGGTGCCAGTCCTCGGCAAACCATTCCTTCAGCGCCGCAGCGATGGTGGGCCCCACGCCGTCCACGTGGGCCAGGTCCTCCTCGGAGGCATGCCGGATGCCATCCATGCTGCCAAAGGCCGTGGCCAGCGCGCGGGAGGCACGGGGGCCAACGTGCCGGATGGACAACGCCACCAGCACACGCCACAGCGGCTGGCTCTTGGCCTTTTCGAGCTCCTTGAACAGCTTCTGCGTAGTGGCGGTGGGCTTCGACGGGGACTTGGCCGTGGCTTTGCTGAAGAAGTACGGCACCAGTTCAAACTCGCCGGTTGCCACGCCCTTGGAGCGTTTTTCGCGCCGGATCCGGACGTCCGCCAGGTCCTCAGGCGTGAGGTCGAACAGGGCCGCCTCAGAAACGAGGGGCGCAACTTCCGGCTCGGCAGGTTGCGTGAGCGCGATGGCGGCTTCCCAGCCGAGGGCCTCAATATCGAACCCGCCGCGGCCAGCGAGGTGGAAGACCCGTTCGCGGAGCTGTGCGGGGCAGGACCTGGCGTTGGGGCAGCGGATATCCACGTCCCCTTCCTTGCCGGGGGCAAGGGGGGTTCCGCACGAGGGGCATTCGGTGGGCATGACGAAGTCACGGACCGGCGGGACCTGCTGGTCGCGCAGGGCCAGCACCGGGCCAACTATCTCCGGAATGACGTCGCCGGCCTTGCGCAGCACAACAATGTCGCCGATCTTCACGCCCTTGGCCTTCACGACGTCCTGGTTGTGCAGGGTGGCCATGCCTACCGTGGATCCCGCGACTTTCACTGGCTCCATCACACCAAAGGGTGTCACGCGCCCGGTCCGTCCCACGTTGACCGCGATGTCCAGCAGCTTTGTGTGGACTTCCTCCGGGGGGTACTTGTAGGCCACGGCCCAACGCGGCACCCGGGTGGTGTACCCCAGGGCGCGCTGCGTAGCGAGATCGTCAACCTTGACCACAATGCCGTCGATTTCGTGCATGAGGCTGTGCCGTTTGTCGCCGTAGCGTTTGATGAACTCAAGCACTTCCTGCAGGCTCCCGAGAACCTCAAAGTACGGGCTGACGGGCAGCCCCCACTTTTCCAGCAGGCCATATGTCTGGGACTGGCTGAGGGTCTCGAGACCTTCGCGCGCCCCGATTCCGTGGACGAACATCCGCAGCGGCCGTTTGGCGGTTTCCGCAGGATCCTTCTGGCGGAGGGATCCTGCGGCTGCGTTCCGGGGGTTGGCCAGCGGTGCTTTGCCGGCTTCTATCAGCGCCTCATTGAATTCCGCAAATGCCTGTGACGGGATGAATACCTCGCCGCGCACTTCCATCTCGGGCGGGAAACCGCTGCCGGTCAGTTCCTGCGGGATTTCCTTGATGGTCAGCACGTTGTGGGTGATGTCCTCGCCGGTGGTTCCGTCACCCCGGGTTGCGGCGCGGACCAGTTTGCCGTCCCGATACAGCAGGTTGACGGCCAGGCCGTCGATCTTGAGTTCTGTCAGCCAAGCGGGCCGTGCTGTGTCCCCGAGTTTGGTGATGCCGGCCTCGGCCTTGATGATCCAGGCTTCCAGTTCTTCGAGGGAAAAGACATCCTCGAGGCTGTACATCCGTTGCAGATGTTCGACGGCGGCGAACGCGGCCGAGACTTCGCCGCCTACTTCCTGCGTTGGGGAGTCGTTGGCGATGAGCTCGGGATGCAGCGCCTCGATCTCCTCCAGCCGGCGGAACAGGTCGTCGAATTCGGCGTCTGACACCAGGGGTTCGTCCTCCTGGTAATACGCGAAGCGGTACTTCCTGACCAGGTCAACCAGGTTCTCATACTCTTCGCGGACCGGTTCGGAAGGGACGGCTTCCGGTTCGGTGACGTTCTCGTTGCTGGCGGCTGTAGCCTCTGCGGGGCCCGTTGCTGTGCTCACAGACCTATCTTGCCTTACGGCTCCGACAGTTGCCTTACGCCTCGACACACGAAGGGCCCGGACGGCGTGTCCGGGCCCTTGGTCAAACAAGAGCGGGCTTAGCGTGAAGCCTGGTCCTGCTCATTGGCGTTCCTGGTGGCCTTCTGGCCGGCATCCTTGAGCGCCTGGATGACCTGGTTCAAAGCACTGGTGTGCGTGCCGGACCATTCGCTGCGGAAGGTCTTCGCATCCGGGCCTTCCCAGACGGTGCTGTCCAGCAGGCGGGTGAGGTTGCTCCGCTGCTGCTCGATCTCCGAAGCACCGGCCTGCAGCTTCGTGCCAAGAGTCCTGAGCTGCTCTACATCTGCGCCCCAAATAGCCATCAGTTTCTCCTCATA
>NZ_JBFRDI010000010.1:0-154536 GCF_052113505.1 Pseudarthrobacter sp. TAF60_1
CCACGGCAGCAGCGGTCCAGCAGGCCACCACCGCCGAGGGCCTGCTCACCCTCACCTGCGGCCCCGCCGGAAACGTCGTCCGCCTCATCCCCGCCCTCGTGGTCACGGCCGAAGAAATCACCACCGGCCTCGAACGCTTCGAAAACGCCGTCGCCGCCGTCGTCGGCTCCGTAGCCGTGTCCACTGGATCCTGAGCCACTCATGATTGACGCCGTTCACTCCCCCGCCAGCCCGGTAACGGGCGGCACCCGCCGGTCCGGGGCGCCGGACCCCGGCCAGCCGGCTGTCCTGGCACGCCTGGCCTCGGCGGGTGTGGCGGCGGATAATTCCCCGCGCCGGCTTGCGGAATACTCCTATGACGCGTCCAACTACCGGGTTGCCCCGCTGGCTGTGGTGTTTCCGCGGACAGTGGAGGACGTCGTCGCGGTTGTCGCTGCGTGCCGTGAAACGGCAACGCCGCTGATCGGCCGCGGCGGCGGGACGTCCATGGCGGGCAACGCCATGGGCCCGGGCGTCGTGCTGGACTTTTCCCGCTACATGAACATGATCAACGCGGTCGACGAGAGCTCCGGCACCGTGGCCGTGGACCCCGGCGTCGTACTCGCCGTCCTCTCCCGTGAAGTGGAGAAAGCAACGGGCAACCGCTTCACTTTCGCCCCGGACCCGTCCTCTAAGAACCGTGCCACCGTGGGCGGTTCGCTGGGCAATGATGCCTGCGGAAATCATTCGGTCCGTTACGGCCGGACGTCTGACCACGTGGCAGAGATCGACGTCGTCACTTCCGACGGGGCCAGGCTCACCGCCAGTGCCACAGGGCTGCGTGCCACGAACCCGGAAGATAAGACCTCGGAAGCCCGCGCTGCCGCCCTGTCCACGTCTTTCAAGGACCTGGCCCACAACCACCTGTCCGAATTCCGCCTGGAACTGGAGCGCATCCAGCGCCAGGTTTCCGGGTACCACCTGGCCAACCTGCTGCCGGAAAACGGGTTCAACATGGCCCGCGCCCTCGCCGGGTCCGAAGGGACCTGCGCCATCATTGTGGGCGCCCGGATGAAGCTCGTTCCCAAGCCTGCCAGCGCCTTGTTGGTCTGCCTGGGCTACGCGGATGTGGTGGACGCGGCGCGCGACATCATGACCATCCTGGAGTTCTCACCGGCCGCCGTCGAAGGCATCGACGAGGCGATCGTGGACACCATGCGCTTCCGCCGCGGCGACGGCTCCGTGACGGGCCTGCCCGAGGGCAAAGCCTGGCTCTACGTTGACCTCGACGGCGACAACACGGACCAGGTCCGCGCCGAAGCGGACCGGCTGCTGGCCCGGCTTAGGGAAAACGGCCGGCTGCTGGATGGCCGGACCATCCCGGACCTGCAGGAACGGGCGTCCCTCTGGCGTGTCCGCGAAGACGGCGCAGGGCTCTCCGCGCGGCTCTCCACCGGCGGCGAGTCCTGGCCCGGGTGGGAGGACTCCGCCGTTGCCCCCGAAAATCTCGCGGATTACCTCTCCGACTTCCGCAGCCTTCTTGCCCGCCATGACCTTACGGGCGTGATGTACGGTCACTTCGGTGCCGGCTGCATGCACATCCGCATCACCTACGACCTGCGCACCGAGGCCGGCAGGGCCGTGTTCCGCGCCTTCACCAGGGACGCCGCCAAACTGGTGGTTCGCCACGGCGGCTCGCTCTCCGGAGAACACGGCGACGGCCGGGCACGCTCGGAACTGCTGCCCCTGATGTACTCCCCGCGCATGCTGGCCGCCTTCACCACCTACCGCCGCACGTGGGACCCGGCAGGAATTCTCAACCCTGGATCCCTGACCGACCCCGATCCGATGGACGGCAACCTGGCACTGGAGGGCATCCCGCAGAGGCAGTGGCGCACCAGCTTCGACCTGCGGCCGCTCGGAGCCGCCGGCGGTTCGGCCACCGAAACCGACACGCCCGAAACTTCCACGGGCGGCGGCACCGACCCCTGGGTTCACGCACTCCAGAGCTGCATTGGCGTGGGCCGTTGCCGCACGGACACCGGCGGCGTAATGTGCCCCAGCTACCGCGCCACAAAGGACGAAAAAGACTCCACCCGCGGCCGGTCCCGCGTCCTCCAGGACATGGTCCGCGGTGCCCGCACGGTGGAGGAAGGCTGGAAGTCGGAGGAGGTCCGCGAAGCCCTGGACCTTTGCCTGTCCTGCAAAGCCTGCTCCAGTGACTGCCCCACAGGCGTCGACATGGCCACCTACAAATCAGAATTCTTCTCCCACTACTACGAGGGCAAGCTCCGCCCGATGTCCCACTTCTCCCTGGGCTGGCTGCCCCGCTGGCTCAAGATCACGGGCCGAATCGCGCCGCTGGTCAACACCGTAATGTCCACCCCGCTCGCCAAGGTAGCCTCCGCCCTAGGCGGGCTCACCACCGAGCGGGCGCTGCCACGCTTCGCGGGTGCCAGTGAGTGGCGCCGCGAAGTGGCGGCGGCCGGCGTCGGGCCCGTTACCAGTTACGAGGACGGCGCGGGGTCGGATGCCGACGGCGTGGTGCTGTTCGTGGATACCTTCACCCGAGGCTTCCGGCCGGAGGTGGCTGGTGCTGCGGCCCGCGTCCTCGCTAATTCAAGCTCCACCACGGAATGCTCGGCGGATGCCTGCTGCGGCCTGACCTGGATTTCCACCGGCCAGCTGGACACCGCCAAGAGGCTGATGGGCCAGGCGGCAGTGGCACTCGACGACGGCACGGACCGGCCCATCGTGGTGGTGGAACCCAGCTGCGCTGCGGCGCTGCGCAAGGACCTTCCCGAACTGGTTCACACGGACCAGGCCCGCCGAGTCGCGGCCCGGGTGCGCAGCTTCGCATCGCACATCGAAGAGCTCACCAAAGCGGGCTGGAAACCGGCGCCGGCGCAGCCCCTGCCGAAGAACGTAGTGCTGCAGACGCACTGCCACGAGTACTCCGTCTTCGGAGCCGGCACCCAGCGTTCGGCGCTCGGCGCGGTGGGGGTGGAGGGCGTCGTGGACGCCACCGGCTGCTGCGGTGTGGCCGGGAACTTCGGTTTCGAAAAGGAGCACTTCGATGTCAGCATGCTGGTGGCGGAGCAGTCGCTGGCCCCGGCGCTGCGCCAGACGGAGGCGGACTCTGTGGTCCTCACAGACGGCTTCTCCTGCGCCATGCAGGTCAAGCAGCTCGACGATTCCAGACCGGGCCGCCACCTGGCCCAACTTCTAGACCCCGGCGAACAGGCGGCAGTGGATTCCCAGCGCAGCAGCCAGCCACTCCCTTCCATCCAAGAAAAGGATCCCTCATGAGCATCCAGGCAACCACTAATACTCAGATCTCGCAGAAGGCGATCGACGCCGTCGCCAAAGTCAGCACCAACCTCTACATTGACGGAGAATGGGCCGAAGCGGCTTCCGGCGCACGGTTCGATGTCATCAACCCCGCCACCGAGGAAGTCATTGCTTCCGTTGCCGACGGCGGCCCCGAGGACGCCCGCCGGGCGATCGAAACGGCCGGCCGGGTGCAGAAGCAGTGGGCCAAGACCGCGCCCCGGGAGCGCAGCGAGATCCTGCGCCGCGCCTACGACCTGATCATGGCCCGCCAGGACGAGCTGGCCTTGATTATGACCACGGAAATGGGCAAGCCCTTCGCCGAGGCCAAGGGTGAGGTGGCCTACGCTGCCGAGTTCTTCCGCTGGTTCTCGGAGGAAGCCGTCCGTATCGGCGGTGATATGACCACCACCGGCGACGGCAAGAACCGCATTCTGGTCACGAAGGAGCCGGTTGGCCCGTGCGTCCTGGTGACGCCGTGGAATTTCCCGCTGGCCATGGGCACCCGGAAGATCGGCCCCGCCATCGCAGCGGGCTGCACCATGGTCTTCAAGCCGGCCAACCTCACCCCGCTGTCCTCGCTGGCGCTGGCGGACATCCTGATCGAGGCCGGCCTCCCCAAAGGCGTACTGAACGTTGTCACCACCACCAAGGCCTCCTCGGTGGTGACCCCGTGGATGGAAAGTGGCATTGCCCGCAAGGTCAGTTTCACCGGTTCCACCGGCGTGGGCGTGCGCCTGCTGGAGCAGGCGGCCAAGAACGTGATGCGCTCCTCGATGGAACTGGGCGGAAACGCACCCCTTATCGTGTTTGAAGACGCAGACCTGGACCGCGCCGTGGAAGGTGCGTTCGCCGCCAAGATGCGGAACATGGGCGAGGCCTGCACGGCCGCCAACCGCATCTTTGTCCAGCGCTCCGTTTCCGCCGAGTTCTCCGCCCGGCTCGCCAAGCGGCTGGGTGACCTGAAAGTGGGCGACGGCGCAGTGGACGGCACCGACGTCGGACCCCTGGTGGAGGAGAAGGCGCTGAACAAGGTCCAGGAACTCGTGGATGATGCCGTTTCCAAGGGCGCCACCGTGGTTTGCGGCGGGTCACGTCCCGAGGGCAAAGGCTACTTCTACTCCCCCACTGTGCTGTCCGATGTCAGCTCCGACGCCGCACTGATGAGCGAGGAAATCTTCGGCCCGGTGGCTCCGGTCATCCCCTTCGACACCGAAGAGGAAGTGGTCCGGCTGGCCAACGACACCCCGTGGGGCCTGGCCAGCTACGTGTTCACCCAGGACCTTGACCGAGCCTTCCGCGTCGGCGACGAACTTGAGGTGGGCATGGTTGGCCTGAATACGGGCATCGTTTCCAACCCGGCAGCGCCGTTCGGCGGCATCAAGGCTTCCGGCCTGGGCCGTGAGGGCGGCCGCGTGGGCTTGGACGAGTTCCTGGAGATCAAGTACATGGCCATCCCGCGCGTCTAAGGAGCGCAAACCGCTCTCACCTATCGGAATAAAAGCCCCAACCCTCTCTCACCTTTTGCACCAAAACATCAAACGTTCTCTCACCTTTACCAAGGGATTCTCCGCAGGTGAGAGAGCGTAAGGGTGGAACGTGCGAAAGGTGAGAGAGGGTTAAAACGTAGATTCTGGTTCCACGCATTTAGAACGCAAACACGTAGTGGCCAGTAGGAGGAAAAGAATGAGTGATCTGACCGATCTGACAGCGGTGGACCTGTTGGCGGGCTACCGCGAGGGCACAATCTCCCCTGTGGACGCCACCCAAGCTGCCCTGGATGCTATTGAAGCGGTAGACGTGGACGTCAACGCTTTTGTCTCGGTTGAAGCCGAGAGCGCACTGCAGGAAGCCCGCGAGTCGGAGGGAAGGTGGCGCAAGGGCGAGCCCCTGGGTCCCGGTGACGGCGTCCCCACCTCCATCAAAGACATCTTCTACACCCGCGGCTGGCCCACGCTCCGCGGCACCAACCTCATTAACGCCGACGCGGCGTGGGTACAGGACGCGCCTTGCGTCGCTAGGCTGCGGGAAACAGGCGCTGTGCTGATCGGCAAGACCACCACCCCTGAGTTCGCGTGGAAAGGCGTCACCGATTCATTGCGGCACGGCTCCACCGGGAATCCGCGGGCGGCAGGTCTCACGTCCGGCGGCTCGAGCGGCGGCAGTGCCACGGCTGTTGGCCTGGGAATGGGTCCCTGGTCGGTGGGGACCGATGGCGGGGGTTCCGTCCGCATCCCCGCAGCCTTCACCGGGACGGTGGCCATCAAGCCGACTTACGGGCTGGTCCCCATGTTCCCGGCAAGCCCGTTCGGCACCCTGGCGCACGCCGGTCCCATGACCCGCACCGTGGAGGACACAGCGTTGCTGCTGGACGTCATCACCGGCTTCGATTCACGTGACTGGTCCGCCCTTCCCACGCCCACCCGGTCCTTCCTGGACGGCCTTAACGACGGCGTGAAAGGCATGCGAATCGCGTTCTCGCCCACCTTGGGGTTCGGCACCAACGATCCGGAAATCGAGCGGCTGGTCCGGGCGGCGGTTGAGGTTCTGGCCGACGCCGGCGCCGTCATCGAGGAAGTGGATCCGGGCATCCACGACCCCGTTGAGGCCTTCCACGTCCTTTGGTTCGCCGGTGCGGCCAAAGTGCTGGAGGCTTACGGCCCGGACGCCATCACTAAGGTGGATCCCGGGCTGCGCCGCTCCATCGAGGAACAGGGAGATCTCAGCGCCTCGGACTTCCTGGACGCCACCGCTGTGCGGATGGACCTGGGGGTGAAGATGGGCCTCTTCCACGAGACCTATGATCTGCTCCTGACTCCTACGCTGCCCATTCCGGCCTTCCCCCGCGGCACGGATGCGCCAGAAGGTTGGCATTCCCCGGACTGGACCAGCTGGACCCCGTATACGTACCCCTTCAACATGACCCAGCAGCCCGCAGTAAGCGTCCCCTGCGGCTTCACGCAGGCCGGCCTTCCGGCCGGCCTGCAGATCGTCGGCCCGCGTCACGCCGACCGCAAGGTGCTCCGTGCAGCGCAGGCCTACGAGAAGGCCGCTGCATGGGGCACGGAACGGCCGGCACGCATACCTGCCCGCCGCAGCTAGCAACTACAAGTACGAAAAAGCCCCCGGCTGCCCCTGAAATTCAGGAGCAGCCGGGGGCTTTCTACCGGCCCGCGACGGATCCGGCCTGCAGATCATCGGCCCGCGCCACACCGACCGCAAGGTGCTCCGCGCAGCGCAGGCCTACGAGAAGGCCGCTGCATGGGGCACGGAACGGCCGGCACGCATTCCTGCCCGCCGCAGCTAGCAAGTACAGGTACGAAAAAGCCCCCGGCTGCCCCTGAAATTCAGGAGCAGCCGGGGGCTTTCTGCCGGCCCGGGACGGATCCGGCCTGGAGCTACCTTTCCAGACGGCGCGGAATGGGCGCTTTCTTGATTCCGGGGATCTTCATGTTGCGAAGCGAAGCCCCGGCAGTCTCCTGCATCTTCCAGACGGCCACCAGGCCGATCAGGCAGGCACCCATCATGTAGTAAGCCGGCATCAGGACATTGCCTGTGGCATTAATCAAAAGCTCGTTCATCATTGGTGCGGTGCCGCCAAAGATCGCCGTGCTGACGTTGTAGGTAATCGCGAAGCCGGCATAACGGACCTGGGTGGGGAACATGGCCGGGAAGGTGGCGGAAATGGTTGCCAGCTGCGGGAGGTACAGGAGGCCCAGGACGGCGAACCCGAGCATCGCAAACCAGAAGCCGTTAGCCATGATCATGTACATCGGGATGGCCAGCACAAACAGGCCGATTAAGGAGAAGAACCACATTGGCTTGCGTCCGATCTTGTCGGAGCGGGCGCCGGCCAGCGGAATCATCAGCATCATGACAATCTGCCCCACGAACATCAGAGTCAGCACCGTGTTGGCATCCATGCCCACCGAACCCTCAAGGTACGTGGGCATGTAGGTAAGCAGGGTGTAGTTGACAACATTCAGCGGAATGACAAGGCCGGCCATGATCAGCATGGGGCGCCAGTAATCCCGCAGCAAGTCCTTCAGGGCTGTGCTCGTGTGTGGTTCCAGCTCTCCGCTGGCCTCCAGTTCGCGGAAGACCGGGGTGTCTTCAAGCCTGTTGCGCAGGTACATGCCGATGATGCCCATCGGGCCGGCAATCAGGAAGGGAAGCCGCCAGCCCCATTCAGTCATGGCGCCTTCACCCAGGAGCAGGGTGCAGAGCAGAACCACGAGGGAACCGAGGGCGAAGCCGCCCAGCGTGCCGAACTCAAGGAAGCTGCCATAGAAGCCGCGTTTCTTGTCCGGTGCGTATTCGGCCATGAAGGTAGCCGCACCGCCGTACTCTCCGCCGGTTGAGAATCCTTGGATCATGCGCAGCAGGATCAGCAGGGCCGGGGCCAGCCAGCCGGCCAGCGAATGCGTCGGGAGCAGGCCAATGGCGAAGGTTGAGCCTGCCATGAGGATAATGGTCAGCGCCAGGACCCTCTTGCGTCCGATCCGGTCGCCCAAGGGACCCCAGAACAGCCCGCCCAGTGGCCGCACGAGGAAGGAAAGGGCAAAGGTGGCAAGCGTCCAGACTGTTCCCATGGCACCTTCGCCGGGGAAGAAGTTGGCGGTGATATACGTGGCGGCTACAGCATAAACGCCGTAATCGAACCATTCAGTGGCATTACCCATAGCCGAGGCAGCGATGGCCCGGTGGAGCACTTTTCTGCCTGCTGGGGATGTTTCGTCTGGAGTCGTGAACCCCGCGCCGGAGGCGGCGCTATGTGGTGCGTTAGACATGACAATCCTCGATTGGGAGCAAATGTATCGCTCATCACAATACGCTCATGTCTCATTGTTGACAATAGGAGAGTTGAGTTGTGGGCGCAACAAAAGGCCGCCGGGAACCTCGGCGGCCTTTTTGTGAAACGTCAGGATGCAGCCAAGGGCGCTACGGAATCAGCCGCATCAGTGCGTCATCCATATGCTCGGCCATAAGTTTCTCTGCGAGGTCCGAGTCGCCGCGGAAGATGGCCTCTGCGATGCCCTTGTGCTCGGCGATGCGCCTCTCGGCCGTGTCGTAGGTGCTCTTGAGGGCGTTGAGACACATCCGCGTCTCCGTCAAAAGTGTGTCGTGCATTCTTGTCAGGCGCGGACTGCCAGCCAGTTCCACCAGGAGGGCATGGAAGCTCATGTCCGCCTCGGTCATCGCTTCGCTGTTTGGGGAGTCGGCCGTTTCCTCCATGGCACGCACCGTTTCCATCAGCTTGGCGGCACTGCCCTGCGGATCCATACTGATCACGCGGTTAATGGCGGCAGCCTCAATAGCGGAGCGGGCCAGGTAGACGTCCCGGAAGTCGTCCTCGTCCATGGAAACTACAAAGAGGCCTCGGTTCCGGTGACTGACCAGCAAGCCTTCCTGGGTGAGCCGCTGCATGGCCTCCCGCAAAGGGCCGCGGCTGACTCCCAGTTCCTTGGCGAGTTCGGCCTCACCGAGCTGGACAGCCGGAGCGAAGTCACCGCGGGCAATAGCGTCGCGGATTTTGCGGGCGATAATGGCCGGCGTGGACTCCTGCACAACCGGGTCTAAGGCTCCCCTTTTCATCCTGTTTCCGTCCTTGCTGCGATGAGCTCTACCAGGCGGGCCTGAGTGAGTTCTGGAACTTTTAGCGGTCACTGCCATCATGTCTCATAGTTGACAATTTAATAGTTTACTATGCGGACGTCACATCGCTGGGGGTGGCGACCGCCCGGTTGTCAGGTGGTCAGGTAACCGGAAAAAGTTCTTCGATTGTCTACAATCAAACTGTATGCTATTTCTGCAGAGGTGGAAATACCCTTCTGCCGGAAATGCGGCTCATCTCACTGGAGAAACCATGACAACTGTTGGAATGCTTTACCCCGGCCACAGCGCCGAGGATGAATACCCGTACCTGGAGTCGATCCTCGGTGAGGACATTCACCTGCCCGTGGTCCACACCTCCGTAGGCGGACCTGACGAAATCACCACCCACGAGGTGCAGGCACTGCTGGACCTCGGCAAGTCTGAGCGGCTGCTCGAGGGCGCTGGCGAGATCGTGCGGAAGTACAGCCCCGACGCCGTCATGTGGGCGTGCACCTCCGGCAGTTTCGTATTCGGCTGGGACGGCGCGCACCAGCAGGTGCGCGAGATCCAGGACGTCATTAATGTACCCACGTCCTCCACCTCACTGGCCTTCGCTGCTGCACTCCGGCACCTGGGCATCTCCAAGGTTTCCGTCTCAGCGACCTACCCCGACGACGTGTCCCGCCACTTCGTGGAGCTCCTGGGCCACCAGGATATCCAGGTCCTCGATCTCGCCTCCCACGACATTGCTTCAGGCGAAGATGCCGGCGAGTTGGACCACGACGGTGTGGTTGAACTGGCCCGAAGTGCCAACGCGCCGGACGCCGAGGCAGTCCTGATCCCGGATACGGCCCTGCATACTGTCCGTTGGCTTAATGAGCTGGAGTCAGTCCTCGGGAAGACCGTCCTGACGGCCAACCAGGTGACCGCCTGGTACGGCCTACAGTTGGCCGGCCGTACGGTGCACTCCGACCAGCTGGGCAGCCTGTTCCGCCGCTGACCCTGACGAGCAACAGAAAAAGGACCTCCTGGCCGTCGGTTCATCCGATGGCCAGGAGGTCCTTTTTTGTGCGGGATAAGGCGGGTTGAGCTACCCTTCCGTGGCCTGAAGCAGGGCCTGGTGCGGCCCCACGGCTTCGCGGCCCATCAGCCGCAGGGCGCTCCACGCGGTTACCTGGTTGGCCGTGATCACCGGTTTCCCCAGTTCCTGCTCCATTTGGGCAATCAGGTCGTAGGTGGGCAGGTTGGTGCAGCTGACGAAGATTACCTCCGCGTCCGGACGGTCCGCCCGGCGGATGAGCTCGCAGGTGGTGGCATAAGGGATTTTCCAGATGTCCCGGTCCAGGCCCAGCCCTTCGTGCGAGACCACCGACTTCCCGCCCTGCTCAAGGAAGGACGTCAACCGGTCGGTCAGCTCGGCGAGATACGGCGTGGCTACCGCAACCCGGGTCATCCCCAGGGCGTCCAGCGCCATGAGCAAGCCTTCGGACGTAGTCACCGCTGCGGGGGCGCCCGCGGCGGCCATGGCCTTGGAAAGGTTCCTCGCACCCTCGACGCCATGGATAAAGCTGCCGGACGTGCAGGCGTACGCAACCACCGCCGGGCGAATGGCCATCACGCTGCGGACGGCGTCCTGGATCTCGCCGTGATCGCTGATCTCTTCCGCCATGTCCAGGCCTACCGGCTGGTCGTAGTAGGGAGTGCGGGTGAAGATAAGGTTCACGCCATCAGGCATCCACCGCCACAGCTCGTGATCAAGGGCCATGTCGAAAGGGCAGACGACGCCGATGTCTTGCCACGCCTGCGGACCCGGCAGGTCTGAAACGGCCGCGAAGGAGGGGTTTCGTTCAAGTGTCATGAGTCACTTTCTCACATTTGTTCAATTGTCTACAATGGCTAGTTATGGACGACAACCAGAAACCGATCACGCCGCTTCCTCCTACCCCGGTCCCGGCTGGGAACTACGTGCCGGTGCGCGAAATAGCTGGTGTTCTATACACGGCAGGCCACACGTCCTCCGTCCAGGGAAACCTCGAATACCGCGGGCGGGTGGGGGAGCAATTGACGGTTGCGGAAGGACAGGCTGCTGCGGCCACCGCAGTCCTGAACTGTCTGGCGTCCCTTGCAGCCCATGCCGGCGGACTTGACCGCATTAGTGAGATCGTCTCCATGACCGGTTACATCGCTGCCGGGAGCGATTTCACGGACCATCCGCTGGTGATGAACGGGGCGTCCGAGGTACTGGTGTCCTACTTTGGTGAGCACGGGCGGCCGGTACGCGCCGCCGTCGGCGTTTCCAGCCTGCCCGACGGCGCGCCCGTGGAGATCTCGCTGATCGCGAGCCGCCGCAGCAGCTAGCTCAATGCTGCATGACGGCCCGGAGGAAGCTCCTGGTCCGCTCCTGCTGCGGGTTCTTGAAGATCTGGGCCGGCGGTCCGCTCTCCACGGCCGCGCCGTTGTCGAACATCACCACCCGGTCCGAGATCTCTTCAGCGAAGCGCATCTCGTGCGTGACCATCAGCATGGTCATGTCCGTGGTGTGCGCCAAGTTGCGGATCACGTTCAGTACTTCGCCGATGAGCTCGGGGTCCAGCGCCGATGTGGGCTCGTCAAAGAGCAGTACTTTGGGCCGCATCGCCAACGCCCGGGCAATGGCCACGCGTTGCTGTTGGCCGCCGGACATCTGCGGCGGGGTGTGGTTCATGTGCTTGCCCAGACCCACCAGGTTCAGCAGTTCGGCCGCGCGTTCGCGTGCCTCAGCCTTGTTCAGGCCGAGAACGTGGATGGGCGCTTCAATGATGTTTTCCATTGCAGTCATATGCGGGAACAGGTTGAACTGCTGGAAGACCATGCCGATCTTCTTGCGGGTCTCGCGCAGCTGCCTGGTTTCGCGCACCTTCTGGCCGCGGGTGACATCCCACAGGGTGTCCCCATCCACAGTAACTTTTCCTTCGCTGGGGGTTTCCAGCGTCATCAGGATGCGGAGGATGGTGGTCTTGCCGGAGCCGGAGGGTCCGATGATGGACACCTTCTCGCCCGGCGAAACGTCGAAGTTCAGGGACTTTAGGACGTGGTTCGTTCCCCAGTTCTTGCTGACGTTCTCGAACCGGATGAGCGGTTCCGGGGGCAGGACAACGCCTGCGGTCCGGGGTTGGGGTTCAGTGCTGGGGCGCATAGCGCCGCTCCAATCTGTTGACGAGGCGGGAAGCCGGGTAGCTGACTGCCAGGAACAGCAGGGCTGCCAGGGTCAGGGGTTCCAGGTAACGGAAGCTTGAGCTTCCGATGGCTTGGGCTGTTGCCATAAGTTCAACCACCGTGATGGCGGACAGGACTGCGGAGTCCTTGAACATCTGGATGAGGTAGTTGCCGAGCATCGGGACCACGGTCCGGATGGCCTGTGGCAGGATGATGCGGCCCCAGGTCCTTGAACCGGGGAGGCTGAGCGCCGTTGCCGCTTCCCATTGGCCGGTGGGAACACCCTGGATGCCGCTGCGGTAAACCTCGGCCATGTAGGCGCTGTAGTTAACGCCGATCACCACAATGCCGGTGGTGAGTGCATCGAAACTGATGCCGTAGGCAGGCAGCACGAAGAAAGCCACGTAGGCCTGCACCAGCAGCGGCGTGCCGCGGACAAACATCACCAAGAAGGTCACCACCTGCGACAGCACGGGAATGGCGAGCCGCCGGAGAACAGCGAAGACCAGCCCCAGACCGGCCGCCAGCAGCGTGCCCATCACCGTGATATGGACCGTGGTCCAGAGCCCCTGCAGCAGGACCGGGAGAACGGAAAACGCAAAACTGTTATCCCAAATCATGCTGCACCTACCTTCATGAGGGTGTTTTCCTTCTTCTGCAGGGTCAGGGCCTTGCGGTCAAGAGCGAAACGCTTCTCCAGCCAGTTGGTCAGCAGGGTCAGCAGATAGGACAGGGCGAAGTACATCACCAGGATGGTGATGAAGATGGCGGTGGTCTGCCCGGTGGTGCTGCGGATCATCTGGGCGCTGAAGGTCAGGTCCGCCACCGTGACCAGCGAGACCAGCGACGTGTTCTTCAGCAGGTCCACCATGACATTGCCGAATGGCGGAAGCATGGCAGGGATGGACTGCGGAATGATAATCCTGCGGAGCCTCAGGGCCGGTTCCATGCCCAGGGCGATGCAGGCTTCCGTCTGGCCCTTGGCCCGGCTGGCGATGGCGCCGCGGACCACTTCTGCGGCATAGGCCCCCTCGTTAAGGCCGAGAGCCAGGACTGCGGCCGTCAGAGGGTGGAGCTGGATTCCGAAGAACGGCAGCGCGAAAAACAGCCAGAACATCTGCACCAACAAGGACGTTCCGCGGAACACCTCGATGAAGACACCGGCTGGCCACCGCAGGATCCAATGCCTGGACAGGCGTGCCAGGCCGGCCGCAAATGCGACTATCAGGCACAGCGCGCCACCCAGTACCGTCACCAGCAGGGTGGTCAGCAGCCCCTGCCACAGCAGGGGCGCGTACTCGATTATCGCTTCCACGCGGTACTCGCTTTCCGATTCCCGCGGATCAGCCCTCGGTCTTGCATAGTTCCTCGGTAGTGACGCCTACGACTACGGCGGGGTCGAAGCCCCATTTGGTGAGGATCTCGCCAAACTCAGGAGTGGCCTTGAACGCCGCAAGCTCCTTGTTGTAGGCCTCGCGGAATGACGTGTCAGCCTGGCGGAAAGCAGCACCCGAGCCCGTGCGGGGGGCGTCTTCGATCGGCGCTGTGATGTCGAAGCTACTGTCATTCTCTGCAAGTGACTTAAGCGACAGGGTGGGGAGCATGAAAGCGTCCGCACGGTTTGCCTTCAGCGCTTCGAGGCCGCTTCGACCGTCATTGACCTTAACCTGCTGGTTGGCAGGAACGTTAGCCGCCTTGAGAACTCCTTCTTCAAATCCACCGGGGAGAACGGCGATACGCAAAGCGGGATCTGCGATGATGTCAGCGACCGTGAGGATGCTTTTCGGATTGCCCTTGGGCGTGGCGAAAGATTCGGTAGAAACAATGACTGGCTCGGAGTAAAGAATCTGCGAGCATCGTGACTGCTTCATGAACAGGCCGGCTGCGATAACGTCCCAGCGGTTGGCATTCAGTCCGGGGATCATGGACTCATACGGCGTGATGATGCCCTGAACCTCGTCGATTCCCAGGCGCTTACAGACTGCCCGCAAGACGTCGGGTTCGCATCCTGTGACCTGACCGTCCGGGCTGACCTGCGTATACGGCGGCTCATTGGCTATGCCTACTCGGATGAAGCCCTGCGCCTTTGCAGTTTCCAGCAGGTTGCTCGTCGCGCCCGTTGCCGGGCTACCAGCGGGAACAGTGGAGCAACTGGTTATCCAACCAGCTACCGTCACTCCGAGAGCGGCTGTGCCAGCACCTCGAAGGAGGTTCCGCCGTGTGATATTGCTTCTCATTTCTTCTCCATTCGCCCGGCCTCGCCGGCACTAAATCAGGGCAACCGCCCTGTGAGCTGTGTTACACAACCTAAGACAATGGTGTAGTATTGTCAACAATACGAATGTACGATGCTTCACAGAAACTCCCCGAATCCCCCAAGGGGGACATCGATATACCGGAGGGCCTGCAGAAGAGCTTGGATTGGAGCTACGAAATGATCATTGGTGTCCCCGCAGAAATTAAGAACAACGAATTCCGGGTGGCTATCACCGCTGCCGGTGTCCATGAGTTCCGCACCCACGGACACACGGTCCTTGTGGAGCGCGGGGCGGGACTTGGTTCGGGCATCACGGATGAGGAATACGCCATCGCCGGTGCCGAGATCGTCAACGAGGCGGACGACGTCTGGGCCCGCGCGGACATGGTGATGAAGGTCAAGGAACCCATCAAGGCCGAGTACCACCGGTTCCGCAAGGGCCTGATCCTCTTCACCTATCTCCACCTCGCGGCCGAACCTGAGCTCACCCGCGAACTTATCAACTCCGGCGTCACCGCGATTGCCTACGAAACTGTCCAGGAGGGGCGCGCGCTGCCGCTCCTGGCCCCGATGTCCGAGGTAGCCGGACGGCTGTCCGTGCAGGTAGGCGCCACGTCCCTGATGGCACCCGCCGGCGGCAAGGGTGTTCTTCTGGGCGGCGTTCCGGGCGTCCGCCCGGCCAAGGTTGTTGTCCTGGGCGCCGGCGTTGCCGGCACCAACGCCGCTGCCATGGCACTGGGCCTCGGCGCCGACGTCAGCATCCTGGACATCAACATCAACCGCCTGCGCGAACTGGATGCCCAGTACCAGGGCCGGCTGAAAACGGTGGCGTCCAACAGCTACGAGATCGAAAAGTCAGTGGTGGACGCGGACCTGGTGATCGGCTCAGTCCTGATCCCGGGCGCCAAGGCCCCCAAGCTGGTGACCAACGAACTCGTGGCCCGCATGAAGCCCGGCTCAGTCTTGGTGGACATCGCCGTGGACCAGGGCGGCTGCTTCGAGGACACCCGCCCCACCACGCACCAGGAACCCACCTACAAGGTGCACAACACCATCTTTTACTGCGTGGCCAATATGCCCGGCGCCGTGCCGAACACTTCCACCTACGCCCTGACCAACGTGACCCTGCGGTACGCCGTGTCGCTGGCCAACCTGGGTGTCAAGGCCGCCTTCGACCGCGACCCCGCCCTCGCCTCCGGCCTGAACACCGCCGCCGGCCACGTTGCGCACCGCTCCGTGTCCGACGCACACAACCTGCCCCTCGTAGCGGACTGGCACGAACTGGTTTCCGCCTAGATACCCCAGAGCTCCAAACTCGCTTACAGAAAATAGGGAGAAATGAAAAAGCGAATCCAACTCAAGTCCCCCGCGGAGCGCAACCTTTCAGCGTCGTACAGCGTGCGGACCGGGGACCACTGCCCTGCAACCGGCTGGTGGGCCCGGCTCGGCGATGGTGGGACCCGCCGCTTCATCACGGAGGGGAGCATCATGCCCTCAGCCAACGGTGAACCCAGCAACTGGAAACTCCTTGTTAGCAATCACCACCCGTACCAAGTGCCCCGACATGATCTACCGTCGAAGGAAAACTCCCTGGACGCCATTTGACTCTGCGACCTTATGGGAACCGCCGTCTAGGTGTGCATGCTGAGCGGAACTATCACGGCTCGCAGGCTGTCCTACGGGGTTATTAGGGCAAGGACTCGAGCCCGGCATAGACCGGGACTTTGTGCTGTCCATCCTCTAGCCAATGAACGTATGCAAAGGAGAAGCTGGTGCGAGAAACGGAAGAACTTTCGGTCCACTCCTGCTTAGATCTACTGCCTGGAGACGAGATTACTGCGGCTCATATGGGGACAGTCGTACACCGCGGGCGGGTGAGTGATATAGCCACTAATCACGGAATATTCTGGATCCTGGATGATCTAAGCGGCGGGCGCCGGTTGCTTGACTTGTCGGAGGTGCAAGTCATGCGCACCAAGGGTAGAGCACCTGAGATCCCTCTGTCATCTGAAAACGAATGAACCGCAGCTCACGGTTCTCCTCTTTCTTCTACAGGGTGTCTAGGACTAGAGGGACGTCTAACGGCAACTCAGCATCAGGAACACCAAAGGACCATGCCAACAGTCGAACAGCAAGTGCAGCAGCACCAAGACGTGCGCCCCACTGCAACAAGCGGGGGACCTCGCACCGGTCAGTGGGTGGTGGAGGCCCGACGGCGACCCTGCGCCATTTCGCTACCGGGAGCAAGGTGAAACCATGCCACGACTGGGTGGAAAAAGTACCCTATGGGCCCTTGTGTTCGAGTTGGCACCCACAGTTAGAGCCCACGTTGGCATATCGACGCCCGGACGTGAGAGGCCTCCCACCCCAGGACCCACCACGAAATGAGAGTAGGGCTACAAGTAGTTAGCCCGGAAACAGAAAGCAAGCAAAGGGTGAACCCTGAAAGCATCTTCCACGACCCGCTCGCCGACCTCGATGCACGCCAAGCACACCCTGAGCGCAGCCAAAAACCGGACCGCATCCCTCCAAAGCACACATATTCGAAGAAACTCAGAGGTAGTCGCACGCGGATGGAAGCGATCGAAGCTGTTTCGCAAGAACTAGCACGCCTCCTATCCCAAAAGTCCCGCGTGCGGTAACCAGCCACGAAAGGACCCGTGCTCTGAGCGCGAACCGTCCTCACCTTGGCTGCACAAACGCGGAATCTCCCGCAGTCCGAGTAGCCAGTACAGCAGGATCTATAACAAAGAAAACCCAATGAGTGATACATGGTTCGCAGTAGAGGACAACAACGGCAAGTTATTCTCGGTGGACGAGGTGAAGATTTCCTTTAGAAAGGATCCGCAAGTTGCGAGTGTGTGGACTATGTCGCAGGCCCAGCTATCCGACCTTCAAAGTGCCATCGAAACCTACTTGGCGATGAACTGACTAGCTTACCGCGGCAGGTTTGCAGAGCTCGGCTTGGTCTGCCCGCATGACAGCCGCTGGGAGGCTAACCGCCATTTCCCGTGATCTCGCAATCTTTGCGCTGAGGAGAACGACTCCGCGCGAGAGCTATCTCGCAGGCTAACAGTAGGAGTACGGCCGACGGCATAAAACGTCCTTTGAAGGCATGGCGTCTTGTCAGCCTGAAGTACAACCAAACCTGACTCGGAGCGGCCTGACGTGGGAGGACTCGGCCTGTGGGGTGGAGCTCTGGATTGTTCTCCGACGTCCGGCCAGTTTTACATCAGGTGACATGGCCGCCCACTGCCCCAAATAGACTTCATAAGGTGTGCAACTCCATGGACTTTCCGTGTTTTCGAACTTCCGGCGACTGTCAGGGTGGATTCTGAGAACATCATGGAGCCACTGTCAGGGAAGCGGAATTTCGCTCTATTCTGATACCAGCGCGTGAGAGCGGCGCGTGCCCTCTCCGAGAAATGCAAATTAGGACGATCGCCCGAACCGAGTAAGCCACCACTATCGGGGTGGCCACCCGAGGCCGGCTTCGGGCGGCCATGCCGCAAAGGATCTTTATCGGTTGAGGGATGCCTTGGGTCGACTCACAACCACCTCATCGTCACGGAGGCCTTTCTTCATAAGGGCAATTGCGCTGTTGTACGCAGTTCTTCGGCTGTCGCAGTGCCGAATCCGAAGAACTCGAGGTAAGCGGGGATCATCTCGAACAGCATGTCGCTGCCCACCTGAACTGTGCATCCCTTCTGCTTGGCGGCCTGCAGGAATGGGGTCATTCCGGCCTTCAGCACGACGTCTCCGACATAGGAGCCGGGGGATGTCGACAGGCATGGGGTCACCGTCCCTCATGCCGAGCGGGGTGGCGTTGACGATCAGGTCGTAGCCCTCGGGATCTTTGGACCCCACGGCGATCTGCACGTCAGGGTAGTGCGCGCTGATGCGCCGGGCGAGCCCATCGGAGGCACCTGTATCGGGGTCGAACAAGCCGATGCCGGCAAGTCCGAGGCCGGCCAGTGAGGCGGCGATCGGCGAGCCCACGCTGCCGTTGCCGACGACCAGGGCCCGCTTGCCGTGAGGGTCGAATCCTTTGCGCAGGGCGCCGCGGACGAAGCCTGCTCCGTCGAACTGCTCGGCCAACAGTGATCCGTCATCTCGCCTGAGGACGGCATTGGTGGCACCGGCGATCTGGCAGTTGGGCTGTGTCCCCGTCCGAGGTCTGAAGCGGGATCCGGACGGCGAGCACGGAGCGCATGTGACTGGCGGTCATGGCTGCGATGAATCTTGGCCACTTGGTCTCCGCCCGTGTGTCCACGACTTCGGCGGCCCGTCCTGTCAGCGCAGCCTTGATGCAGGGGCCCTCGTTGGTCGCATACTGGACCTCATCCAACGCCGCCGTCTCCGGGTCACTGCTGGCAATCGTCATCGGACGGCGCTTCCGCCACACCGTCACACTGCAGTGCGCCAACTCTTCCCCATTGGCAAATTCCGCGCCCGCAATCTACACCAGGCCCTGCAGGAAAACGCGGAGGTCGGCGCTGTCAAGGAGCGCCTCGATGAGGGCGCCGAGGCCTGCGCCGGTCAGCCCGTCATTCATCAGTTCCTCCAGTTGGGAAGATATTGCCTCGAAGGTATGGGCCTCACAGTTTGCGCTAGGGATTAGGTGAGTTGGACAGCTGGCATCCTTTGGGCAGGAGAATTGTTGGCTCCAACGATCTGCGCGCGGTAGTTTCAACAGCTCTTGCCACCGCGCGAGTTACGTCGCGGTCCTGCCGGTCCGGGACTACCTGATCACGCCACAGGTGCTTCTCCGCGGCAATGTCGGCTATAGCACCCGCTGCCGCGATCTTCATGTCCAACGTGATGCACTTAGATCCGCCGTCAAGGGCACCCTGAAATGTGCCTGGGAACGCGAGAAACTTGTTGATCCGAGTGGAAAACACGGGCTTCCCGGCCCCATCTGTCGGCTCCCTGGAGGGTGCAACCCAGGGATGCGACGGAACGAGTTCAAGAACAACGGCCTCGCGGGCCAGCCCTTCAAGGTGCAGTTTAGTCATTGCCTCACCATCTGATGCGATAACGGCGTCTGCTCCGTTGACGCTTCCTTCAATCCGCCTGTCCGATTACCCGGGTTGGTGAGCCATGCTAAATCATCCTGCACGGCATTCAACTCACTACGGTCCCGGGAAACAATGCCTTGGGAGTCCACGAGAATAATGTCGGCGGTGCCCCGGGCGAGGAGAAGCTCAGCTATCCCCGTGCAAGCGGGGCCATCTCCTGCTACGACCACTTTGAGTTGCCCAACTTTTCGGCCCCTCAATCGAGCAGCATTAATCAGCGCAGCATAGGCAACGATGGCAGATCCGTGTTGCTCATTATGCATAACGGGAATTTGCAGTTCGTTATTCAAGATAGTTTCTATCTCATAGCATCGTGAGGCCGAAATGCTGTCGAGACAAATGGCATCAACGTGGTGACTGATCTGCTTTACACTGTCGACGAACTCAACCAGATTTTGACTCCCAAAAGTTATCGGGAGCAGTTGCAATTCACCACAAACCCAGGAGCGGGCTTGCCTTGCCGCCTTGCCGGGCCCGGAGTCGCCGCTCCGTGCGCCGGGGCCACTGATGCGCGACCGCCTGTCGCTGACCACCGCCACCTTTCGCAGGTTCCTATCGCGGTCAGTGGAGTGGCACCCCGAGACAGTCCAGCCATTCTCAAGAAGGCCCGCCCCTGCCTCCATCCGCACGAAGGGTTTGGGTATGCCTCGGCGATGTTCATGCATGGCCCACGATTCTTTCACTTTTTCGGCTTTCACTTTGCTCTCAAGGGCTATCGGTAGTCCTACATCTGGATTACGGAAGATGTAGAACTTCTGTTCCAGAAGACCGTTTGGACTTGGTTGGCCGGCTTCTTCTGCCAACGCGCCTTCTTCATCGCAGACATCTGGAGCTCATCGGCGGATCTTGTCGGCATCTCGAGTGGATTTCTCTGGTTGCCTCAAAGGGCTAAAGAATCTAGGAAATGCTCGATCGCGGCAACTACTTCGGCACTCTTTTGCTCCATAAGAGGGATCCGACCACCTTCAACTTCCACGATCTGAACAGATTTTGCGTTTGAATATGCGGCCGCGATCTTGTGGGTGTGCGGGTAAGAGACCGGGTCTTCAGTGGGGGCGAGCAACAGGATTGGAGCTGTGACGAGCCCAACGCGGTTTTCCATGACATACCGTGCGCAAGCACGGTGGCCCTCGGCTGGGTCGACGCCTGGCGCCAGCGCATCCCGAATGAAGCGGTCCAGGAGATCGGGCCGCCCCTCCGGATAGAAGGAGTACCGCTTCGCCCACAGTTGCTTGAGATGCTCACCGTCCTCCTGCCCGGTGACCACGTCTACGCCTTTGCCCGGGGACGTGCTTTCGCTCATTTGGCGGGTGGTGCGAAAAAGCGAATCGGCGAAGGCCCCGGCTGACAGGACTGACGCCGAGACGCGGTCAGGCAAGGCGGCAGCAACCTCGGAGGCCACAAACATTCCTGTGTGATGACCGACTAAAGCGAAGCGCTCCAATTTAAGGGCGTCAGCGAGTGCGATCACACCAGCTGCGTACTGCTCAATGGTCTGAGGGCAGCCTGGCGCGGGTTTGGCGGACATCCCAAATCCGTACATGTCCATCGCTATCACCCTGCGTTTCGCCGCCAGCAGTGGGTGCACCTCGCGGAACTCATCAAGAGAACGCGGCGTCTGGTGAAGCAGGATCACAGCTTCACCTTCACCTGCCTCGGCGTAATGCAACTGACCGAGTGGCGTCTCGGCGTACCCGTAGCGGAGCGTTACTTCGGACATGGATTTCCCTTCGATGTTTGCTGTCAAGCATCGCCCTGCTGTTACTGCTCTACACAGCGAGTGGTCCGCTCACCGGACCGCTCGCGTAGGATCCGTGGTTAAATAATGAACAATTTGGATAGCGGCTCGAACCGCTGCGCCATCATGGACTAGGAGAATGCAAGTGAGTACTGTGCAGCGAAACGTCCAAGCACCGGGACGGCCGGACGTCAGTCAGCCCGACTCTGTACTCTCGAAGGCACATCTGTTGCTGAGCGCGTTTAGGCAGGGTGTTTCGACGCTGGGGTTAACGGAGCTTAGCCGCCGTTCCGGCGTCTCTAAAGCCAGCGCGCACCGGCTTGCTACGGAACTGGTGGAACTGGGCTATCTCACGCGGACTCTTGGCGGCTACCAGTTGGGTTTGCAAGTGTTCGAATTGGGTCGAATGGTCCCCGGTCCAGCGATCCTCCGCGACGTAGCGCGACCAGCAATGCAGGATCTCCGGGTTGTGACTCGTGGAATCGTGCACCTCGCGGTCCCTGAGGGTGGCGAGTGTGTGTATCTCGACCGAATCGCTGGACGGAACGAAGTCGTGGTCATCAGTTCCGTAGGTGACCGTGTCCCGTTTCATACGACCGCGTCAGGTCGTATCTTCCTGGCACACTCGGATCCGGGCACGATAGATCAGCTTGACACCGCCGGTCTGGCGGCACTCGGTGCCCGCAACCAAGCTGAGGCTACCGCTATATTGGCGGGGATCCGGACGCGTCGCTATGCGGAAGAGCGATCGACATGCTTCCGGGGGGCCAAGGCGCTGGCAGTTCCGGTTGTCTACCCGGATTCGGAGCAGGTGGTTGCAGCAATCTCTGTCACTGTGCCTCTTGAGCGTCGTGACGAGCAGGATTTGTTGCGCGCTCTGTGGGCAACGTCGAGCGATATCAGGGGGGGTCTCCTGCGGACGTACGACGACAGCATGCCGTATCATTCAACGAAAAGCCACCACTAGCTGTCAGGCGAAATCAAAGGCCAATCCGCCCAATGGACCAAGCACTTCCGTTCGACCCACACGGTAGGGAGAGTGGGGGCATGGACGAAAAAGCCACCACCATCGACACCCTCGTCAAGCGCATCGAGATCCTTGAGGCTGAAGCGGAAATCCGCCGGATACAGGCCCGCTACATGTTCCTCTGCGACACGCCATGTCCGGAGTTCGGGGTGGAAAGCGATCAGCAGCGTATCGAACTAATACTCGACCTGTACACCGAGGATGCGGTGTGGGAGGGGGTAGGCGAATACTACGAAAACCAGTTCGGCCGTTGCGTCGGGAAGGAAGAGCTGCGCGCTCATCTGAACCGGTTCTGGGCATCCGACCAGGACCCGAAACTCCTGCTGAACGCGCACTTTCTGACCTCAGAGCAGATCAACGTTCACGGCGACGAAGCGGACGGGCAGTGGATCCACTTTCAACCGTGGCTCTTCACAGACGGAACGTCTCTGATCCGGAGCAGTCGACTCAACAACGCCTTCCGCAAGGTCGACGGCGTGTGGAAGATCGCCCGAACCCGTACAGAGAACGTCGCGATCGTCGACCTTCCGAAGTTCTTCGCCACGAGCTACCCCGGCAAGTCTGTGCTCATGAAGCCTGCGGAAACGAACCAAAGCACCAACCACGTCCAAGTAGACGCATAACCGGTTGCACCTCTACCGGAGCTGGGCGAAAAACGGCCAACAAGCGCCGATATAGGCCAGCAGCCGCTCAGACCTTCATGGTTCCCGCGACGATGAAGGCAGCTTGACCCAGGAAACGTGCACCCTTCTCTAACCGTATCGGCGACGACGAGGTGTTCCGGCCGTGGACACCCGCCCTGGTCCCGGTGCCCCTGATGCCAGTGAGCCGGCAGACGACGGCTGAGCCTGCGTGCTGGCGCTGCTGCAGGACCAACCGCAGACGGAGTTCGACAATGATGTCTCATTACTGGTGAAGAGGGTTCGCAACAATGGCCGCCAGGTTTGTCTGGAAGGGACGAGTCTTAGAGGTGCCGCTCAGCCCACGCCGCTGCACGCAGCGCCTGGATTTCGGTTGCGGCAACAACCTGGAATCCCAGGGGAAGGCCGCTGGCGTTGCGGAGGCCCGGGACGGCGACGGCAGCCAACCCCAAAGCCTGCCAGGCGCGGCTCAGGACAGGATCTCCGGTGTTTGTGGTTCCGAGCGGTGCAGACCCAGGGGCGGCGGGACCGATAATGGCATCGTGATGCGCAAGTACTCGGTCAACGTTCCGGCGCGCGTCGGTCACCAATCGTCTTGCTTCCGTGTAATGTGCCTCGGGCATCGAGGATCCGGTCGTGAGGAGGGTAGCAAGGGGTTCACTGAGCTGGTCGATGTGTTCAAGTTCCGCGGCGCGTTCCCGCGAAGCTTCATAAGCCATGACAACCCGGTGGGCGGCCGTCACGTCGGCGATCAGCGCCTCATCCGGAAAGGGGTGGATTTGTGCTCCATTGTCGGAGAACGAAGCGCACGCGGCGGACATGGCCGTGCTCATCTCATCGGTGACCACCCCTAGCGGGTCGGCGGTCCAGAAGGCAATCCGTGGTGCCATCATTTTCCCCGGCAGATCTGGTTCCCCGCTGAGGGCCGACCACGCCAGTGAAAGGTCGGACGCAGTGGCGGCGAATATGCCATGTGCATCCAGGCTCGAGCTGAGGCCAACCACGCCAGTGAGTGGAAACTGCCCATTTTTCATCACCAGTGAGGCCACGCCGCAGTATGACGCGGGTCGGGTTACGGATCCGGCGGTTTGTGATCCGATTGCGATCGGTACCTGGCCTGCAGCCACCGCCGCTGCAGAGCCGCTGGAGGATCCCCCTGGTGTGTGATCGACATTGGCCGGATTCCGGGTGGGGCCGGGCTTAAAATAGGCAAACTCGGTAGTTACCGTCTTGCCCACTGGGATGGCCCCTGCAGACCGCCAGGCTTCGACGATCGTTGCGTCCTTCAGTGCCGGCTTGGCCGCTGTGCGTAGGACTGAGCCGCACCGGGTGGGCATGCCTGCGAGATCGATGATGTCTTTCACCCCCATGGGGACACCTCGGAGCGGCCCGACGCCGGTAATTGCGGGGGTCGGCACTAGATCGACCCACGCCTGCACAGCGGAGTCAGTCTCACGGATGCGGTTCAGTGCCCGTTGCGTTCCTTCTTCGGGACTTGTACGGTGCGCCGCCAAGTCCGCCACGAATTCTCGAAGGGACCACGGCTGCAGTAGGTTCATTCGTCACCCCAGGCTGCGTCCGCTTCCCAGTAGTCCATGCCATTGGCGCTCTTCAGGTGACGCCACTCCGAGGTCCGTAGGAGGGTGGGCTCAACAGTTGCTGTCACCTCGTCCGCAGCATCGGGACCATCAGCCGGCACCCCCCAGTGAACCCAGTTCAGTTCGAGGCCGCTTGCCTCCCGCACGAAGAGGTCAACATGTTTCCACCCGTAGCCGTAGGTGTCGTTGTAGCAAGTGAGGGTCATATGAGGTCGCGGATCAGCCATAGACCCATGCCATCGCAAATCTGCTTGCTGCACGAGCCAGTGGTTCGCTCAGCGGTCCAACCCCTGCGCTTGATCGGCCCTGATGCCTAACCATGGGGTTATCAGATTGCGAACGAGGAGGACCACCATGGGCAGCATGCGTACATCGTCGAAGGAGGAGATGTGGGATGCGGTTCTTGCAGAGCTCGCAGAGCGTCGTCAGGAATTCCATGTTCTTGGCTACGTACCACGCGATTTCATCGAGAAGTTTTTTCCGCTGGGGCTCTACCGTGCCGCGACTCCAATACAATTCGGCGGGGTCGTTATGCCTCCTGCGGACTTCCTGAGGAGCATCGAACGTATAGGCCGGATTGACGGCTCTACTGCCTGGGTCGTGGCGTTTGCGTCGAGCAACACCTATTGCGGGGCCCTTCCGCTCGAAACGCAGGCCGAAATCTACAAGAACGGCCCTGACGTTGTCTTCACTGGCGGCCTGTTCCCCATGCAGAAGGCTGAACGCACTCCTGGAGGTTTCCGGGCCACTGGTCGCTGGAAATTTGCCAGCGGATCCATGGCTGCGGACTACATCAGCGTAGGGCTGCTTGACGATTCCGCAGGGGGCAAACCTCGAGCTGCGGTGCTTCCCGCCGACAAGGTCAAAATCGTTCAGGACTGGGACGTGAGCGGTATGCGCGCCTCCGGCTCGTTCGACACCGTCGTCGAAGACCTTGAGATTCCCCTGGAATGGACCTTCATCCGCGGGGGCGAGTCACTCATTGACGAGCCGCTTTTCCGTTACCCGCTCATCGGATACCAGGCTCAATGCCATGCGGCCATTGGTCTCGGAGTCGCCCAGGGTGCTCTTGATTACGCGCAGTCTGCCGGCTCATACCGGGGAATCACAGGGGCCCCGCCGGTGGGGGAACGCGCCTACTATCGCGTCGAGTTCGCTAAGGCATTCGTTGCTCTCCAGTCAGCACGTTCCTACCTCCTTGATGTCGCGGAGGAAGTGTGGGAAACGGTGAGCAAAGGGCAGGAAGTGACCGACGATCAGAAGGCCCGCGTCCGGCTTAGCGCCGTCAACGTGTCAGATACCGCGAGCCAGGTGGTGCACGACGTAGCGAAGGTCTCCGGCGCTGCAGTCATCAACAACTCGCATCCACTGCACCCGATACGGATGGATGCCCAAGTCCCGCAGCTGCACGCATCACTCAGCCAGCACATGTACGACGACGCAGGCGCCGTACTGCTGGGTTTGCAGGCCACCACTCCCGGATTCCTGTGACATCAAATCCTGTTGCCCACCACCCATCAACACTGGAGCACTAAGACCATGACCATTGAATTCACCTCAGAGAACATTCATGACGTACATCCAGCAGACCTTGTCCAGGCTGACCGTGTGGCCGCACGGGTTTATACCGACCCGGAAATCTTTGAACTCGAGATGAAAAACATCTTCGAGAAGACTTGGATCTGGGTCGCGCATGAGAGCGAGCTTCCCAGTCCCGGCAGCTTCAAATCGACTTACGTCGGCCGGAACCCGGTCATCGTCACCCGGGACCGCAAGGGGACGTTCAACACTTTGGTCAACCGGTGCCGCCACCGTGGCGCCAGCCTCTGCGAACAGCGCACAGGAAAGTCCAATGGATTCACCTGTCCTTACCACGCCTGGTCTTACGGCCTTGACGGAAAGCTTCGTGGCATCCCATACCCCGAGGGATACGAGGGAGTTATCAAAAAGGAGGAGATGAGCCTGCAGAAGCTCCGTACCGAGAGCTACCGCGGCATTATCTTCGCGACATTCAATGCCGAAGCAGAGCCCCTCGAGGAGTTCCTCGGCGACGCCAAGGTCTGGATAGACCGCTTCCTGCAACAGGGTGGCGACTACCCGATCAAGGTCATTGGAACCCACCGCTTCAAATACAGCGGCAACTGGAAGATCCAGCTGGAGAACACGAGCGACGGATACCATTTCCCTATCGTGCACCGATCCTGGATGGCCACGGTTGACGCGGAAACAGCCAACATGCTCAGCTTCATGACCGACCCCGCCTCGACATGCCATGACCTGGGAAATGGCCACTCCGTCATGCACATGGTGCCCGAGCACATGGATCTGGGCGCCGACGACGGAACCGAACCGCTCCAACCGCGCTTTGACGACCTGGTCGCCGAACTGAAAGCGGCCGGCGTTGACGACAGTCAGATTCGAAAACAAGTACACGCCATGCACGGCACAGGTTCGAACCTCGTTCTCTTTCCCAACATCGGGCTCTCTTCAGCGTTTTTCCGCGTGCTGCGGCCAATCAACGCGAACGAGACGATCATCGAACACCTTGCCATCGGCCCCGACGCGCCACCTGAAATCGCCGGCCCGGTGAGCCGTGAACGGCTGCGCGTCCACGAACATTTCCAAGGCCCGTTCGGCTTCGGTACCCCCGATGATGCAGAGGGATGGGACCGCGTGCAGCGAGGAGCGCAAGCATCTCCGGAGATGCCGATCTTGGTCAACCGAGGGCTGAACCGTGAGGTCAGCACTTCCGAAGGCTGGCCCACCTCACACAGCACCGACGAAACCGGCATGCGAGCCGCCTACCAGATGTGGAAGAAGATGATGAGCAATGACTGAAGCCGTAACGATTTCAACCCCGCTGACCACCCCAATCGACGACGCCCGGGTCGTGCGTGCGATCCAGCTGATTTGGCGCGAAGCCGACCTGCTTGACCGCAAGGATTACATCACTTGGAACGAGCTGTACGCCGACGAAGGCATCTACGTCATCCCCGTGGATTCAGAGACTGATGATTTCGACAACAACCTCAACATGGTTTATGACGATGCCCGCATGCGAGCTCTCCGTGTGCAGCGTCTGGTGGAGGGTTATGCGATTTCAGCAGTGGACTCAGCGCGGACAGTTCGTACGGTGTCGAGGTTCGTCCCCGGGGAGGTAAGCGAAGATATCGTTTCCCTTCGCGCCGGCCAGGTGCTGGTGGCACACAAGCGGGGCAACTATGACCTGTGGGCCGCCGATGTCGACTACGTTATCCGGCTGGGACAGACTCCCGTTGATGACCGCATCGTCCGCAAAGCCATCCGCCTTATCGACGCTGGGGACGTGGTGCCGGCTGCCGGATTCCTCCTATGAGGGACGTACTGGTCGTTGAGGTCGCGGAGATCCTCCACGAAGCCGAGGAGATCCGCTCACTGCGGTTGAGAAAGCTCAACGGGGCTCCCTTTACGGCCTTTGAAGCCGGGGCCCATGTCGACGTCGCCGGCCCGACCGGGATTGTGCGCCAATATTCGCTGGCCTCTGACCCTCGCGACTCCTCTTCAATCATGATCGCCATCAAGCGCGAGTCAGCTTCGCGAGGCGGGTCCGAGGCGCTGCACCAACTTCGGGTAGGCGATCACCTCAGGATTGGCAAGCCCCGGAATCTGCTCTCGATCGTCCCCAACGCTGACCGCCACCTGCTCGTTGCAGGGGGCATCGGTGTCACTCCCCTACTCAGCATGTCCTATGAGTTGCACAGCCGCGGCGAAGAGTTTGCCCTCCACTACTTTGCACGGTCAAGGGACCAGCTTGCCTTCGCAGACTTCCTGGAGAACCGTGCGGAGTTCCGTGACCGAGTCACGATTCACCTCGGCACTCCGCGCACGCAGCTTCCTGCAACGCTGTCCTCTATAGGGGAAGGCCTCACGGGATCCAGCCACGTGTACACGTGTGGCCCCACCGGTTTCATGGCCAAGGTGGCCGAAACCTTCACGCCGGTGGTCGGCACCGACCACGTCCACATCGAACACTTCGCTGCCGAGGAGACTGAAACTTCGAGCAACCGGGCCTTCGATGTCCAACTCGATACTGGTGAGTCCTTTGAGATACCGGCGGATCGTTCGATTCTGTCTGTCCTTGAGGAAAACGGGATCGAAGTTTTCAAGTCGTGTGAAGAAGGTGTCTGCGGATCGTGCGTATCCGGGCTGCTGGAAGGAGTTCCCGACCACCGCGACCACTGTCTTTCCGAGGCGGATAAAGCGGCGGGGAAGGACATTGCGCTCTGCGTCTCCCGCGCACTGTCGGACAAGCTTGTCATCGAACTCTATTAAGCCTGAACAAAGAAGGACAGTCAGAATGCGCAGCCAGAAAGAGCGGACAGATACTCCTCCAAGGGATCACCCGGAGCGGAAGTCGCAGTGGCGTCAGGTTCTCGGAAAGTACCCCACCGGCGTCACGATCATCACAACGGTCGATGAGGCCGGACAACCAGTCGGGATGATTGTCGGGACGTTTACGTCGGTCTCCGAAGATCCTCCACTGGTCGGTTTCCTGCCTCAAAAAACCTCATTTACCTATGCCAAAATTGAGAGTGCTGGTCGCTTCCGCGCGTCGGTCCTCGGGGCTGGACATGAAGAGCTGTGCCGCGCATTTTTCCACGCGGCACCCAATGACCGTTTCGCCGGCGAGGAGTGGGAATTCGACGAGGGCGGCATCCCCAGGCTGAAGGACGCTGTTGCCTGGTTTGACGCCACCGTCCACAACATCCACCCTGCCGGTGACCACGTGATGGTTCTTGGCGAGGTAACGGACTTCGGGCTGGGTCCTCGAACAGGTGGACTGCCATTGGTCTTCCTCAACGGCGGGTATGGTTCATTCACGATCCCCCGGCAGGATTTCAACCTCGACAACCTGGGCGGCCAGTTGCGCCTCGCGACAAGCCTCGGGGATGAGGTTGAGGAGTTATCTCACAGCTTGGGACTGGAGTGCTCCATCTCAACGGTAGTTCAGGACACTGTGGTCGTGCTGACGGCATCTGATAGCCGATCACCGTACGTCGGCACTTACTTTCCCTTCGTCGCTCCAATCGATCCCGGCTTCGCGGCCTGGTCAACGCCCGCACTGCACCGCACGTGGACCGAAGGCTCCCGACATCTGAGAGGGCGGGTAGATGCGGCGCTGATCGAGGAAATCCTGACGCTCGTGCGGAAAAACGGCTATGCAATTTCCTTTGGACATACGAGAAGTGAGCAATTCAGCGCAGCCTTTTCGTCAGCTAAAGGCGACTGGGGCACGCTTTCGCCCGTTTGGGATTCCCTCGTGTCCGCCTATGAGGAATACTGCCGGCACCCCGAACCTGCAGCCCATGCAACCCTGATCCAAGTACCAGTCTTTGGACAAGACCAATGCGTGGCCTTCGAAATCGTGGTGAGCGGATTCGGACCTGGCGCCACCAGGGAACGCTTCCGGGAAATCGTATCGCGCACCCTTGATTGCGCGGCCCGGCTAACGGATAAGATCGGCGGGCGCGCCCCTAGCGATTACTCTATCCAGTTGCCCTAAAGGCAATGAACCGCACAAGCATAGGCCCCGGCGCGGGTTGCCGGAGCTACTCAGCGCCATGTGGAGTGGTGGCCACAGACCTTCACTCCACTTTCAGACGAACGATTTGCGAGGAAGCACCATGACCGCTCTGCACTCCATTCCCCTGACCCTCATCGACGGATCGGCCACTGATTTCGGCCGCTTCAAGGGCGAGGTGGTGCTGGTGGTAAACGTCGCCTCCCGGTGTGGTTTCACCCCGCAGTACGCCGGGATGGAGGCGCTGCACAACAAGTTCCGGGAGCAGGGCTTCACTGTCCTTGGAGTTCCTTGTAACCAGTTTGCCGGGCAGGAACCAGCCGCCGACACCGAAATCGCCGAATTCTGCGAACGCAACTTCGGTGTGACGTTTCCGCTGACCACCAAGGCCGATGTCCATGGCGGGAATCAGCACCCGCTCTATGCTGAGCTGACAAAATTCCGGTCCACTGGACTCCCGGAGCAGGTGCAATGGAACTTTGAGAAGTTTCTGGTCACTCGCGACGGGGCCGTCGCGGCACGTTTTGCCTCCGCTGTGGCGCCGGATTCCCCCGAGATCATCGAAGCTGTCCGGGCCGCTTTGAACGAGCCAGGGCAGAACCCCAGTGCAGGCTCCTATAGCTCTTGAGGAAAGAACCCGCATCCGGCGGCGAGACTCGCGGCGTTCCATTATGAGCCTCTACGAAGGCCTCACTTGGAACGGGTAAAGGTTCCCCGGGCACGGGCTACGCCCCCCTTCTCACGCCGGCCTGAAACTGTGGACGTGGATGGGCCCAGCAGCAGCACTGGGAGGGCTCCCAAAACGCAGGCAAAACAGTCCGTTAGGAAACTCGTCAAGCAATCACGTGGGTAATGAACCGGTACCGGCCGGGGTCAACGATGAGCAGCTGTAGTAAAAGCAAAAACAATCGGGGACCCCGGCTGCATCGGGTTCTCCCGCGCTGTATAAATTGTCGGCTCGGCCAGCTCCCCCTACGTGGTGTTAGATCCGGACTCAAAGAGCGTCAGAACAGGGCCCATCACCATTCCAGGACCCTGCCAAGGCCAAGACGCAGATCCCGCACAGAGGCGCCAATGCCAACGGTCACTCGCGTTTGTCCGCTCCCACTACGGCTTCATTCGTTCACCCAGCGTCTACTCGATGTGATCCGTGTGTTCGTGGCGACATGGCGGGGGTCGGGACTCCAGCATCCACTACTTCCTCGTGAAAGCCGGGCAACATTCGGCTGGATGGCGATGTGGGCGGAGGTGCGGTAATGGACACCGGCTATTGTGGGTGAACGACCCCGCATCGATCTGCAAACCGTCTTCGTGCCGTCGTTCTCCCCGGTGGTGCCAAGGGCACCCTGGTTTCCGTCTCCGGGACCGAATCCGCCAAAGTGCGGCCCCTCTATCAGGGTGAATCCCATTCGTTTGTATGTGCAGTAGGCGACGGAGCGGTCCCGGATCTCTATGCGGGAACCACGGGTTTAGAAGGTTTCTCCAACTCGGCAGGGCGTCCAAGGCATGCAACAGACAGTTGCGTGAAGGTTTACCGCACCGGCGACGACGAGCGGGGAGCGACCGTCCGGCAAGAGTCGGGGTAGGTGGCTGCTGCCGAGCTCTGGTCGGCAGACAGATAACTGAGGGAGCACCAGCCGCTGCTCTACCGGAAAAGGAAATCCGCTTTCGGGGTGATCTGGCTGCCTCACTTCGGCCAGGCCTAACCTGACTGATGCAGGTATACTCCGGCCTATTTGACGTCCGATGGGTGCTTTGCGAGCGGCACCACCGTGATGTCCATATAGGGGAACAGCGGAAGATTTTGCAGGACCTCGTGGAGTTCATCGTTTGAATCGACGTCGAAGATGGAGTAGTTGGCGTACTCCCCCACTACGCGCCAGATTTCCGGCCACTTGCCGGTGCGCTGCAGATCCTGGGAATAGGCCTTTTCCCGGGCCTTGACTTCGGCGGCTTCGGCCGGCGCCAGGTTCTCGGGCAGTTTGACGTCCATGTGGACCAGGTACTTCATGGTGTCCTCCCAATGGTTAGCGGTCAGTGCGGTAATGGTCCAGCTTGTCCTCGTCAATGGCAGTGCCTACGCCCGGTTCCTCGGGAACGCGGATGCGTCCGCCGGTGATGGCCAACGGCTCGGCCAGAAGATCGTCGGACATGTCCAGGTAGTTGGACAGTTCTGCTGCGCGTTTTGCCGTATGTGCGAAGGCTGCGCCGAAGGCAACGGACGCGACCGTACCCACTTGGGTGTCGATCTGGTTCCCAATGTAGACATCGATACCCATGCCCTCAGCCATCCCGACGATTTTGGCGGCCTCCGTAAAACCGGAGCGCGCTGTCTTCACTGCCAGGAGGTTTGCGCCGCCGGTCAGGATTTCCCGCGCTGCTTCACCGAGGTTGGCAGCGGATTCATCAGCAGCGATGGGAATGGGCGCATTTTCCACCAGGCGGCGGCGGCCCAGTACTTCGCGGGCGTCGTCAGGTTCCTCGAGGAACTGCAGGCCCAGATCGGCCGTGCGCCGCAATACCTCGGCCGCCTCGTTGGCGGACCAGCCGCGGTTGGCGTCCATGTAGAGCTCGGCGTCCGCGCCGAGCCCTTCCCTAAGGACTCGGGCGGCTTCGATGTCAAGGTGGAGCGGGTTGCGTCCGGTTTTAAGCTTGAATGTGTTGATGCCATATGTCCCACGAAATTCCAAGGCCAATGCCAGCAGTTCCTCCGCTGGTTTGAAGCCGAGCATGTGGGAAACCCGCAACGAGTCGGAGTAGCCGCCCAGGAGTTTCGTCACGGGCTGTCCAAGCGTTTTGCCGATAGCGTCCCAGACCGCGATATCAACGGCGCCCTTGGCTGTCTGGTTGTGGACCGTCCGGTGAAGTGTTGTCTGCATCTTCTCGCGGTCGAAAATGTCCACGCCGACCAGCTGAGGGGCGAAAACGTCTTCCACGATGGCAACAATCGATTTTTGCGTTTCACCGTACGTGTAGGGGCGCGGCGGCGTGTCCGCGGTGCCCACTGCCCCGTCGTCCGTGCGCAGCCGGATCAGGACATGGTCTGCCTCGTGCACGGAACCGGATGCGAAGTGCAGCGGTTGGAGGTACGGGATTGAGTAGGGTATCGCCTCAATGGATGCGATCTTCATCGTTCAGGAAGCCTTTCATCAGGCAACAGATGTGGACCCTGGCAGGCGGAAACGGGTGCACCGCGGGATCGGCGTCTTGGGGAAACCACATTAGCGGGCGCCAAAGAAGTTCCGTTTGGCGGGTACGACCAAGGTGAAGCCTCGCGAGGAGGCTTCACCTTGTCAGGAGCGTTTTGGTCTTCCCTGTCTATCAGTCCTCGGGGTCGAGGATGAAGTCGTAGGTCACTTCGCGGCCGTTTCCTCCAGCGCGTTCCGTCGGCACAAGGATCAGCTCGGGCTTTACGGCCGAAGCGATGTCGTCATCAACATGTTGATCACCCGGGAAGTACAGCTGTGTGGTGATGAGCTGGTGTCCCGGCGCCGAAACCTTGACGTGGAGGTGGGCTGGGCGCCACGCATGCCAGCCCGCTGCTGAGATGAGTGCTCCGCAGGCGCCGTCGGTGGGAATCTGGTAGGGCGCTGGCTGCACAGTGCTGATCTGAAAGTTGCCCTGTTCATCCGCAACGATAGAGCCGCGAAGGTTCCACTCCGGCAGGCCGGGGGCGAACTGGGAGTAGAAGCCGCGGTCATCGGCATGCCACAGCTCGATCAGGGCACCAAGGAGCGGTTCGCCGGCCGTATTACGGACCTGTCCCTGCAACAACAGCGCGGTGCCCGGCTCATCTTCTCGCATCGGAAGGGTTGCCGGTGTGCGCAGGGTCGGCGCGTTGGGAATGTAGTAGGGACCCTCGATAGTGCCCTTCGAGCCGTGGCGATTGGCGTTGGCTACTTCCTCCACCGAATGCTCGACCCAGACATCCAAGAACAGCGGCCACTCGCCGTCTTCCCCCACCTGGATAAGCCAAGCCTTGAATGCGTTGTATTCGTCGTAGCTCACTCTTTCTTCAAGGACCGTTTCATTAATCGCTTTAATGACGCGCCCTGCGAGAGTAGCAACGCGTTCTTGGCTTGCGTCAGCCGCGAACTTCTTATTTTCTCTGAAGCGCGCGGTTGCTCCAGCTCCCGAAGCTGCTGCGGTCGCTTGGGTTTCGGTCGTCATGTTGACTCCTTTGTCGCTGCACGCTCGGCGTGCCTTTTTCGATGCCCGCCAACTCAATTCTGACGGCGGATAGAGGATAGATCTGACATTTTGCGCGCTGGCATACCTGCGCGGTTTATTCAGCACGCGGGACGGGATTACTTGGATAGGAACACCACGAAATGCCGGTCCCGCAGCGCCGACTGACTTGATTTGCAGCCAAACACAAGCGGGCTGGTACAGCGATTAGATCTTTGCCTTATACTTCGCGAGGGGATTGACCAGCAACCGCAGGGCACGGTCGAAGAAGAATCCCAGGACTCCCAGAGTGATGATGCCGACAAATGTCCAATCGATACGGCCGTAGTTGCGGGAGGTCCATATCAGGACGCCGAGCCCTTGATCAGCAGCGACCATTTCAGCGGAAACGATGGTCAGGAAGCTGTTTCCCAGTGCCAGGCGCGCGCCCGTGACGATATGCGGAACAGCGGACGGAAGGACAATGGAATAAAGCGTCTGGAAACGGCTTGCACCCAAACTGGCTGCCGCCCGGAGCTTCGTCCCATCCGTTGCTACTGCGCCAGCCATTGTATTAATAACCACAACGAATACGGAAGTATAGAAAATCAGGAGAATCTGAGATATGTCGCCGAGACCGAACCAAACGACGGCAAGCGTCACGAACGCGATCGGAGGGATAAAGCGAAAGAACTCAATATAAGGCTCGGCGAATTCGCGAATTATTCTCACACGTCCCATAAGCAGCCCCAACGGTGCGCCAACGGCAACGCCGAGCAGCCATCCGAGGATAATCCGATAGCTTGAAGCGGTGATTGCCTCCCAGAGCGTCCCATCAGTCAGGAGCTCCAAAGCTGCTTCTGCCGTCTTGACGGGGGAAGCAACCAGAGCCGGCCCGAACTGCAGAGACAGAAGTTGCCAAATGACCAACCCGGCCAAGATAGACATACAAGGGATTGCAAGCTTGCGAAATTGAAAACCATACCGCGCACTCGGTCGTGCGATCGGCGGCGTAGCCCGTTGGGCCACCTGTACCTGCGTCATGAATTCTCCTTAGCGAGCCCCTGGTTACGGAGCGCTGCTCGCACTTCTTCGCCAATATCTGAACGGAGCTTCTTGTGCAACTCGATTGCCCCTGCCGAGGTCTCGTCCCTCGGGCGGGGAAGATCCACCTCATAGCTGGACTTGATTTTCGCTTTCGGTCCCGCAGACATAACCAGGATCCGGTCGGCGAGTAAAATTGCCTCGTCAATATCGTGCGTGACGAAAACTATGGTGCAACCGCTTTGCTGCCATATCCGATCCAATTCGGTCTGCATAATGTGACGCGTTTGGGCGTCCAACGCGCCGAAAGGTTCGTCCATAAGGACCACTCGTGGTTCGTTGGCGAGGACCCGGGCGATCTGCGCTCTTTGGCGCATCCCTCCGGAAAGCTGCGAAGGAAATTTATCCGAGGCTCCCGTCAAACCCACCAACTCAAGGTGCCGCTCTGATATTCGACGCCGTTCCGAAGAAGCCACGCCCCGCATCTTGGCGCCGTACTCGACATTCTGCCGGATGGTGAGCCAGTCGAATAGCGCCTCGGTCCCCTGAAAGACCATGCCCGTTTCCGGGCTCGGTCCATTAACCGGTAGGCCGTCAATGAGGAGGGAACCACCCTTGATCTTGTCAAAACCGGCCACAGCGGTAATGAGCGTCGACTTCCCACACCCACTTGGACCGAGAAGGCAGATAAACTCGCCGGGCGCTGCGGCAAAATCAACGCCATCAACCACCATGAAGTTTCCGAAGCCTAGTTGGACTCCTTCGGCGGCAAGGGCCGCTCCTGCCTTCGTCGGAAGGGTTTCTGTTTCGGGCATCATACTGACCTCAATCACTTCACATTTTCCGAATACCAGGACGGGATGAAGATTGTCTTCAACGCTGGTGCTTGTTTCAAGGTTCCGGCCTTGACGAAGAAGTCGGCCTGCTGTGCTATGGCGCTGTAATCTGATTCTTTGTAAGCTCGGGCGCCATAGTTCACAATCGCCATATCCTTTTCGCTCTGGTTTTTATCGCCCCCGGTCGCTTTAGCAATAGCAGCAGAGGCCTTTTCAGGTTCGCTCCGAATGAAGTCCGAAGCCTGTTGCAGGACCTTCGCGATCGTTACCACTTCGGTTGCATTCTGGTCAATCCACCCCTGGCTGCCTGCCATGACCTGCATGATCGGCTGACCGAAGGATCCGCTGTCCTTCAGGACTGTCAGCCCCATCGCGACTCCTCGGCTAGGCCAGGGCTCCCAAAGCACGAACGCGTCCACATCGCCTTTCTGGGCGAGGCTGGGAAGGGTCGCCGGGTCGCTGGAAACGAACTTAATATTCGCGGGATCGATGCCTTCAGATTGCAGATAAGCGTGGGCGAGAAAAGTACTCAACCCTGGAACTACGCCGAAGGTCTTGATGTCAGCGGCCGCTTTGATGGCCGGCCGTGCGACTACCTTCGTGTAGGAACCTGAATCCAAGTAAACAAATGGGGCGCGCAGATCCGGGTTTTCCGCTGCAACCGAAAGAAGCGTCGTCGGACTGGAGCCCGCGAGCTGGACCTCTTTGCCGGCAATTGCTTGGATCGCGTCGCCGCCAGCGGCGAATTTCCTGATCTTGACGTTCAGGCCGGCCTTCTTGAAGAGCCCCTGGGCATCCGCTACAAAAAACTGCCCATAAGTGGCATCGGCACCTACGCCGATAGTAATTTGGTTGGTCGAGCCGGATGTGCCAGAGCTAGCCCCATCCGCACCACTGGCGCACCCGGCAAGCAAAAATATGGCAAGAGCACCAAAGAGCATCTTTAGCACCCAACGATGACGTGTCTGCATGGGTTCAATTCCTTTGTCTGGGCCAGCCCAGCGCTGACCTGAGCGGGGCATAGGAATCAAGGTCCTCCTCGATCCCTGTTGAACTCAACACACAGGTTCGCTGAGCGGACCAAACAGCTGGGCCGGAGCCTTTTGTGACGGGGATAACCACTCAGAGGCGGCTGGTGGCAGTCACCCGGAGATGGCGGGTCCGCTCAACGAACCGAGGCGCCCAATCCTTCAGTCGGACGATGCAGGCTATGAGAACCCTTACTCCTAGCGTGAGAGGCTTTTCCATGCGCGCCGCCCTGATTCACGAGTGGAACACTCCCCCCCTCATTAGCGATGTTGCCGAACCGCACCGTCTTCCCGGCGAGACTCTCGTCCAAATTGATGCTGCAGCGGTAGGCCACCTTGACATCACAGTGGCAACCGGCGAGTTCACCCTGCAGCCGCCACTGCCCTATGTCCCAGGCGTGGAGGGATCAGGGACTGTGCTTGAATCGGACACGTTCGAGCCCGGGACTCAAGTAATTCTCCGGGACGGAACGATAGGCGTGGACCGTAACGGCACCTGGCGCGAACGGGCCGCTGTTCCTGACGCTGCGCTGACTCCACTCAGAATTCGTGTAAATCCGAGCGTCGCGGCGACCTTCTTTGTCCCGACTGCAACTGCTTACATCGCCCTGCACGACCTCGGAAGCCTCAAAAACGGCCAGACCGTCATCATTTCTGGCGCTACCGGAGCCGTGGGCTCAATGGCCGTCCAACTCGCGCTTCAAGCGGGCGCAAACGTGATCGCACTCGTCTCACGGTCCTCACGTCTGGCGCAGCTGCCCGACGGCGTACGTGGGATAACAGCAGATGATGCGGCAGCGTCCGCCCTTCTCGCAGCCGAACGACCGGCCGACCTGCTCTTAGACACTATCGGCGGCTCCGACCTAAGCCAACGAATCAAATGGGTAAGGACAGGAGGAAGGGCAATTTGCGTGGGATACACAGCCGGCGCGAAATTCACTATCGATCTACCAAACTGGTTACTCACTGACGTCAGCATCGTGCCCCTGAGTCTGATAAGCAAGCAAGCACGCGCCAAGGAAGTCATAGCGCAGCTGATACCCAAGATCGCCGATGAAACTATCCGCGTCGATTTCACCGAGTTCCCGTTCGAACAGACAGCAGACGCACTCCACCTGCTCATGAGCAGGGAAATTCGTGGACGGGCTGTAATCCGCTTTTAACCATGGGCCGGCCTGCTAGGCCCGGTACCAGTACTTACCCTCGGAGGAGCCACGGGTCGCCTGCCCCATGCGGAATCATTCGTCCAGATTCTTTGGACCTTTTCGACTGTTCTCAATGACCGCACCGCCGGTTACGTCCGACGCCGCTATGCGTAGGGCCCATAACTTGAAAGGAAGTAAGCCATCTTGGACCTACCAAAATACCTTGCCCTCTTGTTCGATCAGCAGACTTTGGACTTCGCCGCTTGGGAGAAGGAACTCTCACGCAGTAGGGTCACGTTGACATCGTCAGCATGGGCTGGCTGGTATGACGAAGACAGTTAGCGCAACTCCTGCAGTGCGGCCTCTCCGTGGGGAAACAGCGATTTGAGGTAGCTCCCGCCAGCCCACCTGTTAAGCCGGGGTTTCAGAATCTACCCGTCCCGCTTTGATGTGATGCCTCCGGCGTTTCGCGGCTGAGCATTCGATGGTGAGGGCGGCAGCACTACAGCGGCGTATGGCTGACCTACACCCCAATCTGACGTCAGGCAGCCCACACAAGGTTGTCAGAATAGGGTTTTATTTTTACTTTCCCTACAATGAGTCACGGGACTTATAGATCCCAACCAGACACTGCGAGCCTCCCCCAGGAAACCGCACGCGCCCCCGCTCGGACGCTACGAATGAGTCAGCATTGTGTTAAAGGTTTGAGCTGACCCTCACCCAGAAGCGGCTGCCGGACGTGGGAACCAACCCTCCGGTGTCGTCTTCGCCTCTAGGTGTTCGGATCACGATGTCCCTGCACTTACGGAATTGGTCGGTGTGTCCAACAAGGACATCTCCCGATCCCCGCACCAAGGCAGGAACCGCAACGAACGGTGCCCGCCCAACTGCAGACAGATCATTTTTGGCGTCTCAACGCGCAGACACTCCCTCATACCCGATAAGCGTAGACGCATAGTTCCCAAGGAATCATCTTGATTATCCAGTCTTCGAAAGGTCCCAAATGCTTCAGCCTTTAACCCAAGCCCACTCCGAATTCCGCCTAGACATCCTTGTCGATGATCCACAGGATCTGGATCGGCTCCTGGATCAGGCAGTACAGCGGTTGATTCCAGCAGCTCTAGAACGCAGGCAGGGCATTCTCGTTACCCAAGTCTTACCGGACAAGTACACCGTGGAAGTCGACGAAGGCGTTTTGTGTGGGGTGGTCCAGGAAAGACGAATCGACCCAAACGCACACGAGCCTCAGTTGCAAACCAACAGCATGAATTGAAAGGACGCTCGGATCCTTCGTGCAGGCGATATCACGGCTGGGGGCTTAGCCGCGACTAGACGAACGCGTCACCCGCGGCCCCTTCGGACTCCTGGAGCGCTGGCTGGGAAGCATGCTCGTCGTCGCCCGGGGACTACTGCGGTCATGTTCCTCAGTCGCGGCCGTGAAAGCCGCCGGCCACGTGTTCGGACCGGGCATCAGGTTCGCGCGGACCTCTGATTCACCTCGTCGATATTCAGACGGTTGGGTCGAACAGTTCCCGGAGGGATTCATGCCATCGTCGACGAGACATCCACGGTAAGCCGCAGGCGGCAAGTATCGACCGGTTAGGCCCTTCTAGTCAGTGCCTTCTATGGTCCCTGTGTCCGGTTCGGCCCATTCGAGGGCTGCTACGAGGTGCCCCTCGTTGGGGAGTGCTTGTTGTTCGGCTGGCGGGAGCTTGTCGTAGGTGTAGGCGGCGACGGCCATCGGTGATGTGGATCGGCCGAGGCTGTAGCGGACGCTGCGGTCGTTCTTGGTGCCGCAGATGAGGATGCCGATGGTTTCGTTGTGATGGTCGCGGCGGAGGACGTCGTCGACGAGGGCTACATAAAAATTGAGCTTGCCGGCAAATTCCGGCTGAAACTTCCCAGTCTTAAGTTCAATCACGACGTAGCGGGACTGTTCTATATGGAAGAACAACAGGTCTACGTAAAAGTCGTCGCCGTCAACGTCGAAGTGAACCTGCCGGCCGACGAAGGCAAAGCCCGGTCCAAGTTCGCGCAGGGTCTCCGTGATCCTGCTCATGAGGGCATTTTCGAGGTCCCGTTCTGCTACGTCACCGGAGAGGCCGAGGAATTCGAAGTTGTAGGGGTCTTTGGCCATTTGTTGGGCAAGTTCGGAATCCGGTGCCGCAAGCTGCCGGCTGAAATTTGATGGCGCCGTGCCGGTGCGCTCCATTGAATGGTTCATCATCATGTTCAGCAGCACGTTCCGGGACCAGCCGTATTGAACGGCGGCGGCCGCGTACCATTCTCGTTCCTCGGCGCTGGCAGCTTTGTCCAAGATCGTGCGGATGTGGCCCCAAGGCAAATGTGCCACAAGCTGTGGCACATTTTCGGTCGCGTCCCAAGCGCGAACCATCGCTGTCATGTACTGCAGATTCCTGTACGACAAACCCTTCATATCGGGAAATGAAGCCGCCAGATCGGCGGCAAGCCGGCGGATGACACCGCTCCCCCAACCCTCTCTTGCCTGACGGCCGATGATGTCCCGGCCCAGAGACCAGTACAGCTCGATGACCAGGGTATTGACGGTGCGCTGCGCATGGATCCTGGCACCGGAGATGCGGGTCTTCAGAGCCTCCAGCAGCTCGGCGTAGTCTGCTGGCAGATCGATTTCTGAAGACACCATGGCTCAACCCTACCGAGGATCAAATGTGCCACTGGATGCGGCACATTTGATCCCGCAAGGACGGGCATCCCACGGCCACCCCATCCCGGAAGGTTGGACTTTTTCTGGCGGCACTACGCGAGGGACCGGCAACGCAATTTCATCTCGAAACCAAGAGGCCGTGGCCATACATTGGCGAAGCCCCGGATCAAATAGCGGTTGACCGGGGCTCCATCCGAGATCTTGTCCCGCCCACCTGAAAATTCGCTGGGAGACCGCGCGTCGCGAGGGCTTGGTCGTTGGGTGCGTCCGGTCTAGCCTTCGCATTCGATGCAGTAGGAGTGGCCGCCACTTTCGCGGGCGAGTTGGGACCGGTGCCGGACCAGGAAGCAGGAGTAGCAGGTGAATTCGTCGGCGGCCTGGGGAATGACCTGGACAATGAGTTCCTCGGCGACGATCTCCCCGCCTGGGGTCAGGCCTTCATCGAGAGCGTCGGCTTCATCAAGTTCGCTGACGACCCTGCGGGCATCCGGGGCGTTCGCGGATTGCAATGCCTCCAGGGAACGGTCCTGAGATTCCTTGACGTCAGAACGGACTTCATCGTAATCGGTTGCCACTTTAAGTGCTTCTCATTTCTCACGGTCATGCCCGTGTGTTCATTGCTGACGTGATTCCAACACACATCATGGGGATGTTGTTCCCGGGCACATCAAGGACCAGCCGGATCATTGGTGTACTAGCGGCTGAGTCCACTCTTGCGTCGTTCGGCGCCTCGGGCTGCCCCGGCCCGTGTCTTTCTGGCCTTGGCCGCGTCTTTGCCGGGGGTGATGGCAGCTGTGGGGTGTGTGCCTTCGCTGCGGGCGGCGGCGAGGCGGCCACGGATCTGGGTTTCGTTCGCGCCGGTGTTCGACAGGGATTCGGCGAACTTTTGGTGGTGTTCGGCCGTGCCGTAGCCAGCTGCCGAGGCGCTTTCCTCTTTGAGTCCCTGGTCCAGGAGGCGGCCGGACTCATTGCCGGTGACCCGATTTTCGATCTCCAGGCCGACACTTTCCATTCGGGCAAAAAGGTCCTTCTCCGCCTTTTCGTACCGTCGCTCCAGTGAGGTGTCCCGGGAGCCGGTGAAGCCGCCTTCGGCGAGGATTTTTGTTTCGTGCAGGTCCGTGGCGGCCTTCACGAACCCGGCGTCCTGGAAGTGCGAGTCCTCGACACCGTTGATCGTGGCGGTGGTTTCAGTGCGGAGCCGGTCAATGTCGGGGCCGTTTATGCCATCCTTACCGATGAGGAACATCCGCTCCTTAATCTCCGCGTCGGCGGCTGTAACGGCGGTGGGGGTTTTCGCGTTGTGCGCCCGCTGCAGGGCCTGTGCCAGCTCAGGATTCGCCAGGTATGCGACGGGCACCTGGTGGCGTTCCATTTCCGGTGCGAGTTTCTCAGCCTGGGCGCGGAGCTCTTCGGCCCGGGCTGCTGCGATCAGGGCCGTTGCCTTCTCGTGCTCGGCGGCTTCGCGCTTCGCGGTGACGCCTGTGACGGTCTCCCAGTGCTTGATGAGAGCCCGTTCGCTGGAGCGTCCCTCTTCGACGGTGTCAGCGAAGCCATGGCGCTCCTTCCACTGGGCAAAGAACTTAGGCTCGTGCTCCGCGGCCCAGGCGCTGGCCTGTGCCAGCAGGGCTTGGTGGTCGTCCTGGCCTTGGCCCGGCTGCTCCCCCTTACCGGAGATGGTGCGGATGCCTGACTCCAGGTAAGCGGCGTCGGCCCCGACGTCGTGGGTGTCGATGCCGTAGCGGGTCAGGACTTCCTGTCGGATGCGTTCTGAGGCCGCCAACGCTCGGGGGTCGTGGTCTTTCCAGCTTTCGGCGACTGCGTGCGCTGTGGCAATGTCAACCGGCTGTGCCTTGTCCCACCACTGGTCCCTGTCAACCCCTGCCAGGGCCGCGTGGGCGGCGGTGCGCTCGGCTGCGAGTCGTGCCTGGGCTTCGTGCGCTGCCTGGGTGTCGTGGTGTTCCTGCTGTCGCTGGGTCTCCTGCCGGCGGCGTGTCAGCGTTTCGGCGATGCGTGCGGCGATCATCAGGGATTGCCGCATCCCATTGTCGAGAAAGTCGTCGATGCCGTCTGATTCACTCATGGTGTTCCCCTTGCACTTGGTGGTGAGATTTATCGGTCGAGTCCCGGTCCGGAGTCGCGCCGGCTGGGCGGATAGGTCTTGGCCGGGGTGGGTGTCGTGGGAACCACTGATCCCGGCCGGATGGGAGCCATACCGCGGCGGGCAATATCTATCGCCCTGGGAGGCATTGCCGCCTCTGCAGACGGCTGCTGCGCAGCGCCCACTGATACGGCCTTGGGCATCGTGGCAGTGAAGGGGGCCAGCTGGTTCTCCACCACTGACCGGATGCGCCGGGCTTCCCTTGCCCGGCCGGACTGGGCATGCATTTCGTACACCGCGAAGGCGGTGTTGATCAGCTGCACCATGAGCGCGGTTTGCGCGGCCGTCTTGTTCTTGCTTGACGCGGCCATGAACAACATCGCTGTGCCGGCGATCGAGGGCAGCGCGACGGGTTTGCTGTGCTGCCGGGGAGCCCGCAGTTGGGCTGTGCGGGACAGCTCAGCTGCCGTGGCCGCCAGGGGCCCTGGCGTCGGCTCCAGCCGGTGCGACCAGGCTGCAAAGGCACCGGAAACCTCGCGCGCAGCTTTCGCCCAAGTCGCGTGATCATCCCGCGGAATCGTGCGCAGCTGGTCCGCCAATGCCGTCGCGTTGCGGGTGTACTGAACCCACACATCTGCTGAAGGGGTCGCGTTCTCGGGCCCGGTCCTGGAGACCTTGCGCTTGTTGCGTGCGGCCGCGTTCCATTCCGCTGCGGCCTCGGTAGCCAGGTGGGGGGTGTCCTGCCATTCCTGGCGAAGTTGGCCGAGGCGGAGGTCCGTGGCGAGGGTGCCGCCGCCGAACCAAATCGGACGCTCTCCAGGCTTCGGCCGCTCGGCGACGGAGTAGCCAACAATGACGTCGGTGGTGTTCTTCGCGTAGCGCGGCCGGACCAACATTCCTGTGTCACGGGCACGGCGGACGAACTCCGCCTCGGTGGCCGAGGCACCCGCGCTAGCACGTACCTTCCGGGCCAACGAAGAACGGTGCATTTCCCGGTCATCACGTACAGCGGTGGCTTTCTCGGCCCGGTCGTAACCGCGGGTGGCGTGCACGGACGAGAGTTCCTCGAGCCCGTACTTGGTTTCCAGTTCCCGGCACGTCTGCTGGGCGCGTTTGTAGTCGCCGTGGGTGGAGGCTTTGGTGCCGTCTTCCCGGACGAGGGACACGGCGATGTGGATGTGGTGGTTGCCGTTCTCACTCGTTCCGTGGTTGATCGCGACCCAGCGGCACTGGGCTTTGCCGCTGGCTTCGGTGAAGCCCATCGCGTCGACGAAGTCGTTCGCGATATCCCCCCACTGCTGATCGGTCAGGGCGCCTTCCTCGGCGCGGAGGCTCAGCGAGCAGTGCCACACGTCGGCCTGCTTGTGCCCGTTCGGTACGCGTTCCTTCTTGACCGGGTCCCAGCGGAAATCCTTCTGCAACACCTCCACGCCGAACGCCTTGCGCGGCTGATCCAGATGCTTCGCAATCGCGACCGCGTCATCACGGTCGAGGACCCCGTCGTCGTACCATGCCATGATCGCCGCGTCCCCCGCGACCATGTGTGGATCCCTGTGCGAATTCTTCGTCTTATCCGTATCAGTGGAGGCCAGGTAAAGGAGCAGCCCGGACATCCGGGACCCGCGGGTGATGTTCGGAATCATCGCCTACATCAACCCCTCAATCGTCCGGTCAATCCGCATCGCAACCTCACGCACATACGCCAAAGCCGCCGCCGCGTCCTGGGGAAATTCATCGCCGGCGTTGGCGTGCCGGGCAATCTGATTCACGTTGTTCGACACCCGCGCCAACAACGTATGAATCGCCATCAGTTCAGCCATCGCCGCCCGCCGCTCCGTCGGCGTCTCCGACCCCTCCGACAACGCGGCCGTGAGCAGCAGGTTCGGGACAGTGACCCTCTCCCTCGCTGCCCGGGCCACCAGGGCCGCTTCCTCCTCAGCCGTCACCCAGACATCACGGCGCTTCTTCGACCCCGCCGGGGAATTCGCACGCCGCCGCTTCGAGACCCGGGAGCGCGGCACATCCTCTTCAGACACGCACTCCCCCAATCCCCTCAAAGCCCAGCGCAGCGACCCGAAACCCGGGACCACACAAGCCAGTGTGCCAAACGCCGACACAGGAGCAGTGCAGGACACGCCCATTTACACCCGTGTAAATGTATAGCTTGCTCCGCCTCAAATTGGTTTCCGACCCGCCGACCACGGGTCACCGGCCACGGGCTCTCCGGCAGATAGGCTGACACCGTCTGCACAGCCAACCTTGGGGGGAAACATGCTCACAGAACACGACTACGCACACGAGCCGGCGGCCCGCGTCACCTGGTCCACGTACGAGCAGGCAACCGCCTCAGCTCCAGCGCAGGTCTTTGTCGAACTCCGAGTTGACCGGAACCTCAACCGGGCCAACCTTGCCCGGTTAAGGGTTGCCGAAGACCGTCTCATCGGCGGCACCGACCAGGTATGCGGAAGCATCGATAATGTCGCCACCGGCCACCTGCAGGAACTCACCGGAACAAGAGCCCGCATCGCCGATAGCGGTTATGCCCTCACCATCGAGATGCACCTCCCAAACAGTGCGGAAGTTTCCAAAGGTCCTGCCGCATCTGGCACTGGCAACGATGCAGCATCCCCTCTGACATCAGATCAGCAATGGGTGCTTCCGGAACTGGTGCGAAGCATCGAAGCAGCACTGCCCCCTCAGGAACGCCACCGCACCGAACTTCTGGCCCTGATGATCGCCAGGGAGATCCCACCTACCGCAGACGTGATCCGCTCCAGCGACCGGGTAACGCTCGAGGAAATCATCGACCACCATGAACAGAGGATGGGAAGCGACGAGGTGCCGTTGCCGGCGTCGATACGACTCGCCGGGATCTCCTTCCCGCACCACCCGGGCGCAGCCCTCCACCACGAAGACACCACCGCGTCGGCATCGACAGGTGCAGCGCGCCCGCACCGCATCTCCCCCGCCCTCGAACGCTAAACAGCACCACCACGAAAGGCACCCGAACACCATGGCTTCCATCAACATCGAAGAAACCAAAAACCAAGCCCGCGCCCTGCTCAACTCACGCATCAAGTCCGTCGAAGAACTCGTCCAGGCACGCCAGCGCGTGACCGACCTCAAAGACCAGCTCACCGCCGCCGAACGCGACGACAAACGCGCCTACGTGCGTGCCACCCGAGACGGCTGGAGCCCCGAGGAACTCAAGAAGCTCGGCCTCGAACCAGCCGCAGCAGGCCGCCGCCGCAAAGCCCAGGCCAAAACCGCCGGCACCAACACCGAGACCACAGCACAAGCCGGCCCAGCCGACGAAGAAACCGCGCAGGATCACTAAAACCCTCTCACCCACACAGGCACGGCAAAAGCAATATTCCTTACGGTGATTGAGGCTGGATTGGGGGCGTTGTAGGCTCTCGACCAACCCAGGGGTGCCGGGTATGGCTAAAAGCTAAACGCCGGACTTTGAGTGACGGCTCCGAAGGAATGGCCGCCCGGCAACCCGAGATGGCTCGACCGCTAATTGAGAGAAGCGACCCGATCGCAATGTAAGGACACGACGGCGCGGCCATCCGCTTGGGCCCATAACTGGACAACGCGATGGAGGGGTATATGCCTGAACTCTGGGCCGGCATCGACGCCGGAAAAGCTCATCACCACTGCGTGCTCATCGACGACGAAGGTAACCGGCTGCTGTCCCGCAGAGTAGCCAACGATGAGGCCGCACTCATTGAACTTCTCGCCGACGTCGACGCCTTGGCCGCAGGGAGGAAAGTCCTCTGGGCAACTGACCTGAACCGGGGCGGTGCCGCGCTCCTCATTGGAGTTCTTGAAGCACACCACCAGCCGCTGGTCTACATCCCTGGAAGGTCCATCTACCACGCCGCCCGAACGTACCGTGGGGACGGCAAATCAGACGCCAAAGACGCAGCCATCATCGCCGACCAGACACGAATGCGCCGGGACCTCGACGCCATCCGAAGCAACGATCAGATCAGTACCGACCTACGACTGCTCATCTCCAGGCGCACTGACCTCGTCTGCGACCGCACCCGCGCGATCAACAGACTCAGTGCCATCCTGCTCGAATACTTCCCCGCCCTGGAAGCAGCCTTCGACTACGCCATGATCAAGGCCGCAGTAGTCCTCCTCACCAAGTACACGACCCCGGCCGGCATCCGCCGGGCCGGCAAAACCCGCATCGCCTCCTGGCTCCGCAGCCAAGGCTGCTACAACGCTAAGACCATCGCTTCGAGAGCAGTTGCAGCCGCCCGTGCCCAGGACACCACAGTGCAAGCCCAAGAAATAGGCGCCGAGCTCGTAGCAGCTCTCGCACGCACCATTCTCGACCTCCACGGACAAGTCGCAGAGACAGAGAAGCGAATCGAAGCCCGATTCCGGGCACACCAACATGCAGAGATCCTCCTCAGCATGCCAGGCTTCGGCACGCTGCTCGCCTCCGAATTCCTCGCTGCCACTGGCGGCGACATCACCGCCTACGACAACGTCGCCCGCTTGGCCGGCGTCGCCGGGCTGGCGCCAGTTCCCCGCGACTCAGGACGCATCAGCGGCAACTTCCACCGCCCCAAACGCTACGACCGTCGGCTGCTCAACGCCTTCTACCTCGCAGCCCAATCAGCAGCACGCTACTGCCCCCAAAGCCGCACCTACTACCAGCGCAAACGAAGTTAAGGCAAAAACCACAAACAAGCAGTCCTGTCCCTGGCCAGACGACGCCTCAACGTCCTCTGGGCCATGCTCCGCGACGGCACTCCGTATCGACAACCTTCCCCAGTCGGCTTCTGACCAGAAGAAGGGCGTCGAGCCATGAGGTCAGACAAGACCGCACGCAAGTTCCTTGCCGCTGTTCAACTCGCTGCATCTCTCGCGTGGCTAGAAGCGAGTTTTAACAACACACCCTAGGGCCTCTCCTGGGCATCACTACCCCGACCAGACACCGGACGCCAGAAGGTCAGTAAGGGCCTGGGATGGGTAAACCCAACCAGCGCCCCAGCCACGCCGGTACGTGACATACAGGTTCTTGTCAGGAAAACCGTAGGCGAGGTACGTTTGGCCGGCTGGCAGGCCGGGCTCCTGGAAACGGCCCTGCCATGTCGATGTCACTCCTCCGATCGTGATCGGAGGCACCGTCTCCAGGGAGGGCCCGCCACTCCAACTCATGACATCGGATTCCGACACAGAATATGGAGCGACTTGAAGTTCCGCATGAACCATTGGACTACAACCCACACAATCATTTGGACCAAGGGTGACACGAGTCGTGTCATTTGTCAGATCCTGAGCATCGCTGTCATTGCCCATCGGCTGGCCTACATTGGCCCACTGTGACGAGGGGTAATCCAGAGTCAAGGAGCCGACCGTGATCCGCGTGGACGTCGAACCGCCGACGAAGATGTTGTATGTGATCGTGGCGGACATCTCCTGACTGTCGACCACTGTAACGACGACTGTGGCCTGGCCGGTCGTTGAAAACGTTCCGGCCAGAATGCCGTTCTGCGACAACGAAAGACCGGGGGCGCTGCCTGATTCCAGGGTCCACCGGTACGGGGCGGAACCCGACTCGATAGAGGTGTTCAGATCGACCTGATACGGACTAGCAAGGTCACCGTTCGGTAATGCAGTGCTTCTCGTAGTCACTCGGGGAAGAGCTAGCTTAGTTGTCTTAGAGATGTTAGTTGCTGCCGAATCCACGAAGGCCACTCCAGCACCGCCAGGTTTGTAGTCATAGGAGTGGATCCGTAAGCCATCGGTCAGGCTCAAATGGTTGAAATCGCAGACAAGGTCACCTGCGTCGCAAACGGAGTGGAATCGTGAGGGTGACCAGGTCGGGCTAGGCGCGCCAACAGTGGCTACGGGAGGGTATGTGTACCTGATTCCCTTTGCCAGAGGCGCCCAAGACACACCGGATGCATCGGCCGTGGCCGTGCCGTAGGTCGAGCCGTTCTGATTGGAGTACCGATCTCCGTCAGCAATGGCCAGGACCCCATCGATACGCGGTGTCACTGAGCGACCCATCGCAGTGTCGGTGCCGCTAGCCGTGAGTACCTGTTGCAGAGTGCGGTGCATGACCATGGCACCTTGGGAGTAACCCGCTAAGACATAACGCTCATGGGGGCACATCGAATAACGGGCTCGGAGAAATGTCAGAGTCTCTTTCACCCCAGAGTCGACTGATGCGAAATATTGTTTGCGAATGGACCCATTGAGCAGCAGCAAGTCCGCATCAGGAACGGCCATCGCCGGGTACGGCACGGGGTAGTACCCGATGGTGTATCCGTCCATGTGCGACGCGTACGCATCGAGTCCTTCGCGCACCTCGTCGCCGAGTCCGTTCCACTGAGAGTACGTCTGACCGGAGCCTTCGGCACCGATCCATACGACGTTCTTGCACGGCGATGTGGATCCGATGAGAGTGGGTATCGGAGAATAGGCGGTGGCCGACGCATGGCCGACGCCTACCAAGACCCCGGCAAGGGTGAGGGACAGCATTAGTGCGAGTCGCTTGGCGGACCTGATCATGGCGTCAGTATCCTTTGAGCAGATCACGAAATCTGTCAGCGACACGATTCGCAATCCCATTGCCCACCTGCCGCGAGGTAGGGATGGTCTTGACGCCTACTGAAATGCTCCCCCAAGCCTAAGAACCGCACCGAAGTGAGAAGCGTGAGAAGGCATATGCGGAACACATTGCCGAACGTAAGGCATGGCAGCCGATCTTCCTGGCACTCGAGTTCCTAACACGAGAACTCACGGACAAGTGAGTCTGGTATCCATCGCCAAACCGGACTGGTTCCAGCTCAACGTGTAGCCCGCTCTCCCCCAGCATGTCCTTGACAATCCCTATTGAGATTCCTTCGGGCTTTTCTCGCACCCATGTGGACGACGGGACCCACCTGACCGGCTGCACACAAACGCCAGGACACCGCAGGAAGGAATGTCACCGCCGGGACCGGCGAATGTGCACAGCCTGGGAACCGATCGGTCACCAACGGAGCCCTTCCCCATGGACCAAGACCGGCGCCGCCGGCCAACCCGCCGTGCGGGTCAGGATTCTTTCAGCAGGGACAACACACCCCGTCCAGGCGGGGGCGTGGTTGGGCAGCGAGGGAACCGCCAGCAGTGAGCGGCTTCCAAGGCCGCCCGGGGGCTTCCAGCCTGGTCACCGGCGGTGACAACCACAAGCGGCAGGGCGGCCGCACGTCACCACCAAACACCGGCAGGCCCGCGTGAATCCACGCAATGGCACCAACCGCACAGACCGGCATCACCAACAACCGCCACGACGACGAAGGCCGGCACATTGGTGCCGGCCTTCATGCTGCTGTGGGGCTGGATCCTCTAACCGTCGGCAGGGACATCGCCGTCCGGAATGGCCTGGTCCTGCCCGGCCGCCGGCCGCAGCTCGTGATGGTCGCGCCATGCTTGCTCGCCGTCCTGGTACTCCACGGTCCACTCGTCCACTCCAACGCGTTCAACGATGACAGCCTGCTCCCAGCTGGACCCATCGCCGCGCAAAACTTCAACGGCGCTCTCGTCAGGGAACGGGTTATGGCTACCCAGGTACTCCCGGATGGTCTCCTCAAGCGGTGTTCGCCCGCCCTCGGGGGCCGCATTCACCCACTGCTCCATGGGGTCGGTTCCAGCCCAGCGCGTTGCAAGGCCAGCTACGTAGTTCGTCCCGTCATCGCTCATGGCTTCTCGCTGCTCCAATCCGTTGTTGTTAGGCCGGGAAGACTCTGTCGCCAGGTGGCCGTTATCGGTCGCGCTGCAGAGAGGTTCCCGATGGGAACTCACAGCCGATCCGAAACTCCCTCCCAACGAACGGCTCCCCCCGGCCATCGACTCCGTGACCGAAACCAGCATGGACGACAACCTGCTCCTGAACGGTATCGCCACCCGGTTCCTCGGCGACGTCCACGATGATTGGCAGGTCATCAGGCAGCCCGGCGAGGGCGTCACGCAACTGCCCTACGGTCCAGGCCTGAACGGCGTGTTCGAAGTCCATTCTCAGATCCTTTCACCTGCCACTGACAGCCAAGGCGATGACCGTTGCTTCAGTCCTCGCCGTCGAGGGCTTCAGCCTTGATGGTTCCGGCGGCGATGCGTTCCTGGGTCTCCTGGTAGCAGCGCTCCAGGTAGTCCGCGAGGTCATCCTCACTGACACGCCACATGCGGCGGCCTCCACTAAGCTGCAGGGCACGCAGCTCCCCCGATGAAACCAAGGCGTATACGGCCGGCATGCCCACGTTCAGGATCTCCCTGACCTGGGCGAGAGTCAGCAGCCGCGGGAACCTCGGCTGCCCCGGTTCAAATGCTGGCATTTCCTCGATGTCGTTGCTCGATTTCGGCATGCTTACTTGTCCTCGTTCCGGTGTCGGATTTCTTCGCGGGTGCGCTGCCCGGGGCGGAGTTCCCCCGCGGGGACCCCCGGCCATTTCCTGCCGCCGTTGTATTTGCGCTGCAGCCGCTTCACTTCCCGCAGCGTCGCCGCCTCGATCAGGTCGCTAATGGACGCGTACCCCTCGAGATGCCCGGCTTCCTGGACGGCCGCGCGCACCTGATCGGCGTCGGATTCAGTGAAGTAGGGCGAGAAGGATTTGGTCTTCTTAGGCACCGGGAGCCTTTGCCTCCGGGGCAACGCGTTGCAGCAACGCGTTGTGTACCGTCTCCAAGGTGGTGCTGCGCGCCTCGGCGCTGGCGAGCTTCTTCTCCGCCTCCGCTGCCGCGCCCGCGGCAGCACGTTCTGCCGCACGTGCTTCGTCGAGCTCCGAACCCAGGGCGGCCAGCCGCTGCTCCAAAGCCTTCACTCCTGACTCCACGGCGGTGATGCGGGCCTGGAAGTCCGCGGCCGCGGATTCCTTCTCCACGGCGGCCCTGTCCAGATCCGCCACCAGTTCGGCGATTTCCTGGTCCTTGTCCTTGCGTTCCTGCGCCCACGCCGCCTCGACCGCGGCGTGCCGTTCGGCGGCCTGGGTCGAGGCCTCGGCCCAGCAGGCCGCGGCGAGCCGGGTCGCCTGCTCGAGCAGAGCGGCCGGCGTCGCGGCCACCTGTCCCCCGGCAGCGAGCTTCTCCTCGTTCCATTCCTTCAGATACCGGGTAGCGTCCGCGTTGCTGACACCCGCGGCGGCACGGACCGTGGAGACGGTCGGGCGGCGCTCGGCGCTGATCTGCTCGGCGGCGGCAAACACACGGTCTTTCACACTCGTCATCATGGCGGCTTCTCCAGTAGTAGGAGTAGTAACGCTACTACTCCTACTACTACTTTTCAACGCTTAGAACGGCGGTTCAGAGTCGGGGCCGGTCCCCCAGCCGCCGGCGGTACTGGCCGCCGGGATACCCCACGGGTCATCCTGCGGGGCTGACTGCGAGCCCCTGCTACCGTTCCCCTGGTCGCCGAAACCACTACCTGCCTGCCCGCCTTGATAGCTGCGCTGGGTTCTGTTGACCTTGGCGTACCGGAGCGAGGGGCCGATTTCATCGACTTCGAGTTCGATCACGGTGCGCTTTTCGCCTTCCTTGGTTTCGTAAGAGCGGGACTTCAGCCGACCGGAAACGATGACGCGCATGCCCTTGGTCAGGGACTCGGCGACGTTCTCAGCGGCTTCGCGCCACACGGACGCCCGGAGGAAAAGCGTCTCGCCGTCCTTCCACTCACTGGAGGCACGGTCGAAGGTCCGGGGTGTGGAGGCGATGGTGAAGTTCGCGACCGCTGATCCACTCGGGGTGAAACGCAGCTCGGGATCGTTGGTGAGGTTGCCGATGACGGTGATCGTGGTTTCTCCGGCCATGAGGGTGGGTGCCTTTCGAGAGAGGGGGTTCCGGGTGTCGTTCTCGTCCTCGAACCCGGTCCAGTCCGGGTACGGGGCGTAGTGGTCCACGAAGGGGACGCTGATGGTGCCTTCAGGGTTGGCCTCGAGGCCGAACCATTCGTCCTCGTTGTAGAGTGCGCGGGGCAGGATCGGAAACCGGTCCTCTTCCATGGTGCCGGTCACGGCCTCTCACGCAGCCTTGTGGGTCATGCCGGCATGCACGAGCTTGTCGCGCCGAAGCCCAGACCAGTGGTCCTGATCATCAGAATTGTTCACAACAACGGGAGCCTGGGAGTAGCCCAGTTCAGCGGTGATGTACTCCAGGGCCGCGGGCACTTCGGTGATGTCCACGGACGTGTAGGTGATGCCCCTGGAGTCGAAGTACTCCTTCGTCTTCTCGCAGTTGGGGCACTCGGGCTTGGTGTAAACCGTGTAAGCGGTAGGTGAAGCAGTCATTTTCAGTACCTGGTTTCGTATCAACTGAGTTTCGTTCGTCTGGCTGACTTGCTACTTCAATTTTAGCAATCATTCAACTGAATGACTAGTGGTTTTACCGCCTATCTCGAGCATTTTCCTATACATATTTATACGTACAACGCGCACTTCCACTGTTCCTAGGCCGCGGGAACTGCTGTCATTTTCCGAAGTCGTCTGCATACATTTCAATACTCGTTTGCACAGCTGAGGCGGTCTGCTCGAGAAGGCTCTCACCCTCGGAGGACGTTCCCGCATGGCGCGCATTGGTCGGGAGACATTTCTCGCAAACGAAGGATTTCAAGAACAGTTTGAATCGAGAATCCCGGCCTCGATCGCTCATCGAAGTGGCGTGTGACTTTCGGCGTTAAATTGCGGTCTTTTGCGGCCCTATTTGGCGCCGTACGCTGCCCGCAAGGGGATCCTTTAAGGGACACCACCTGAACCACCGCCCTTTACGCCACCGTTCGGGTCATGGTCGTTGTGTTCATGAGGTGGTTGCTCCGTTTCGCTGGGGCGGGGCGGGTGCCTGACGTACCGGATTCCGTCTCCCCACCATGTTTTTGCCTGCTGGCGGAGCAGCGCGTAGCTGTGCCCGACGGAGCCGGGGCAACCCGAAGGGCAAGCAGCGGATGGATTGTGGGAGGAAATAAGCGAAGCGCCGACACAAGGCATCCGGTGCGTAGCCGTCCGCAGGACGGTTGAGCCGGTGGAGCGGGCACGTACGATCCACCGGACAGCAGCAAAAAACAGAAAAACGCTTCTACAGCCCGAGCGCAGCGAGGACCTTTCCTCCCGGCGCGGGCGCTGCATCTTGGCCGGAAGGGCAACGGCAGGTGGGAGCCGCGCGTATTAACGGGTGAGGCCGGCCCTTTTGGGGCCGGCCTCTGTTTTTCCCTCAGCAAAAGGAAACCTGTGGGGCAGCGTCGTCGCTGGGGAGTACTTAGTCCAGCGGGGATTTTTCCCAGCAAATGTCAACGGCGGCGGAGGGACCCTGAGCCATGGTCAATAGGGACAGCTCGAGCACGTCCTGGGCATGGGTGGCGCCGGCGGGTGCGGCGTCGTCGTCCGTGAGGATGAAGTCGTGGCTCAAGGTTCTGCTCCGTGGCGTGAGTCGGGTCCGTTGCCTTCTCACTGTAGCCCGACGGCAGTCTTTTGCCTCGCCCCTGTTGCTTCGCCCGCGTCAGCGTTGATCGGCGGCCGGAGGAGCGCCAGCGGGGGAGGCCGCCACCGCGGAGGAGGCCGAACCGATACCGGTCCGGCCCCCGTTCTTTTTAGCGGTGCCTCTTATACGCGGTGGCGGCGTCCTGCGCGACCGGGGCGATGGTTCCCCGGTTCACCAGCTGTTCCATCAGTTCAGCGAGCCGGTAGCCAGGCGTGTCAGCGATGGCCAGGGCGAAATGGTCACCGGCCACAGATGACTGGCCCTTGAGGTACGCCAGCCAGCCGATCAGGGTCAACAGGGGCGCCCGGTAGCCTTCCGGCGCCGCGTCGATCAGGAGCCGCGCCAGTTCCTGGGCCCGGTCGACCCGGTTCCAGTCCGGCGCGATTCCCTGCCCGATCAGAAGGTCGCCGCTTCCCTCCGCGTCGGGCTGTTCCGGATCGATCACGTTGCAGAACATCACGTCGCGCAGGTCAGGGCGCTGAAAGCAAGCCAGCAAAGCCACCGCCGTTGCCGGGTCCGTCCAACCGTCCCGGGTCAGGGCATCTGCCCACAGTGTCCGGCCGCTGTGCAGCTCTCCGGCCAATACTCCGGGCAGGGCTTCGCGGATCTGCTCGGCGGTGTCCGCGGGACCGGTAAACAGCGCGTAGGTGGTGCCGGGTTCCTTTTGGTAGCTGCTCCCCCGGAAGATCAGTTCTGCGTTCAGTTGCCCGTCGGTGATGGATTCCAGCGGTTCGGGCAGGCAGCACCCGGCGTCGCTGTCGCACAGCAGGTTCTGCCAGTGCTCCGAGGTGACCAGCCACGCGTCCTTCAGCGGGGTTCCAGCAATCTCCAGTTCCTGAATCACGGCTTCGACGTGGTCGTGGAACGGGCGCGGCGCCGACGCGGCCGGTGCGTCGTCCGTGTAGATGGCCAGCAGGACTGCGGTGGCCTGTTCGTCTACCGCGAGGTAGTTCACCATGGACCGTGCGAAACCGACGGCGTCCCCGAATAGGGGCGCGTCAACGCGGAGCGTCGCGCCGAGGGTGTTCTCGCGCAGGGTCAGGAACACGAAGGACTCCCGGGGTGTGAACCCGAGCGTGTGCGGGATGAAGCCGAGGATGTCGGCGGGGCTGGAAATGCGGATTGCGTCGTTCATGGTTGAAAGTCCTTTGCTGAGGATTCCGGTGGGTGGGGCGGCTCAGGTGACCGGCCAGCTCCCCTTCTCCCCCGACGCTTCTATGTCTGTCAAGCGGCTGGGAACGGGTGCGGACGCGGACCAAATCGGTGCCGGGGGCGGCCTGGTGACCGGCTAGTGTCCCCTCTCCCCCCTTGTTGTTTTGGCTGCTGGCGAAGCTTGCGGAGCTGTGGCCGACGGAGGCCTGTCTACCCGCAAGGGCAAGGGGCGGGAAATTCCCGGAGGAAATCAGCGACGAAGGAGCGCCGCAGGGAAATTCCCGTCACGCAGGCCCCGACGAAGGAGGGGCTAGACGGGCCGGAGCGGACACGTACAATCCGTCAGGACAGCAGCCAAAACGGTAATACTGGAACAGTCCTTGAGCCGGCGTGACCCAGCCAAAAATTGACGTACCAGGCGGCACTGTCTTCCCGACGATCTGTCCGCCGGCTCAAGGTCCGTTAAAAGGGGTGTCGGGCCAGGCGGACATGACCTCATAGGAGCCTGATACGACCAGTCCCATTACCGTTTTGTCTGCCCACCTGGCCCGCGCCCGATCAATCAGCATTCGACGCGACTGAGGGGCAATTTCCATCTTGGCAAGCGAACCAATAAAAGTCATCGCGGGTATCGACACCCACGCCGACACACACCACGTAGCCGTGATCAACGAACACGGCAAACCCCTTGCAGACAGGGAATTCCTGGCCGTGGGATCCGGATACCGGAAAATCATCGACTTCATCACTTCCTACGGCACAGTCGTAGCCGTCGGGGTCGAAGGAACAGGCTCCTACGGTGCCGAACTCGCCCGAACTCTTCGGGGTGAAGGGCTCACCGTGCTGGAGGTAAACCGCCCGAACCGGGCCGCCCGTCGCCTCAAAGGGAAGTCAGACCCGTTGGATGCCTACCAGGCCGCCAAGTCCGTGCTCGAGGGGCGGACCAAGGCGATCCCTAAGGCCAAAGACGGCCCCGTCGAATGCCTGCGGATCGTACGTTCCGGGCGCGCATCAGCCATCAAGGCCCGCACTGCGGCCATCAACCAGATCAAGGCGCTCCTCGTTTCAGCCCCGGACAAGATCCGGGCGAAATACCGGGCGCTGGCCACCTCAGCGCTGATTCCTGCCCTGCAGCGCACGAGACCTTCCGGGCATATGGCTGACCCCGAGTACGTGACTCTGCTGACGCTCAAGGCGTTGGCAGCCCGATGCCAAGCGCTGGGAACGGAAATCGCGGCTGCTGACGCTGCACTCAAGGAAATCCTGGACGGCTATGCTCCGATGCTTTGTGATCTCCCAGGAGTCGGAACCGAAGTGGCCAGCCAGTTGTTGATCACCGTCGGGGACAATCCGGACCGTCTGGGGAACGAGGCCCAGTTCGCTTCGCTCGTCGGCGTCGCCCCGGTGCCAGCCTCATCGGGCAAGACAACCCGCCACCGGCTCAGCAGGGGCGGCGACCGCAGCGCCAATAATGCCTTGCACCAGGTTGTTCTGGTGCGCATGGGCTCGTGCCAACGGACCAAGGAGTACGTGGCTAAACGCACGTCAGAGGGAAAGAGCAAACGCGAAATCATGCGCTGCCTCAAACGCTACGCAGCCAGGGAAATCTACCGTCAGATCACCAATCCCCGGCCCGCACCCGACAACTCCGACCTCCGCCGCAGGCGGACAGACCTCGGCATGACCTTAACGACCGTCGCCGGCGAACTTGGTCAATGGGTTTCCATCATTTCGCGTCTGGAACGCGGACATATCCGCAACGATGCCCTGGCCGGCGCCTACCGGAAATGGCTCATCGACCAGGCCGAAATGCCACGCCGCACACCTCCGACGACAGCTGCAGCAAGGACAAATGCGTTACCGGGCGCCGTTAGCTGAGACTCAAGGCTTGACGCTTTACTCAAACCAGACTTACTCTAAAACCACAAGGTTATATAACGACAAGGTTATGGTTTTGATGGTTGATGAATTGAGTGCAGTGTTCGCGGCGTTGGCCGATCCGACTCGGCGGGCTATTCTGCAGCGGCTCGCTGACGGTGACGCGCAGGTGTCCGACCTCGCGGCGCCTTTCAGGATCAGCCAACCGGCGATTTCGAGGCATTTGAAGGTATTGGAAAATGCTGGCCTGATCTCCCGGAACCGGGTAGCGACTGCCCGGTTCAGTCATCTGGAGCCCGACCGGCTTAAGGAAGCGAGCGAGTACATGGAGCGGTACAAGAAGTTTTGGGGTGAGTCCTTCGACAAACTCGACGGCGCGCTGGCCTCGTTTCAGCGCGACACCCCACCTACGGGAAAGGGCCGAGATGTCTGAGGGGCGCCAGCAGGAAGTCACAGAACACGATGTTTTCATTTCCCGCTCTTTCGCCGCCCCCAGGGACACGGTCTGGCGGTTCTGGACCGAACCCCAACTCCTCGCCTCATGGTTCGGGCCTGAAGGAGTTCACGTACCCGTGGACAGCATCATCGTGGAGCTCGTGGAGCAGGGCCGGTGGGAGTTGACCATGGTCGACAACGCTACCGGGGCCGGCCACCCCATCCGGGGGCGCATCACCGCCTTTCAGGCACCGGAATCCCTCGAGATTCAACTGACAGCGCTGACCGAGGCTGGGCCCGTGGACGACGTCGTGCTGCGGCTTCAGTTCCACGATCACGGCGACCGGACGCGCATGACCCTCCATCAAGGCCCGTTCACCGACGAGATCCGGGACATGACCCACGCCGGATGGATACTGTCCTTCACCAAACTCGACACCCTCCTCGAAAGGCCCACAGCATGAAAACCAGCGCCGCCCAAAGCCAGGTCACCCAGATCACCTCAGCGGACGGAACCCCCATCTCCGTCGAACACATCGGCTCCGGCCCCTCCCTGGTCCTGGTTGACGGCGCCTTCTGCGGCCGGTCCTTCGGCCCGGCGCGGGCCCTGGCCACCACGCTGGCCGACTCCTTCACCGTGTACTTCTACGACCGTCGCGGCCGCGGCGACAGCGGTGATACACGGCCCTACTCCGTGGAACGCGAAATCGAAGACCTAGCCGCCGTCATCACCCATGCGGGCGGAGACCCCTACGTCTATGGCATCTCCTCCGGTGCGGCCCTCGCCCTCGAAGCAGCAGCGGCGGGTATCCCGATGCGCAAGCTCGCCACCTACGAGGCCCCCTACACGGGAATCGGGAACGTCGACGGAACGCCCGTCGACCACGCCGGGCACCTGAACTCACTGCTCGCCCAAAACAAGCGCGGCGCGATGGTCTCCTACTTCTTGGTCAAGATGATCGGCGTCCCTGCATTTGTGCCCCTCATGCTGCGCCTCATGCCAAAGATCTGGAAGAGCCAAAAGGACGCCGCCAACACCCTCCCCAATGAAATTGCCGTTACCAACAACTTCACCGCACCCACCGGCCGGTTCGCCAAAATCACGGTGCCGACCCTTGTCATGGTCGGTGGAAAAGCCGCCCCGGTCATGACCTCAGCTCAAGCAACAACAGCCGCCGCGATCCCCCAGGCCCTTCACCGCACCCTCGAGGGCCAAACACACCAAGTCTCAGACGCAGCAATGGCAGCCGAACTCCGCGGGTTCTTCACCAACTGACCCGTTGACCACTCTCACCAAATTCATTTCGCCCACAGACCGGAATAGACCATGCCCAAAATCAGCTATCAGACCGAACATCAGGGATCCCAACGACGCCCGCCCGCCTCCTCTGCCACGCGGGTATTGCTGGCCTGTGGCATCACCGCCGGCCCCCTATACCTTCTGGTCAGCTATGCCCAGGCGTTTCTTCGCCCGGGCTTCGACGCGGCACATAACGACCTCAGCGTCCTAGCCAACGGCGACCTAGGCTGGATGCAAACCACAAACCTGATCCTCACCGGCGCCCTAACCCTCCTGACCGCCGTCGGATTCCGTCGCGCACTCAACCCCGGACGAGGAGCCACCTGGGGGCCGGTTCTCGTCGGAATCTACGGTGCCGGATTAGTGGGTGCGGGGATTTTCACCGCCGATCCCATGAACGGATTCCCTCAAGGCGCACCTCCCGGACCCCCTATCTCCGGGTCCCTCCACGGGTTTCTTCACTTCGTTACCGCAGGGATTGGCTTTGCCGCCTTCATCGCTGCCTGCTGCGTTATGGCCCGCCGGTTCTACACATCCGAAAACCGGAGGCTCGGAGCATTCTCCCTTGCTACCGGAATCCTCTTTCTCGCCGCCTTCGTCGGCATTGCCAGCGGGTCAACGTCAGCCGTCATCGTTCTTAGCTTCACAGCAGCCGTAGTCCTCGCTTGGACCTGGCTGGCAATAACGGCCGCCCACCTACGACGCAGCCAACCCCTGCCTCCCACCGTCCGCACCAGCTGAGCGAGCCAACCACTAAAAAGCACGATCAACAGCAATTTGACGACTATAGGAGCATCGTCGAAGACGTAAACAACAGGGCCAGGGGCGGCGGAGCTCTGCGGAGCCGGCACTGGACCCCACAGCCGGCCGCGCCAGCGGACGCCCTTTTCCTGGTGAGCTCTGCGAACCCTCCACGGCACCCCGGATCTCCTTTCGGCGTCCCTGACTTCGGCGGCCGCGCGCCCCGGTCTCCCACATGCGTCCTTGGCTGTTGGCGGTCCGCCGCCGCCAACCCACGGCGGAAGCCAGCCACGACGGCGGACCGCCCGCGGTGACCGCCCCGGCAACGGGACGGCCACCTGAAGGGACTAGTCTGCGAGGAGTTCGGCCAGTTCGGCCGCGTCGGACACCAGCACCGCCCCGCCTTCTTTCAGGAGCCTGTGGCATCCTGCCGAGTTGGCGCTGTGCACGCTCCCGGGGACGGCGGCGACGTGCCTGGCAATGGTTTCGGCGTGGTGGGCGGTGTTCAGCGCCCCCGAACGCCAGCGGGCTTCCACGACACAGGTCACCCCTGCGAGGGCGGCAATAATGCGATTCCTGTGAAGGAATCTGGCCCTACTAGGGGCGGAACCGGGCGGGAGCTCTGAGAGCGTCAGGCCGTTGCCGCGGATCGCGGCCGCGAGATCAGCATTGCCGGACGGGTAGTCCCGGTCAAGGCCACCGGCCAGCACCGCGACGGTCACCGGTCCTCCTCCCTGGTTCCCGGCCAACGCGGCCCGGTGCGCGTGCGCATCGATGCCGTAGGCCAGCCCTGAAATCACGCAGATTCCACGCTGGGCCAACCCGTATGCCATATCCCCTGTCACGGAGGCGCCATAGCTGGTGGAATCCCGGGATCCGGTCAGGGCCACGCATCGGGAAGGTGCCGGGATGCCGTTGTCGATGTTGCCCCGGTACCAAAGCCCGTACGGGGCGTCGGGCAGGTCGTCCAAACCTTCCGGCCAGTGCTCATCTCCTGGGATGAGGAACCCGCCGCCGAGGCGTTCGATGGTGGCCAGGTCTTCCTCCGGGTCGACCTCCGGCACCCGGGGCGCCCAGCGCTTCAACGCATCGGCCAGTTCCTCGGGCGTCACGTCCGGGAGGGTGTGCGCGGGTTGCGCGCCGGTAGCAAGCCGCAACGCGGCGTAGGCGCCGAGCCTGCCCATAAGGGCACGCCCGATACGGTCGCCGGGTTCGAAGAGGCGGGTCAGGGCGGCGCGTGCAATGCGATCGTTCATGGTTTCTCTCGTCCTTTGCTGAGGATCCGGTGGGTGGGGCGGACTTTGGTGACCGGCCAGCTTCCCCTCTCCCCCGGGCGTTTTTTGCCTGCTGGCGGAGCAGCGCGTAGCTGTGCCCGACGGAGCCGGGGCAACCCGAAGGGCAAGCAGCGGATGGATTGTGGAGGAAATAAGCGAAGCGCCGACACAACGCATCGGCTGCGCAGCCGTCCGCAGGACGGTTGAGCCGGTGGAGCGGGCACGTACGATCCGAAGGACAGCAGCAAAAAACCAGAAAAACGCTTCTACAGCCCGAGCGAAGCGAGGCCCGTGCAGTAGACCTCGGCGCCGGCTCAACGAAGCCGGCAACCGGAATCTTCAGGCAGCGTGCGGTTTCCGGGCTAGGTTGTGGTGCTCTCGCGTGCTGCACGGGCTTGCTGGTGGCGGTAGAGCGTTGCGCGGCTCCAGCCAACGAGACGGGCGGCGTCCTCGGCGGTGCGGCCCTTGGCGCGGGCGTCCTGGGCGATCGCGAGTTTGTCGGCAATGACTGCGGGGTCGGACAGCGGCCGGCCGAAACGTGTGCCGTTTTGCCGGGCGGCAGCGATGCCAGCATTGACCCGCTCGACGATGAGTTCGCGCTCATACTCGGCAAGGGTTGCGAGCATGTTCAACATCAGCCGGCCGGTCGAGGTTGCCGGGTCGATGCCATCGGAGATGGACCGGACCTGGACACCGCGGCCGCGCAGCAGGGCCACCGTGTTGAGCACGTCAATCAGCGACCGGCCCAGCCGGTCGACCCGCCACACAACAACGGTGTCGCCTTCCTCGGCGTACTCGAGGAGTCTTTTCATTCCGGGCCGCTCGATCGCCGTCTTGCTTCCGGAGGTCACGTCGGCAAAGACATCGCGTTTCTGCACGCCAGCGTCAACCAGTGCATCCAGCTGCAGCTGCGCGTCTTGGCTGGAAGTACTGACCCGGGTGTAACCCAGTTGCCTCACGAAGCAATTCTGACTCGAAAAGTCGCCGACTCGCCCACTACGAGACGAATTGCGGTGATACGCCTTTACGAGACGCTGAGTGGCCGGTTATTCCGCCTGCTCGCGCGGCCGCCGCTGCCCCTCCGGAGGGCCGTGGACTGTGTCTTGAAAAGCTGTTGCTTTTCGAGACACTGTCTCTGGTCTTGGTGAGACGTCTTAGAAGTCAAGGGTTTTGAGACGATCTCTTATGTAGCTTTCACAAGCTCACCCAGAACCCGGGAAGATGCACGATCGGGATCCATTTCCGTTCATCCACCGCTTCCTCAGTCGGGAGTTATGGGGTAGCTCTCTCTGTGCCGCAGTGGCGGCGCACAAGAATTCCTCCCCGGCGACGTAAGACAGTTCTTCTTTCAGTTCACACGAGGATTTGTGGTCTCCGACCATGGGCCGAGCTTTTCGCGGTTGCTGCCACTCACTCCCCCTGGGGTGGAGTCGGCGAGGTCGCCCACCTTGTGCACCTTCAGCGAGTTGGTGGAACCGGCCTTTCCAGGAGGCGAACCGGCGGCGATGACCACCAGGTCACCGTCCTGCACCAGGCCCATCTCCATGAGGCTGCGGTCAACCTGTGCGGTCATGGCATCGGTGTGGTCCACCATCTGCACCAGCACCGGCTGGATGCCCCACGTCAGTGCAAGCTGGTTCCACACGTGCTCCACCGGGGTGAAGGCGAACACGGCCTTGATGGGCCGCAGGCGGGAGAGGCGCCGGGCGGAGTCGCCGGACTGGGTGAAGGTACAAATGTACTTGGCGTCCAGCTGGTCGGCGATTTCGACGGCGGCACGGGTGATGGCGCCGCCACGGGTCTTGGGCTTGGTTCCCAGCGGGGGGACGCGCTCCAGGCCATGGACCTCGGTGGACTCGATGATCCGGGCCATGACCTTCACAGTTTCGATCGGGTACTTGCCCACGCTGGTCTCGCCGGAGAGCATGACCGCGTCAGCACCGTCCAGGACGGCGTTGGCGCAGTCGGATGCCTCTGCACGGGTGGGGCGCGGGTTGTCGATCATGGATTCGAGGACCTGGGTGGCCACGATGACCGGCTTGGCCCAGCGGCGGGCCAGTTCAATGGCGCGCTTCTGGACGATCGGCACTTCCTCCAGTGGCAGCTCCACGCCAAGGTCGCCACGGGCCACCATGATGGCGTCGAACGCGTCGATGATCTCGGGCAGCTGCTCCACGGCCTGCGGCTTTTCGATCTTGGCGATGACCGGCACGCGGCGGCCTTCCTCGTCCATGATCTCGTGCACGCGGGTGATGTCGGAGGCGTCACGCACGAAGGAGAGGGCCACCAGGTCAACGCCGCGGCGCATCGCCCAGCGGAGGTCGTCCTCGTCTTTTTCGCTCAGCGCGGGAACGTTGACGGCCACGCCGGGAAGGTTGATGCCCTTGTTGTTGGACACCATGCCGCCGACGGTCACCTCGGCGACCACCTTGACGTCGTCGACCTCGATGGCGCGCAGTGCCACCTTGCCGTCGTCGATCAGCAGGGCGTCGCCCACCTTGACGTCCTCGGTGAGGCTCTTCAGGGTGGTGGAGCAGATTTCCTGGGTGCCGGGAACGTCCTCGGTGGTGATGGTGAAGATGTCACCCAAGGCCAGGGCGTGCGGGCCGTCCACGAACCGGCCCAGGCGGATCTTGGGGCCCTGAAGGTCGGCCATGATCGCCACGGCCTTGCCCAACTCTTCTGCTGCTTTGCGGACGTTTTCGTAGGTGTTGTCGTGCACGGTGTAGTCGCCGTGGCTCATGTTCATGCGGGCGACGTCAACGCCGGCTTCCAGCACCGCCAGGGTGTTTTCGTAGCTGGCAATTGCCGGGCCAAACGTAGCCACAATTTTTGCGCGTCTCATATACCTACCATTGGTTCTCTTGCGGATTTGATGTTGAGCCTGAATTTGGGTCTGTGGTGCTTCGAATGCCCTTGGGTAGTGGGTGTCGGGTCAGGCGCCGTGGAGCTTGCCACGAAAAAGCACCCGCCCGTGTGACCCTCGGGCGGGTGCCTTGGTTTCCCGCGCTAAGTGAAGCTGAGCTGCAGGAGGCTTGTTCCGATGTCTTTGCCGATTTTTTGCAGCAGCGCAGCGGAAAGTTGGGGGTCTTTGGATGAGTCCCGGTCGGTGTACTCGGCCAAGGTGAATACACGGGTCAGATCCATTTCTGACCACCGCTCCTTGGGAAGCAGGGAGCGTCCGGCAACGGCGATGATGGGGCGGTTGCCTGAGCGCCGGGCCACCGCAGCAGGGAGTTTCCCGGCGAGGGTTTGTTCGTCGATACTGCCTTCCCCGGTGATCACTACATCGCAGTGGTCCTTGCGGCCGTTGAAGTCCAGCAGATCAAGGAAGTAGTCAGCCCCCGAGACCTGTTTCGCCCCCAGCAGCAGGCAGGCGTAGCCAAGCCCTCCGGCGCTCCCTGCGCCTTCGTGTGCTGCCAGCGCCCCTGCGTCGGCGAATCCTGCTTCTGCCATTTTGATCACGAAGTGGCCCAGGCTTTCATCCAGGAACGCCACTTGCTCTGGTGTGGCGCCTTTTTGGGGCCCGAAGACTGCGGGTGCCCCGTTGGGGCCGCGGAGGGGGTTGTGGACATCGCTGGCGACGATCAGTTCTGTATCGACAAGTTCGGGCAACGGGGTTCGGTGGATGGATTCTATTTGTCCCAGCGCTGTTCCGCTTCCATCGAGCTGGTGACCTTGCCCGTCGTAGTAGGTGAAGCCGAGGGCGGACAGCATGCCCATGCCGCCGTCGGTGCTGGCGCTGCCGCCCAAAGCCAGGACAATTCTGGCAGGGCGGAGGCTGAGCGCGAACAGAACCGCGTCTCCGAACCCACGGCTGGAGGATTTCAAGGCCTCCAACGTGCCGCCCGGCAACAAAGCGAGACCGCAGGTGTTGGCGACTTCGACAACGGCTGTGGTGCCGTCGAAGGCGATGCTGGTCTGAACGGGGTCGCCGGTCGGACCAGCGACGGTGTAGCTGCGGCGGGTGAAGCCCGCGGCGACGGCGGCATCGACGCTGCCGTCGCCGCCGTCGGCCAGGGGTAGCAGTTCGCACTGGACCGCTCCCGTTGTGCCGGCTTCATCAGCCGCGGAGCGAAGCCCCGCTGCCAGGGCCTGTGCGACCTCATTGGCGGTGAGACTGCCTTTGAACTTGTCGGGGGCGATGAGGGTCCGCACGGTTTTCAGGGCGGTAGTGCTGGTCATGTCAGACTTTTTCCGAGTAGGCGGGACGGGGGTCAGCAGATGGTGCTACAACGTCGACAGCGTGTTTAGGGGCCGCATCCGCGGATTCCTGCTGCCTGGGAGAGTGGTGGCCGTATTCGACGAGGTCATCATCGATGTCTGTAACGTCACCGACATGGGCGGGGTCTTCGTTCGGCATCGGTTCGACGGTTTCGCCGGCAAAGACACGGCGGACGCGGTCGGCGTCCAGGGTACGGTCCCACCAGGCGATGAACAGGGTGGCCACCGCGTTGCCGGTAAAGTTCACCAGGGCGCGGCATTCGGACATGAACTTGTCGATGCCGAAGATGAGCATGATGCCGGCGGCCGGGATCGTGCCGATGGTGGCCAGTGTGGCCGTCAGGGCGATGAAGCCGCCGCCGGCGACGCCTGCTGCGCCCTTGGAGGTCAGGAGCATGACGGCGAGCAGGCCCAGTTGCTGGCCGATAGTCAGGTGAGTATTGGTGGCCTGGGCGATGTAAAGGGCGGCCAGGGACAGGTAGATGGCGGCACCGTCGAGGTTGAAGCTGTAGCCGGTGGGGACCACCAGGCCGACGGTTTCTTTTTTGACGCCGGCGTGCTCGAGCTTGCGCATCAGGCCGGGCAGGGCGGGTTCGGCCGTGGAGGTGCCCAGGATGAGCATGTATTCCTCTTTGAGGTGCCGGATCATGCTGAAGATGTTCAGCTTAAGGAACGCCATGACCGAGCCCAGGACCACCACCACGAACAGGATCGACGTGGCGTAGAACAGTGCGATCAGGCCACCCATGCTGGTCAGGGACGAGACGCCGTACTTGCCCACGGCGAAGGCCATGGCACCGAAAGCGCCAAGCGGTGCTGCTTTCATGATGAAGCTCAGGATTTTGAACATGACCCCGGTGAGGCGCTGCACACCGTCCAGGACCGGGGCGCCGACCTTACCCATCGCGTTCAGGGCGATACCGAAGACGACCGCGATGAAGATGATCTGCAGGATGTCACCCGCCACGAAAGGCTGCACGACGCTGGTGGGAATGATGTTGGTAATGAACTGCCACCATTCCTGGTGCTGGCCGGCGTCGATCAGCTTCGCGGCCGAGTCAGAGGTTTTAATGCTGCCGGGGTCGGCGTTCACGCCTTCGCCAAGGCGGAATACGTTGATGGCCACCAGCCCGAAGGCCAGGGCGCAGATGGTGCCGACCTGGAAGTAGGTCAGCGCCTTCAGCCCGGTCATGCCGACCGTCTTCAGGTCAGCGACACTGGCGATGCCACCCACGATGGTGAGGAAGACGATGGGGCCGATGAGCATCTTCATCGCGTTCACGAACGTGGTGCCGATGGGTTCCATGGCGATACCGGTGGACGGGGCGAGCCAGCCGACCAGGATGCCGATGACGATGGCGGTCAATACCCAGAAGTACAACTGCTTGTACCAGCGGGGTTTGTTGGCCGGTTTAGCGTTACCGGCGGTGGTGATGTGGTCCATGATTCCTACCTCATTGTGGAATGTCGCTGGAGGATGTTCTGAAGAAAGATTGGTGCGGGGCGGGCGGCGGTACTGCTTCACCACCCGCCCCGTGCTTGGCACCGGCACCCGATGTCGGTGCCGGGGGGGGTACTGCGTGCTTAGACTGCTGCCGGGGCGAGCGTCAGGGCCTTGATGATGGCTTCGGTGACGTCCTCGGTGTTGGCGTCGCCTCCCACGTCGCGGGTCAGGTGGCCGGCGCCGGTGGCGGCTTCGATGGCGGCTTCAACCCGGCGGGCTTCCTCGTGCAGGCCGAAGTGGTCCAGCATCAGGGCAGCGGAGGCGATGGCGCCGATCGGGTTGCTGATGCCCTTGCCGGCGATGTCCGGGGCGGAGCCATGGACCGGTTCGAACATGGACGGGAAGCGGCGCTCCGGGTTCAGGTTGGCGCTGGCGGCCAGGCCCAGGCTTCCGGCAAGAGCGGAGCCCAGGTCGGAGAGGATGTCGGCGTTGAGGTTGGAGGCGACGACGACGGAGAGGTCCTCGGGCTTGAGGATGAACTTGGCGCTCATGGCGTCCACCAGGACGCTTTCGGTCTGGACGTCCGGGTAGTCCTTGGCCACGCGGTTGAAGACTTCGTCCCAGAGGACCATGCCGTACTGCTGGGCGTTGGACTTGGTCACCGAGGAGACCTTCTTGACCGTGCGGGTGCGGGCCAGGTCGAAGGCGAAGCGCATGATGCGTTCGCAGCCCTTTTCGGTGAACAGTGCGGTCTGCAGGGCCACCTCGTTGCCGGGGCCGCGGCCGCTGAGGTTGCGGCCACCCAGGCCGGCGTATTCACCTTCGCTGTTTTCGCGGACCACCACCCAGTCGAGCTCGGTGTTATCGGCCTTGCGCAGCGGGGACTGGACACCGGGGAGGAACTTCACGGGGCGGATGTTGGCCCACTGGTCGAAGTTCTGGGTGATGTTCAGGCGCAGGCCCCAGAGGCTGATGTGGTCCGGGACGTTTTCCCAGCCAACGGCACCGAAGTAGATGGCGTCGAAGTCCTTGAGGGCATCCAGGCCCTTGGGGTCCATCATCTGCCCGGTCTGTGCGTAGTACTCAGAACCCCAGGGGAACTCGGTCCAGTCGAAGGCGAACTTGCCGTTGGAGTTTTCGGCCAGGGCGTCCAGGACGCGGCGGCCTGCGGCAACAACTTCCTTGCCCACGCCGTCGGCCGGGATCGAAGCAATGTTGAACTTCTGAGTGGTGCTCATGGTGATGTGTCTCCTCGTTGAGTATTGGGTGCTTGCCTGTTAGCAGGGTCACACCGTTCCTTCCTCTTCAAGTAGACGGGCGTCCACCGACCCGCGTCCAAGACCAAGATTCAATCCGCTAAATAGGATCGGCCTATGAATGCTGATGAGGCACGTCTTCTGGCCTTGTTACATGCAGCTCGGCAATTTTCAGGAAAGCCCTTGCGGCTGGGGTGAGGTCCTGTTTGCGGCTCAGGATCGCCACGTCGAGGTGGGACACCGGCTCGATGAGAAGGGTGCGGAGCCCGGACTTGTGCGCCAGCGGGGCCCAGGATGATGGCATGACGGCGTGCCCGACGCCAGCCAAGACCAGCGGCAGGATAGAGGTCCGGTGCGCCACCTCAACGACGATCTCCAGATCGACACCGCCGGCCAGAGCATCATCGACAAGCCAGCGCATCAAAGACCCACGCTGACTCGCGATCAACCGGTGCCCTGCCAGATCTTCCCGTTGGATAGCAGTTCCAGGCCGAAAAGTATCGGCCTGCGGATTCACAATCAGGATCAGCGGCTGGCGCTCCAGCTCCAGCACCTGCACTCCGGGGACCCGGATGGGGTTCGGTGACCCAGCGAGTCCAACCTCAGTGCTGCCGCTGCGGACCGATTCGATGACTTCCTCCGGGGTAAACGCGGCTACCACGTTCAGTCGAACCGACGGGTGCGAACGGGTGAATCCGGCGATCATGGAGGTCAATGGTTCAATCCCAGGGGACGGCATCGTAATAATGTCCAGCCTGCCGCTCCGGATACCTCGAAGTGCCTGAACCGCGGACTGAGCCGCGTCCAAATCCCGCATCACTAACCTGGCTGGACCCACAAGTTCCTGCCCCGCTTCGCTGAGAACAGCCCGCCGACCGATTCTATGGAACAGCGGAACCCCCAATTCCCTCTCCAAACTTGCAATCGTCTGCGAAAGAGACGGTTGCGCAATCAGCAGATGTTCCGCAGCGCGATTAAAACCTTCGTGATCCACGACGGCCAGAAAGTACTTTAGTTTCCGGGTATCCACTCAAACTCCTCAACCAGCCGGGGCCCTGCAAGCGGCTAGGGAGCGGCCTGGCCCGTGCTGCAGGGAAGCACTAATAGCCTAGGCCTATCAGCTTCATTGCAAGTAGGTCTTGGACGCGCGGTAGGAACAGCGGCTCTAATGGGAGCGACGAGGCCATTCTGATCGCAGTCGACGTCCGGGCTCACGTCACCGGCCCGACCCAGTACGGTCGGCTACATCCTCCGCTTCACCCGATCCGCTCACCATCGCCAGCAAACCCCCGGAGGTGCAACCCCCATGGAACCTGCCCAGCCCGCCACGTCCTACCCTGTGGACTGGCACCCGCCCCGCAAGGAGATTACGACTTGGCGTGACTTGGCTCCGGGAGACGCCGTCGTTCTTCTAACTTCAGACCGGCGGAATGCCAGGATCTCAGGGAAAGTGGACGACCTATCCATCGACGGATCCTTCCTATGGCTAGTTCAAGACAATGGCGCCGGTCGGCGGCTCTTCCACCGACCCGAAGGGTACACAACTCTGCTGGACTCTACCGCCTCCTGATACGGGTTTGACCCGTACGGTCACGCGAATGAAACCAGATAGAAGAAGCGCCCCCTTCTGGTGCAGATCCATGACTTTGGCAGGAGCGCCGTGTCATGTGTCTCGAAACCTCAGCGTCTCAGAACCCTAGGGATTTGAGATGGGCACTAAGGCCGGTTCCGCCGTGGCATAGAGGGTATTAAGTTGGCGGTAGAGGGTTCGGGCGATGTAACGCTTGAGGGATCTGCGGATTTCCCGGTAGCTACGACCTTCTTGGGTGCGTTTGGCGACGTAGTCCCGTGTTCCGGGGTCGTGGACCATCCGGGTCATGGTGATGGTGTGCAAGGCTCGGTTGAGGCGCCTGTCACCGCCCCGGTTGAGCCTGTGCCGGACGGTATTACCGCTTGACGCAGGCAAGGGACTCACCCCTGCCAGTGAGGCGAAGGCAGCTTCGCTGCGAACCCTTCCTGGATGCGACCATGCTGTCAGGACAGTGGCGACTGTGACAGCCCCTGCGCCCACCATTTCCAACAGCGGTGCAGCGGGGCTTTGCTGGATCAGCTCTGTCATGCGCTTCTGGTTCGCAGCCAGTTGGGTGGTGACTTCGAGGACGCGCCGGGCCAACCTGACGGCTTCTTCGCGCGCGATTGATAGTTCGATCTGTTCCTGTCGTTCCCGCCACCTGGTGATCGTGGCGATCTGGGAGGGAATCAGCGGTTTACGAGCGTCGATTCCCAGATCATGTGCCCGGAGCAAGGCAAGTAGTGCGTTGGCATTCAATGTTCGGTCCCGGGTCAACTGGTCCCGGGCGGCGCTCAGGATCCTGAGCCCGGCACGGGTTCCTTCATCCCGGCGCGGGGCTCGGAGCTGAGACTCCTCCAGGCCAAGGACAGCGGTTCCAATGGCAGCCGCGTCCAGCGGATCGGATTTGCCGATCCCCCGGCGACCCCGGGCGTTCATCCGTGGAGCTTCGGCGACCTCGTAGCCAGCATGGCTTACTGCCCTGGCCAGACGTGCACCATAAGTGCCGACACCCTCAATTGCCCATAGACACGCCATATCGCCATCCGTCCTCCGGCCTACCCAGGCAAGTGCGCGGGAAATCCCTGCCGGCGTGGTCGGGAACTGCTCGCTCGCGACTTGTCGCTTGGTGCTGGCCTCAATGACTGCGTAAGTGTGGGTGCGGGCGTGACAGTCCACGCCGATGACGAACGGGCGGGTCTGAGCAACGATAGTCAACGCTGCAACCCTCCTTCCTTTCGAACGGACAAGAACGGCCGCATGACGGCCGACATTGAACCTGGGAAGAGTCACCTCGAGGCAAAACTGTGATGAGCCACAACCTGCAAAGGCTGGGCAAGCTTCTAATCAAGCCACCGACGTGGGACAGGCAACACCGGCCGCTCCACCCAGCGCGGACAAGTCGGGGGAAACGCACCCACAAGGGGCAAGTTGTTTTTCGAGTCACGTACCAGGCAGAACGACCGGCATCAACACTGCCAGCTAGTCCCAGACCAACCACTGCAAGACTCACAGTTGTTTTTTGGTTGCTGGCAAGCTTGCTTGCTTGGCGGCCGACGGAGGCCTGTCTACCCGCAGGGCAAGGGACGGGAAATTCCTGGAGGAAATCAGCGACGAAGGAGCGCCGCAGGGAAATTTCCGGGCCGCAGGCCCCGGAGGAACGACAGGGGCTAGACGGGGTGGAGCGGACGTCTAGAATCCGCAGGACAGCAACCAGAAAACGTCGTAGACAAATCAGGTGATGACGGGCAGGAGCCCTGCGACGGACCGGCAGCGCCCACCAGCCGGCTGCGCCAGCGGACGCCCATCAACTGGTTGGAGCGCAGCGGAGACCAGGTGCCTTGGCCAGGTGCCCTGGTCTTTGGGCTGTGTCGTGGCCAGAGGCCAGCCCCTGGGGCATGATTGAAGATGTAAGCAGCAGGATGTTTGCAAAGCAGGGGGTCCGCATGTGAATGCGGACCCCCTGCTGTTTCCCGAAGGATCCGGGAGGCGTTGTGCCCACTGGCGGGCAGGTGGAGCCCTTCGCGCAGCTCAAAGCTGTCCCCATTGGGTACAACCCCCCAGGCATCGTAATGCGGATCCCCCCTTAGGTTCCAGGGAAATTCAGCAGGCTGTCATCTCCGGCTGCTAGTGTCCGGCCATGGATGAACTGTTGCTAGTACCGGGTTCTGCTGCACGTGATTTGTCGGACCGGGAAGGGTTCGACACCGACTTCCTTGGTGTGCCCGTCCCGGTGCCGGCTTTGGCGGGCATCGGGACGGTCCTGCTGACTTACACGCACTTCTCGGTCCTGATGCGGGTGGATAAGCGGCTCGCCGCTGTCACGGCGCTCGGGATCGACGGGGAGAAGCTGATGGATCTGGACCGGTCCGGGATCCAGTGGCGTCTGGACCCCCGCTTGCCAGAGGACCAGCAGACCGGTGAGCGTTTGTACGCCCGCAACGACATCGACCGCGGGCACCTGGTGAGGCGTGCCTCAGCGGTCTGGGGTGATACCCGGGCCGAGGCTGCCCAGGCGAACGAGGACACCTTCCACTACACGAACGCGGCACCGCAGGCCGCGAAGTTCAACCAGGGTCTGGACCTGTGGCTTGGTCTGGAGTCCTACATGCAGGAACATGCCGCCGACTACGGCCGCCGGTTGGTGGTGTTCACCGGGCCCATCTTCGGGAAGAACGATCCGGTGTACCGGAGCGTGGACATACCGCTATTGTTCTTCAAAGTCGCCGCGTTCCTCCAGGACGGCAAGCTCGCCGCGACCGGCTACGTCGTGGACCAGACACCACAGCTGGCCGACCTGCCTGACGTGCCCCGTCCCGCGGCCGTGGATGAGGCTCCCCCGCTGGGCCCGTTCCGGACCTTCCAGGTCCCCGTGCGGGACATCGCCGCACTCACCGGGCTGGACCTGGACCAACTCATTGCCGCGGACCGGATGCCGATCGCGTCCGAACTGCCCAACGCCCGGGTGACCTCCACCTGGCGGGAACTTCTCTCCCCCGAATGCCTGGACCTGGACTTCGACCTGAACGGCGACTAACCAGGATGTACGCCAAAAGGCCCGATCCGCTATACGTTCCCCACGTGTACCGGGCAGTGTCAGATCTAGCCTCACTCTACTCATTAGCGGTTGAAGTGCTGGATGTCCTGCCCCCGCGCAAACTGGTCCTTTGACTTCGACGACGGCGTGAGCGCCCCGACGCTCAAAGGCCCTGAATCATATAGGTGCGGACGACGGGGGTGAGGAGCAGCATGATGCTGATTTCCAGTTTTTCATTTCGGTCCCATTCAGTAAGTAATGCGGCGATCGAGAAGGGTAAGCGACGTTGGGTATCTGACGCTTGAATGAGGGCCATGGCTACAGTCCAAGGCTTACGGCGGCGATGCCGGGGAACACCGCGAACGAGTGTCCCACCTGTTTCATCGGGTGCGCGTTTGCCCGCATATGATGGGCCAACAGACCTGCTTGGGGTTCGAGGTCATCACGAAGGACAATTTGGGGGAAAGTTGCAGAAGCTCCGTCGAGTATCGTCACTAAGCGCGCTGGGTCTCGCCTTGATGTTGGCAGGTACCGCCTGTGCTACGGCGGTCGAAAAGGACGCTACCTATAGGACCCTGGACGATTTGATCAGAGCTGTGCAGTCGACTGGTCTCAAGTGCGAGGGTAGCGTCCAGAAATTCCCGGACGGTTCCAGCGAGTCCCGGACCTGCGGAATGAACGGATGGGCTGCCATGTATGGAACCCCCGCCGCGCGAGACCGCCAGGTGAAGCTCCAAACCGGCAGCTCAAGCGCCGTTATGGTCGTCGGCCCAAACTGGATCGTAAAAGCGCCGATGGGCGACGCCAAAGTTGTCAACGGAAAACTCGGCGGCACAATCCGTGAGTAGATAGCTCCCGGAAAGAGCACGTGCCCACGAAAAAGCCCCGCCGAACGATCATCAGTCCGCGGGGCTTTTGGATTCCCATGAGTAGTCGAGCCCCGGGATTCCGGCCATGCTCGGCTCCGAATTCTCACACGTACGGTCTGGGCAGCGGAATCCCGACGGTACCCAGGTTTTGTGCTCCGCCTCGACAGCCGAGGCGTTGGACCATTGGAACGAAAGACGCCGCGCGCACGCGGGGCAATTCGGCGGTCGATAGTCCGATCGTTCCAGGCGCGTGTATTCCTTCACGTTCCCTCAGCCCCTCGCCACAGTCGTTGCGGGTAATGACCCGATGAGGTCCGATTGAAGCGAATCAAAAAGGCTCGCACTGGACTCCCCCTCGATTCCCCAGCGAGGCAACCCGACGGCCACCGGTTCAAGGCCGTCAAACGTTGCCGTGAAGGAAACAAGGTCAGGCCGCGCCGATGAGTCGTCATGCTCGACGTGATGCAGCGTCAGACTTCGGATCGCCGTGCGCGGAATTATGCGGACATCTCCAGACGGTGGGTACATGGCAGCCAGGTCGACAGTTAAGTGCCCGCTGAAGATCGCGTCCTCGGTGAATAGCGTAGCGACGTAGCGGCGTGGCTGCTCGTTACCACGAACACCCTCGACGGTTGCGGTCGCAAACACAATCTCACGGCCACCGATGGCCCGCGCCAACCTCCGCTCCAAGAATTCTGCTTGCTTGTCCGCGTTCGAGAATGGACGACTTGGCCAATCGTTGTTCGACGCCGCCAGCCTCTCCCGGATGACTTCAAAACCCTCTGCGGACATTTTTCCCCAATTCATTCGTGACTCATAGACCTTTGATAGTGCGCACCGGCAAAGACGAAGCTATGCCGACACCATGACCCTATAGATGAAGAACGACATTGCGAGTCATGGTTGAAGCGTTGGCTCCAACGTGGCCTCGAAAGTAAGTCAGAAAAAATTCGGTCGACGGGTCGTTAGGCCTGCTGATTTTGAGCGGTTGCATGGTCCACACAAGATTTGCAGGTTCTCCGCGTTATTACTTCCGCCCATTTTTAGCGGGATGATGTGGTCGTACTGCAGCTCGCTCGTAGAGCCGCAAGCTCGGCATTGGCCTTGGTCACGGGTCCAGATGTACTGCTTCAGATCGTCAGGGATCACCTGGCGGACGGTAGCGCCACGGGGCGCGGAGGCCATGGCGACAGTTGCTTGAGCGCGGTCGATATGCTGCCTTTTGCGTTGCTGCTGAGTTATCAACAGGGCGTGCACTTCATCCGATTTGAGGCCTTCTGATTCCCAGTAGAACTTGTTCTGGAACTGCCAGTAATGTCGGCCCCCGATCCGCGTAATGCGCATCGGGTAATGCATCTGTTTTTCTAAGCGCTCCCGAAAGAGTTCTTCCTTGACTTTGCCCAGCACATAGCGCTTTTGGCCAACGGTAATGGTGGCCTCCCCGTTGCTGGTCCAGAAGCCCCGGCGGTGTGAAATTTTAACGTTGTCGGCCCTGCGCAGCATCCCCAAATACCTACCTGATCTTGTCGAGCGGACGCGGGCCGCTCACCATCTGAAGTTTTCGGCTGAGTTTACTCGGTTTCCCAGTCAGGGCCGTCTTGTTCCCGGTCGAAGGGAGCTTCGGCGGTTCACATATATTCATCCTCTGTTGATAGAAGATCGTTCGAAAACTAACAGAACCGAGTGCACCCTGATCCTGGACAGAGAGACGCAGCTACGAGGTGCTAACCGGCTGGCGCGAAGTCCGCACCGACCCACTCCTTTGGGGCTCCGGGCTTCTCGAGACGGGGCGAGCATTGACCCCTTTGTCATCCCTCGGACTGAGGCTTTCGGCTGTTACTCGTCGGTAGACTCGAAAGACTATCGAACGGCCACCTTTTGGGGGAACAGCCTTGAGCGAAGCACTCGTCCACATTGACGGATTCAAGATGGATTTCGGGGACAAGACGGTCATCCGGGACCTGTCCTTCGATGTGGCCCGGGGTGAGACATTCGGGTTCCTGGGCAGCAACGGGTCGGGCAAGACCACGACCATCCGGGCGCTGCTGGGCATCTACCAGCCGACGGCCGGGATCCTCCACATCGACGGCAAACCGTTCAAGCCCGAGGACGGCGGCCGCCTCGGCTACCTGCCCGAGGAGCGCGGCCTGTATAAGAAGGAAAAGGTCATCGACATCATGGCCTACTTCGGCCGGCTCAAAGGCCTGGACCGGCACGCCGCCAAGACCTGGTCCCTGCAGTACCTGGAGCGGGTCGCCCTGGCGGAGAAGGCCAACGTCCAGCTGGACAAGCTCTCCGGCGGGCAGCAGCAGAAGGTCCAGCTCGGCGTGACGATCATGAACGAACCCGAGCTGCTGATCCTGGACGAACCGACCAAGGGCTTCGACCCGGTCAACCGTCGACTGCTGATGGACATCATCGCCGGCCAAAAGGCCAAGGGCGCGACCGTAGTGATGGTCACCCACCAGATGGAGGAAGTCGAACGGCTCTGTGACCGGGTGATCCTGCTCAAGAACGGCACCGCCGAGGCATACGGGACCATCGACGAGGTCCAGAACCAGTTCGGCGGCCGCGTCATCCGCCTCAAACACGCCGGACCCATCCCCGCCTCACCCCGCTACACGGTGACGGTAAACGACACCAACTACTCCGAGCTATCCATCGCCGATGACACCGACGAAGCGGACATCCTCAAAGACCTCATCGCCGCCGGCGTCACGGTCCGGTCGTTCACGACCACAAAGGTCTCCCTGGAAGAGATCTTCATCCGGGTCTACGGGGACCAGAACAAGGCGGCCGCCACCTACGAGATGGCGGGGGCATAACCATGGCACAGCACAACCTCGGCACCGTCGTCAGCTTCGAGTTCTTCCGGACCATCAGCAAGAAACGCTTCTGGGTCGGCACCCTCGCGGTCCCGTTCATCATGGCCGTCGTCTTCGGGCTGCTCTTCGCCTCCAACAGCGCCACCGACACGGCATCAGACGCGCAAAAGAGCGCCGAGTTCACCATCTCCTACACCGACGACTCCGGACTCATCACCCCCGAGCAGGCCGCCCTGTTCCACGCCACCCGGGCCGGCTCAGCCGGCGACGGCATCCAAGCGGTCCAATCCGGGACGGTGGATGCCTTCTTCGAGTTCCCCGCCGACCCGGCCAGTGAACACGTCCAGGTCCACGGGGCGGATCAGGGATTGTTCGAGAACAACAAGTACTCCGCCGTCGCCCAGGCCATGCTGACCCAGGCCGTGAACGCCAAGATCGGTTCCGCGGAGCTCTCTGCCCTGGCCGCCTCGAAAGCGGCCATCGAGGTGAAGACCTACAAGGACGGGGTGGAGTCCGGCGGGTTCATGTCCGCGGTGCCTCCTCTGTTCTACGTGGTGATCTTCTACGGCCTGATCATCCTGCTCGCCGGGCAGATGCTTTCCTCCACCCTGGAGGAGAAGGAGAACCGGGTCACCGAGATGATCCTGACCACCCTGAAACCGACGACGCTGATCAGCGGCAAGGTCCTCGCCCTGTTCGCGATCGGGCTGCTGCAGGTCGCGATCTTCACCGCCCCCGTGATCATCGGCTACCTGTTCTTCCGCGAACAGATCAACATCCCCGACTTCGACCTCTCCGCCCTCGTCTTCGAACCGATCCCCATGATTCTCGGGTTCCTGATCCTGCTCGGCGGATTCGCCCTCTTCACCACCACCCTCGTCGCCATCGGCGCCGTTATGCCCACCGCCAAAGAGGCCGGGAACTTCATGGGCGTTATGATCGCCCTGATCTTCGTCCCGTTCTACGCGGTGTCCCTGATCTTCTCCAACCCGTCAGCCCTCATCGTGCAGGTCTTCACCTACTTCCCGTTCTCGGCGCCGGTCACAGCGATGATCCGGAACGGGCTCGGTTCCCTCAGCCTCCTGGAAGCAGCCGCCGTCCTGACCATCCTCTACATCGGCGCGGTACTGATGTTCTTCCTCGCCGTCCGGCTCTTCCAGTACGGATCCATCTCCTACACCTCCAAGGTCAACATCAGGACGGCGCTCAGCGCAGGCAGCAGATCAAACCCTCCTGCAAAAACCAGCCCCCGCTAAAACGCGTATGAAGGCGGCACCCAAACCGTTCGTGCATGTTCTTCGGCGCCAACTGGCCAACAGACGACAGCTATCTCGCACTCCGAGCCGCGCCACTGGAATACTCACATCCATGGTGTACAGGCCGGAGATTCGCGTCTTTATGTTGCAAAGCTGAGGACAGCCGCGGCCGGCTTTGCCCTTTTCAAGGGGTAGACACATTGCTAATTTATAAGCATTCTTAGCTTTTCGCTGTGGTCACGTGCGCAGAGCCAGGGAGAAAACGTATGCCGGTCACAACAGTGGCTGTCGGTGTCCATCGATTCTCCGACGCCTTCGTCAACTTCTACGTACTGGAAGGCACTGACGGGCTCACGGTCGTGGATACTGGCCTTCCAGCGATGTGGAATACCCTGGCCGCGGGCCTGTTGAGCCTCCGTCTATCACCGGCCGATATCAAGGCCGTCGTCCTCACGCACGCCCACTTCGACCACTTGGGTCTGGCACACCGCCTCCACACCGAGCACGGCATCCCGGTATGGGTCCACCCCGGTGACGCCTACATCGCCCGCCACCCTACCGCTACCGCCACGAAAAGTCCCGGCTGGTCGTCATGATGACCCACCCGTCCGGGCTGCCGGTCCTGGCGCGGATGGCCAAAGCCGGTGCGCTCAGGGTTAAAGGCCTCGGGGACACCACCCCCATGCCGGACACCGGCACACTCCCCGTTCCCGGCGCCCCGGAAGTCATCTACTCTCCCGGCCACACCGCAGGTCACTGCGGGCTGTTCCTCAGGGACCGGAACATCCTGTTCACCGGGGACACCCTCGTCACGCTGGACCCCTATACGGGTAGAAAAGGACCTCATATCGTCGCTGGCGCGGCCACGGCGAACAGCATTCAGAACCTGGAGTCACTGACACAATTCGCGGCAACAGGCGCGAGCCTGGTCCTGCCCGGGCACGGCGAGCCCTGTCACCTGGGAATCGAGGACGCCGTTGCCATTGCCAGACGCCATGGTCCTGCCTGAACCCACCACAGCATGGACCGTCCGCATCGAACCCGGCGGCCCCCTTGTGGCAGGGCGGACACGGGTAAGAGGGGAGGTGCTGTAGTCGTCAGTACTGACTCCTCCTTGAGAATCAGATTGAAATGGTGGCGCAGGAAGGGTCCCACCATTGGCCGCTGTTCCGAGTCAGAGTCGTTTCGCTGGCATAAGGCTTTAGGGGCTGTCAGGACTGAGGCTCTGGGCGATGCCAATGGTAACCAGGAGACCCGAGACCGTGGCCACGACGCCAGCTCGACGCCGCATCAAGGAGGCGTAGCGTCAGGGAGACATGCTGAGGGTCGAAAGGCGCATAGTTGGACGATGACAAGTTCTTATACCCGGGGCGACTCGATAAGCGGCGGGGCTTGGCGGGAACATATCGAGCGGGCACTCGTGGCCTACGGGGCGACTGACGTGCTTCTTAGTCACCGTGGAAACCGGAGCGCAATCGCGTTCAGGGGCGACGGGAGAAAATTCCGGATCGTCGTTTCATTGCCGCAGCCGGATGGAATCTCGACAATCCGGGGGACACTGCTGAGGGCCCCGTCCGCGAAGCAAAGGCAAAGGCCTTCGAACGCGCCACCCGCAGGTTTTGGCAAGCCCTGGCCCTGGCCATAGATGCCAAACTCGGGGCGGCGGAGTCAGGCATTGCCACCCTTGAATCCGAGTTCTTAGCCCATGTCGTACTCCCCGGGAACCGGACTGTACTCGACGAACTCCAACCGGTTATCGACTCCGCCTACCGGTCCGGCCGGCACCCCTCATTCGGTCATAATGCGGCCCCGTCTTTCCCCTGACAAGGTTAGGCCGCGAGAGCGGGTAGCTGCACGGGGTCCACGTTCCAGACGGCCACGGCCCTCGCAGCGTTGTACATAGACCAGTTCCGAGGCCCACCGAGCCGTGGATTCGGCGTAGGCGTTGGACGTTGGGCTCCCCGGGGAAATGCCGATAATTCCTGCTAGTCATTCGTACGGGGGACTCCAGTCAGCTCATGAGGACCTGAGGCTCCGCTGATGTGCTTCCGGACGCGGAATCCATCGAGAACCAGTCCATTGCCTCTGCGCAGGGACGGGACCTCAAAATCGGTAGGAGCTCCTACGTCGAGCCGCTGGACGTTGCAGGAGATCCGCGAAGCCATCGTAGGGGACGCAATCCCGCCCGCCGTTCTGATGCCGATAACCAGGCATTCCGTCAAAGCCGCTGACTGCGTAACGGCCTGACAGAACGCTGGCGAACCAGCGCTGATCAGCACCTGAGTTTTACGAATCCGAGCCATCGGCTTGACCGATTTCGCTTTCCTCCTGCCCAGCATGGACTCCTTTAGTGCTAATAGCCAGCCGGACTGACTATCGCAACGCTCCGTCACTTAGTGAAAGTGATCCAAGTGGCCTGGGCGCAACACTCGGGGACATCCGGCAGGCCGGCCTGGTGACCGAGAAGTTAGAACCCTGGGCCTTTAGGCGGCCGGCTCGATGAGATCCGGCCCGTTGTTGCCCACCCTGTTCACCTTCGTGCTGACGATCCTCGGGGTAAGGACTGGCTCGGGCAGGGAGTCAAGCAAGCTCCGCACCTCGGTCTTGTCGGTCATATCCGGGTTAAGCCACTCCGCGAATGAGTCCCGCGGGATGATCACTGGCGAGCGGTCATGGACGTGCCCCAGGGCGTCCTGGGTCGTGGTGGTGAGCACGGTGCAGCTGAGCAGCCATCGTCCCGGGTCGTCCTCCGGCATCTGGGGATCAGGCCAGAACTCATACAGGCCTGCGAAACCGAGCAGTGGTTCCTTCTCGGAATAGAGGTAGTTGGGGATTTTCTTGCCGTCTTCGGTCTTCTGCCACTCGTAGTACCCCTCTGCCGGAATGAGGGCCCTGCGCTTGAGGGCGGCCTTGCGGAACGAGGGTTTGTCCAGAATCGTCTCGCTGCGGGCGTTAATGAGCTTGGAGCCGATCTTGATGTCCTTCGCCCAGGAGGGCACCAGACCCCAACGGCCGATGAGCAGGTGCCGGTTGATGCTGTCTTCATCCAGCCGTTCGGCGATGATGGGCACGTCCTGAGTGGGCGCGACATTCCAGCTCGGTGGCGGCGGACTGCCCTCTACTTCTTTGGCGTCAAAGTAGCTCAGGAGGTCACCCGTGGCTTTGGACATCACGTATCTGCCGCACATGGGCCCATTCTGCCTTACCACGTCAAGGAACATACGAATGCCTGCCCACTCCCCCGCGCAGCTTCACGAAGCCGGTTCGTGGCTGATCCCACATAAGAAACAGGCTCCCTTACTCCGGGCAGAGGTTGCCCTGCCGGGAGATAATTACCAGGACCGGGAAAGCACGCCCCTGTACCGGGGCCTCCCGCCTCGCTTCCCCACTACTCCGGAGATGGCCGTCGATGCCAGATGCTGAAACGTTTACCCTTGCCCTCACCTACACCGGAACACTGGCGGTGGCTGCTTTGATGTTCCTCGGCCAACTCGCCGCTTTCACCGTCCTCCTGGCTCTAGCGGGGATAGTCAGACTCCTGACCCTCCCCGCCGCCGCGCGGACACGACGTAAAAGATCAACCCTACCGAACACTAAAGAAGCACCAAATGTGGCCTTGCAGCTGACCCAGGCATGAGGCAGTCAGTGGCCGGGGCGAGGGGCCAAGGACAGCGTTCGGTGACTGTGAACTGTCCACAGCTAGGGTCAATTCGGGTTATCCAGGGCTGGAAATGGGAGCCATTGGGGCAGCTCCCTCGCAGCCGTAGCGGTGGATAACCTCTGAGAATTGTCCCCGGTTGTGGGCAGCGGAGCCGGGGCCTGCCCGTTGTCTTTTGGCTCCTCCGGCCACCTGCAGAGGATGCCCCATGGTGGAGAAGAGCCAATGTCAGGGTCAGAGAGTAGGATAAGGAGTCGAACATATATTCGAATAAAAGGTGTGTTGTGGTCGTTATTGTCGGTCCCCGCGTGATAGATGCGGGCGTCTCTTTGTTGTCGGTGCTGATATCCCCGGTGCCGGTCGCTGCCGGGTACCCATCGCCGGCGCAGGACTATTTTGACGGCCGGATCGATCTGAATGAGCACCTGATCAAGGACATCACCAGCACCTACGTGGTGCGGGTCTCCGGGGACTCGATGGAACGCGCCGGGATCAGTGATGGCGATGAACTGATCGTGAACCGGGCACTGGAACCGCGCGACGGGTGCGTCGTCATCGCCGTCCTGGACGGGGAGCTGACGATCAAGCGGCTGCCGATCACACCCACCGGGGTCGTGCTGCAGGCGGAGAACCCGGCCTATCCGGACATCCGGGTGCCGACCCTGTCGGACCTGGTCATCTGGGGTGTCGCCACCAGGTGCCTTCACCATGTCTAACGCGCGCTTTTCCGCCCAACGGGAACCTTGCACCCTGTTTGGGGAAGATGATGTCTAAGCTAAGCCGGCACTGATGCGGCACATGCCGCAGATCGCGCACGTGGACGTGAACTGCTTCTACGCCTCCGCGGAACGGGCCTTCGACCCGTCCCTGGAAGGCCGGCCCGTGATCGTGCTGTCCAACAACGATGGCTGCGCCGTGACCCGCTCCCCCGAGGCCAAAGCCCTCGGCATCCCCATGGGTGAGCCCTGGTTCAAACTCGCACCCCGGGCCAGGGAATGGGGACTCGTGGCTCTGTCCAGCAACTACGAGCTCTCAGCGCCCGGGTCATGGAACTGCTGGGCCGCTACTCGGCCTGGCTGGAGGTCTACAGCATCGACGAGGCCTTCCTCGGCGTCAAAGGCACCCCGGCCGAACTCCTCGCCCTGGGCCGGGAGATGAAGACCGCGGTCCGGCGGAACGTCGGCGTGCCCGTCTGCGTCGGCATCGCCGCCACCAAAACCCTGGCGAAGCTGGCCAACAAATGGGCGAAGAACAATCCCGCCTTCGGCGGGGTCTGCCACTGGGACTCCATCCCCGCACCCGAGCGCGAACGGCTCATGGAGCGGCTCTCGGTCATCGAGATCTGGGGTGTCGCCACGAGGCTGACGAAGCGGCTGAACGTGATGGGCATTTTTTCAATCCTTGACCTGACAAGGGCCGACCCGGTGATGATCCGGGACCGGTTCTCCATTGTCATGATGCGCACCGTCCTGGAACTCCAGGGCACCCCCTGCATCCCGATGGAGGAGGAACGCATCGGCCGGGACCAGCTGATCTTCTCCCGCTCCTTCGCCACCCCCATCACCACAGCCGCGGGGATCCGGCAGGTCCTGAGCGTGTACGGGCAGCAGGCCTCCGCCCGGCTGGCCAAACACGACCTGCAGGCCAAAGTTCTCACCGCTTTTGCCGGGACCTCCCACTTCAATCCCAACGACACTTCCTACCCCTCCGTCTGTGTACCGCTGCCGATGCCAACAGCGGACCCGGTGATCCTGACTAGGGCCGCCCACGCCCTGCTGCCCCTGATCCACGAGGGGATCCGGTACGCGAGGGCCGGGATCATGGTCACCGACCTGCGGCCCACCGGCAACCAGGCACCACTGGCCCTGTTTGAGAACCCGCACGAGGAACGCCGCGTCGGGAGCCTCCTCGAAGACGTCACCAAAAAGTATGGTCGTGGCTCGATCGGCCTGGGGTACGGCGGGATCCGCGGCGGGCCGGACTGGACCATGAAACGGGACATGCTCTCCCCCCGCTACACCACCCACTGGGACGAACTCCCCCTCGTCAAAGCCGCCTAAACCCCACCCCTGCACGACAGCACCAGTACCAGCACCACGGAAGAACGAACTGATGACGATCAGCCCCGAAGCACCCGCCCGGACCCACGACCTGCAGGTCCGCACCGACCCCGCCGGCACACCCCTGGCCATCCGCCACGACGGACAGATCTGGCTCGTGGACCCCGCCACCGACACCCAGCACTGGTACGGGCGCGACGCCTGGTGGGACACCCGCCGCACCGCCGCCGTGGGCAGCGGGGACCTGGTCAGCGTCGAATACTGGCGCGTCCAAGCCCAGATCCCCGGCACCAACAGCCCGCTGCGGACCTTCACCCTGCGCCGCCAGCCCCTGGCCACGCAGTGGCTGCTCGAGTCCATTGACGACGGCAGCTGATGCCACCACCCATCATCGGCAGACCCGTGCCCGACGAGGTCTGGGAAGCCGTCAGGGCCGAGTTCGCGCTGCCCACCCTGGAGCAGGTCCGGCGCCGGCTCGCCGAACTCATGGAGGACCCGGAACCGGTGATGCGGCAGCTCGTCCGGGTCTTCATCGACGACGGCACCTACTGCCCGGGCTTCCAATTCCTCCCTGACGGCCAGCTCCACCCTGCCGTGGTGTCCCTGTTCCGGCACGCGATGGAACTGAAGATCCCGCACAACTACTTCACCACCTGGATGATCACCCCCGCAGCAGACCTTCGCGGGGCACGGCCCGTGGACTCCCTCCCTCACCTACCGCGGCTGCATCACGCTTTGGAGGGCTTCGCCGCGCAACCGGCGGGAACCCGGTGAGCCAACTAGGCTGATCCCGTGGAAGTCACCGGAACAATCCAAAGCACCGACGGCAGCATCGACCACATCACCGCCCACGGCAAGGATTACGAGACCGCCAAAGCCGCCCTCGAGGCCGCCATCCCCGAGGGCACGAAGCTGATCACCATCCGCACGGACAGCTGACCGGAATGCCCGAACAGAAGCGGGAAGCACCGCACCCTGAGTGGGTCCAGATGTATCGGCAAGGCCTCACCACTACCAAAATCGCCGCCACAATGGGCGCGGCTCAAAGCACGGTCCGCTACCACCTGGCCATCGCCGCCGCGGCAGAACCGTTCATCAGGGATGACCACCGCAATGCGTCGCGCAAAGCTCCGGCCACGCGCGTCACTCTCGCCGGGCTGCAAAACCTTCACGACACCATCGCCCTGTACAAAGCCGAAGGGCGGCTCCCCTCGACCAAGTCCCCCTTCACCCGGGAACGAGCCCTGGCCACCTGGCTACTCCGACGACGCCAGGACCACGACCAAGGCACCCTCTCCCCCACCTACAGCGACGGCCTGAAACAAATCCCCGGCTGGGAACAACGCACCCGCAAAGACGACGACGAAAAACGCTGGAACCAACGCCTGCACGAACTCACCACCTACATGGCTGCCGGGAACGACTGGCCCCGCCACAAGAAGACAGGCAGCGAAGAAGAACGACTCCTGGGCATGTGGCTGCACATCCAACGCATGAAATACCGCCGCGACGAACTGGACCAGAACAAAAAAGCACAGCTCAACAGGCTCCTTCCAGGTTGGCGTGACGGCAGAACGCGCGGCCGTCCACCCGGATCCCGGAACGTCCGGCGCGGATAGCGCCTCCGGGAGTCGAACGTTCCGTGACGCTTATCCGCAGGAGCATCCTGGGCCGATATCGGCCGCGCCGTTGGCATCAGCCGACAGCCCGCACACGAACGGTGGAACGACAAGTGAATTGCCAGGGAATCGGAGGTCAGGCATGCCGCCTCGCACTGCTTGGGTCTGAGACTCAATTAAGCCCATGCATTTAGGGATGAGAGCTCCTCACTATTACTCAATCAATCCACGTTTTAGGTCCTTATTGAGAGCCGAACACTGACAGCTACAGCAAATTGGGTAAGGTCAACGTACTAGGGACGGGGAGGATGAGGTATGACTGTACGTGCGCCCATCCATGGCCCGACCCTCCTTTGGGCCCGGGAAGCCCTTGGCCTGGATGTTCCCGGCCTCGCCGCTAGCCTGAACGTGAGTCCACAGCAGGTTGAGAAGTGGGAGAGCCAGGAGACCTTCCCTACCTTGGTCCAGCTACGAAACATAGCCAAGCGCCTGGACCGGACCCCGGCATTCTTTTTCGTAGCGCCTCCCGAGGACACAGGCATACCCGCCACGCCGGATTTCCGTGGCCGCCAGGATGAACATCTACCTGCAGCGCTCCTCAAAGAGATCAAGCGCGCCGAAACCTACCGGAGAACGTACCTGGAACTGGCAGGGCCTCCAGCCCCAATGCAACATGGACCTTTCTCTTGGAACGAGATGACATCCAGGGCTGCAGAGTTCAAGACTGCCGTCGTCGGCTCCGCGGAAGGGGGGGATCCCCTTGCACGCCTCTCCGCCAACGAAGTTTTCTCCTACTGGAGGGCAAAACTCGAGGATTTAGGCTTCCAGGTCTTCCACACCACCGGCATCGACGTCTCCACCTTCCGCGGGTTATCAGTCCACCACGATGTCCTGCCCCTCATCTTGCTGAACGGCGCTGATTCCGCGTATGGAAAGGTCTTCACTCTTTTCCACGAAGTCGGACACCTCCTCAACCGTTCCAGCGGTGTGTGCCTCGTTCTGGATAACAGCGACACGGAGGCATTGTGCAACGCCTTCGCAGCGGAAGTTTTGATGCCCGCGCAACGGGTCGAATTATTCCTCAGGGCGATACCTCCTACCGAAGCCGCGGAAGCCATCGCGAACCGTTTCAAGGTCAGCGAACTAGCCGCAGCAGTCCGCCTCAAAACCCTTGGAATGATCGATCATGCAGCGTTAGAGGCTGCTCGAGCGGCATCTGACGAGCGCTGGGCGGAGACCCGCCGCCGTCAGACACAGCGCGACGGTTTTGTTCCGCACTGGCGGCTTCGCTACAGAGACCTCGGACCCCGCTACGTCAAAACCGTCATACGAGCCTTGGAAACGGACCGCATAGATGCCCTCGACGCTTGCTACATGCTCCAGACCCGGGTACCAACCCTCGTGAAAATGCAGGAAGAACTGCATAGGAGCGGAGAAGCATGAGCCGTTTCACCGTGGACACGAACATCCTCATCAACCTCAACCGGCACTATCCCCGTGACATCTTTCCAGGGCCGTGGGACGCGCTGGAGTCAATGATTGACGTCGGTAGGCTTTGCATGTGTCCAGACGTACTCGATGAGCTCTCCCGCGGCGGTGACGACCTGCACGGCTGGGCCAAACGATACGACGGTTTTGTCTGTGAAGTGTCCGATGAAGAGGTAGCCACTGTGGCGGAAATTGCCCAGCTATTCCCTGGGTGGGTTCAGGGCGAGTTCAACGCTGCTGACCCATGGCTCGTCGCTCACGCTTCAGCGGAAGCCCGGGCCATCGTCACGGAAGAAAAACTTGCTGGCCACGGCGTGTTAGACAAGAACCAAAAAGTACCAAATGTTGCCGCCGCCGTAGGTGTCGAAACAGTGAACTTCTTTGGCTTGGCGAGATCTGAGTCCTGGTCGTTCTAGCTGACCCTCCTGCTGCGTAAGTCACTCATTCGTGGGGGGTTCCCTCAGGATTGCCCCGCTGCTGGCGCGCACCCCGCACTGCCTGGCGCAAGGCAACGGCGCTGCTAGGGCCGCAAGATGCCCCCGCCGGGGCGTCATTGGGCGCACGACGCACCAAGAACAGGCCCTGCCCTCAATGAGTAGTGGGGAACGTAGGATCGTCGGATGGAACCGTCGGAAATGCTCAAACCTATTTCAGCACTCGCCAAGAAAGCCGTTAAGCCCGTGATGGAGAACGCTTCGGATCACAGCCAGTATCAACGGCTGATTGTGCAGAGCATGGCCCCGATCATTCGGAGATTACAGAAGCCACTGCACCTCACTGAAGCACGCGCGGCACAGCGCAACGTCTCAGCAGAGACAGCCGCCGAGTTCGCGGCGCTGTCTGAAGATGTCGGAATCATGGTTGATCTGATGGCGAAGCCGGAATGGTGGAAGCACCTATTGCGGTTGCTGGGGAAGCAACCGGATTGTCGCCCGGCATTGAAAGAGTTCAACGGCGCGTTATCCGAATCATCCTTATGCCTGACTCGTGCTCAGCGGACATTCTCTGATTACGAGGAGGCTCGCCGTAACTTCACGAAGACTAACGCAGCCGCCGAGGAGGTCAATGAAGTAGCCGACGAGCTACTGCTGAAGCTAGCGCGGCTAAAAACTGCCCGGGACGCTGCGGATGCCTTTGTTTTCCAATGGGCCAGGGACAGGGCCTAATGATTGAGTGTGACGGTGACATCCCAAGGAAACGCTGAGTAGTAGCGGGCGTCCGACGCTCCCTGCTTTTCCTTCAGTGCAGAGCATGCAGGCACTCCCGCTTGTATTCGGAAGATAGATGTTCACGGCCATCCAAGCGTCTTCACTGGCCCGGACGCCTATGTGCGAGGCTGAGTCCATGAAATTTCTACCCTCTCCAGAGCGGACAACCGCCATGCAAGCGCGCAAGGGACCGCCCTCGCAGGAGACCACCGAGTGGTCTGAGCGTCGGCGTCCCTTCGTTGAAGCGGGCTCTGTCCGGGACGCACAGGAACGCGCCGGAGCCCTCGAAAGAAGCGGCGGGCAGGAAAAGGCCCTCAAACTCCTTGACCAGGCGCAACTGTCCGGCGACAGCGTGATGGTAAAGCTGTTGTGCAACAGTCCCTTGAAAACGGCTGAAACAAGGTCGTCAACCTCTACGCGCAGAACAACCGTCTGGCCGCACAAAACTCGAAGAACTCCTTGACCTCCAAGCGCCCAGCGGAGTCCTCTCAGGCGGCCGGACGGCATGGACGACGGCTTCCTCCTCCACATCCCCAAGCCTAAAGAAGTCTTCTCAACGGCCTGGACTTGGGCGCCCCTTGGGTATACCCGGAACCAAGGGGCGCCTCAGCGTCTACCTCGGTCCAGAAGCTGGGCGCGCTGGCTATTAGGGATTACCGGGGGGAGGCCAAAAGTTGCAGCGCGTTACCGGTGGCGTGAATCTGGCGGGCCATACGGTCGTGTCGTCGTAACACACCCTGCGGACATCATTCAGAACGAGAATAGCCCCTTCCAGGTTTGCCCATGCCAAATTCGCTCCCCTCAAATTGGCGGAAACAAGGTTGGCGTCCTTTAGATTTGCCTGAAATAAAGATGCCCCTTGCATGTTTGCGCTATTTAGCTCGGCCCCGGATAAATCGGCCTCTCGTAGGTTGGTACCTACAAGGTCAGATCTACCCAGCTTTGCATCTTTTAGAACAGCCCCACTGAAGTCAGCCCCAGAAAGCTTGAGGCCTGTGAGGTTCTGCCCGGTTAGATCTATCTCCTGAAACGGCCTTTCCACCACTTGCGAGGACGACCGATCCCTAACGAAGCGAAGGTTTTCTTGCCGTGCCTCTCTAGCGGACCGCAACTCCTCCCGCTGTCCTTCTCTTTCAGATCTTATATCGTCGATTCGGGCTTGCTCGGAAACAGACCAGGCAGCCACGACGGTTCCTGACAAGCCCCCGGAGGCCAGCGCGATGCCCACCTCAAGCAGTAGCAGTGGCAAGGAGAATTTCCGGCGGGAGACTCGTTGCGCATTTTTACTAGGAACCTGAGAGGGCTCCTTAGCTTTCTCCGGGCTGGCGGCAACCATAACCCGACATTACGACAACTGACATGCAGTGCCTAGATCCCGCTTATGGCGGGTTTTTCCATACCTAATAACAGGAGTAAACGCTAACGGCGTACATGAAAGATTCCAGCGGGCACAAACCCAGCGAATACTCTCGGGCTACAGCCTTGACTCCCAGATCGAACAGATCGCCAACAGCGCCGACTAGCGGCGGTGCGGGTCATGAGGGTGCGGGTCGCCCTCATCAAGGAACAGGCGGCCACAAGTCCTCGCACCTCAGGGTGGAAATGTCCGGCCCCTGCACCCCAGCAGGCCATACAGTTTCGGAGTCCCAACACGGAGGGAGCCCGTAGGAGAAATTGGATTTGACGAGGATAGATCCGTACCCGAAAGATCTGCTCCCGAGAGGTTCGCGTTGGGGAGATCAGCTCCTGCCAATCTGGCCGCCCTCAAATTTGCGCGCCCGAGGTTGGCTTCAGCCAAACTAGGAAGCCTCAAATCCGCGGCGTAGAGGTTAGCTCTCTTAAGCGTCGCTGACCGCATATTAGCGTTGGCCAAATTCGTGAAAACAAGAGTTCGGTGCCATTCCGCCGCGAGGTCGGGTCTGAGCGTGGCTAGATCGTTGAAGCCCGTAAGCAGACGGTTCCCGGCGCAGAACGGGCACCCTTGGCCTAGCAGCCGATTGTACGCCGATGACTCCCACTCGTGGCCGCAAAGTCCGACCCACCAGACCTTCTTCGGAGACCCTGCGCTGAGCGCAGCAAGGTCTATCCCGGCATTCCGCTCCGCAACAAACTGTGCAGCCAGTTCAGGGGCGACCATGGCGAGCAGGCGGCTTCCTCGCGGCGCCTTTGATGTTGTCATTCCCTCAGGGTACGGATCGCTACCAACACCTCCGGGTCCGGGTCGGGTCTCATGATGAAGTGTCGTTTTTCGAACTCGACTGCAGGGAATGTTCGAAGCCGTTGCTCCGTAGACGCAGGGGGCCCTGCACGAAGATTTATCTTCCAAATTGATGACGCCCAAGTGTCAACCATGCACTCTGAGCTACTACCTATAGCATTAGCTCGCCGTCGTTCTGTGCGCCGGTCTATGGGGAAATGGGATAAACCGTGGCACTAGGGATCAGCACTAAGTCAAAGGTGCTTAGCAGTACAGAGATGACCAGGCGGGCACAAGCCTTCGTGGCTAAGTGGAAGAACGAAGGTCGCGAGAACGCCGAAGCGCAATCTTGGTGGAATGACTTTTTCAATATCTTCGGCGTTGACCGCTACTCAACGGCCACATTTGAACGCTGGGCCAAGCGAGCATCTACGGGACAGCAGGGGCGCATTGACGTCTTCATGCCCGGAGTGATGATCGCGGAACACAAGTCGCTCGGCAAGGACCTTGACGGGGCTGGCAACCAAGCCGATGACTATCTAGCAGGGGGCGATCTCAAGCCTGCGGAAATGCCCCGCTACATCGTGACGAGCGACTTCGCTGAGGTCCAAATCACCGATCTGGAATCACCTCTGGATCCGCCCTTCCGTTTCCCGATCTCCAAACTGCCAAGGAACATTTCGCGTTTTGCCTTCCTCTCCGGCTATCAGGCTCCGAAGCGGTCGTCTGAGGAGCAACGAGCGGTAAGCATCAAGGCAGCCCGCGCTATGGGCGCCCTCTATGACGCCCTGTTGGGCGATGTAGATGCGGCCGTCGACACTCAGGACGGTGAGCAGGCATCGATTTTCATGACCAGGCTGTTGTTCCTTCTGTACGGGGACGACGCTGAAGGGCTCTGGGAGAAGGATGCTTTCGAGACCTTCATCCGTGAGTTCACGGCAGAAGACGGTTCGGACACTGGCGCCCTTATGGCTCAGCTCTTCCAGGTTCTCGATTCGCCCACCAGGTCTTCCAAACTCGATAGTCACATGGCCGTTTTCAAGTACGTCAATGGCGGGCTCTTCAAGGACCGGGTAGACATTCCAGCCTTTGACTTCGACATGCGTCAGGCGCTCCTACGGGCAACGGAAGAGGAATGGAGTCAGGTCTCCCCGGCCATCTTCGGGTCCTTGTTTCAAGGCATGTCCTCCAAGGCGAAACGTCACGCGGGCGGCGAGCACTACACTTCTGAAGCCGACATCCTCAAGACTCTTCGGCCACTGTTCCTTGACGAGATGGAGGAGCGCTTGCAGGACGCATGGCTCTCCGAACAGGCCTTGGTCAAGCTTCATAACTCGTTCGAGAACATCAGATATCTAGACCCTGCCTGTGGATCGGGAAATTTCCTCATCGTTGCCTATCGCGAGATGCGTGACCTTGAACTGCGGTTGCTGGAGCGACTGCGCGAACTCCGGGGCGAGCAAAATACCTTCACTTTGGACGCCACGTGGGATCTCAAGGTAAAACCCGATCAGTTCGGCGGTATCGAAGTCAGCTGGTGGCCGGCCAAGATCGCCGAAACAGCAATGTTTCTCGTCGAGCACCAAGCAAACACCAAAATGGCTCATACGCTCGGGGGCGCCCCCGACATTCTGCCGATCAAGGCGGCCGCCAGAATCGTTCACGATGATGCCTTGACCACGGACTGGAACGCTGAATTTCCCACCGACGGGGTCACGACATACGTCTTTGGCAACCCGCCGTTTTTGGGAAAAAAGGAACGCAGCGACGTCCAGACTGCCCACATGAAAGGGGTCTGGGGCAAGGACTACTCCGGCGAAACAGACTTCGTCACAAGCTGGTTTATTCGGGCGCGACAGTATCTCGACAAGGCGGCCGGCCGCTTTGCCTTCGTCTCCACAAACTCCATCGTGCAGGGAACGAACGTTCCTCCGCTCTTCGGAAAACTGATCACCGATGGTTGGCGCATCCGTTTTGCCCACCGCACATTCCTCTGGAAGTCAGAAGCAACCGGGCCCGCCCAGGTTCATTGCGTAATAGTGGGCTTCGACCGTGAGGCATCCACGCCTCGACTCTTCGATTACCCACTGCTAAAAGGGACCCCGGTCGAGGTTCTCTCCGTATCGACGATCAACGGCTACCTCATTGACGCGCAAAATATTTACGTCGGGGAAAGGTCCACTCCACTAAACGAGTCCCTGACCAGCACGATCGGGTTCGGATCCATGGCTGGGGACGGTCGCAATCTTTTCCTTACCGACGGTGAGGCAGAAGAACTCCGCAAGGATCCTTCCGCAGCCCGCTATGTAAAGCGCTTCATCGGAGCTAAGGAACTCATCAACGACAAGGTCCGCTGGTGCATCTGGATGCCAGAGCCAGATGCCAAACTAATCACAGAGAACGACATCCTACGCGAGCACATCGCGGCTGTTAGAGCCTGGCGCAGTGAAGACGACCGCGACAAAGACATAGCGAAAAACGCAAACAAGCCGTACCGGTTTCATCGTCCAAAACAGCCTCTGACAAACTTCCTTTGCATCCCCCGCCACTTCAGCGAGGACCGGGACTACGCGACTGTCGCCTATTTCACGCCTGACGTTGTGCCTGGGGACGCAACGTTCACAACACCGGATCCTGACGGTTTCCTGTTCGCGGTTATATCCTCTGCCATGTTCATGACGTGGCAGAAGACCGTAGGGGGAAGACTCAAATCTGACCCCCGCTTTTCCAGCACTTTGACGTGGAACAACTACCCACTCCCGAACGTCGACGCGTCCATGCGGCAGCGCCTAATTGAAGCGGGAAAAGCCGTCATTGCCGCTCGCGAAGCACACCCACAAGCGAGCCTGAATCAGCTCTACAATCCCTTGGCGATGCCAACTGACCTGATCGAAGCGCATGAAAAGCTCGACAGGATAACTGACCGTCTCTTCGGTTTCGCAAAGCTGCCCTCGCTCATTCAACGACAAGAACGACTTTTCGAGCGATTCTTGGCGCTGATCGACGACGATCAATGACCAAACTTTTCCTCTTCCACGGCGGCGCTCCTGGGCTCGAGGACAACCGACTGATACTGCCCCCGAGCCGGACTGGTATCTTGTCCACCACCCTCCAATCGACTCTGGAAGGCGGCCTAACCGACATAGCCCAACGCCCGGACAAGGTGTACTTGACCTCGGATGTAAAGCTGGCCCGTGTATATGCCGGCATGTGGTCCGATCCAACGACCAAAACCCAGCCAGCAGGGGGCGGATCGGTCTATGAGGTTGAAGTTGACGACGGAAGCTTGGAACCGGATGAAGATCTGAAGTCCCTGTCCGGGGTTTCTTTCCAGGCCAACACGGCCGTCATCGTCCGCATTCAGTACAAGAACGTCCCCTTCAACAGAGAGCTGTTTGCAAAGAACTGAACGACGTTCTTCGTGCGCATGCACATGCCAAGGGAAGTTGACGTGGAGTACCAGGGGCCCAATCACGAAGAAACATGCCTTGAGTGTTGACGGCAGTGAATCTGCCGAGAACACGGACGCGGGAGTCTGCGCGGGCTTGGGCCGGTATGCGCCGTGATTTCGCTGCCATCAGTGACTGGCATGAAGGGAATATAAAATCCTACGAAACCGCTCCTGGGTCGCTTTTGCACCTTGCTGACGCGATGAGCGAACCGCACCAGGCTTCCCACGTAGTCGGCTACCTCCTACTAACCGCTGTAGACCACCTCCACGCCCTCAGAATGGTGATCGTCGACGCCGGCTCGCAGCACATATTTGCCCCGTACACCCTGATTCGTGGAGCAATTGAGAACGCATCCACGGCTCTTTGGGTCCTGCAACAGGATGAGCCACGCTCGATCGCCGTGCGCGCACTCACTCTGGAGTACCGCGGTCTCCTCGACCAGATACGAGCAGCCAGGGCTGTGGACCACACGGCTGAGATAGACAAAGATCTCCAAGACATTTTCACTGCGTGCCTGGACCGGCATGGATTTACCCAAAAAGAAGTCAAGACGGCTCTCCAACACCTGCCTCTCATTGACGAAATTTCCACGCACTTCCACGTTCGAAACGCCGCCCTGACCTGGCAATTTTGCTCCGCAGCTGCCCATGGCCGCCAGTGGGCTTGGAGGTACCTGACAGTGTTTCAAGCACAGGACGACGACGGGGTGTCCAAGGTCCTCAACGGCCAGTTGACTTCCAACGAAACGATCATCGCGTATTCACTCAACACTGCCTGCAATGTTGTACGGAAGGCCCTGACCGTCCGCAAACTTCATTCCCGGGACGCGTCCCATACCGGCACTAGCTTAGTAAAATCGGAATCTGCGCTCGACGTGGTCCGAGCCGGCCTTTACTTACCCGGTCGACCGCATGAACGGCCGTTCTTGGCGCATCGATGGCCTGGTCGGAAATACCCTCCGGGAGCGGCACATCGGCAGCGCCGGTTCAGATATATCGTAGCCGTGTGAGCGATGACAGAGCAGGAATATTCTGGGTAGGCAATGGCCCCCGCATCCCAGGGACTCTATCGCTGGAACAGAGCAGTTATTCTTTGGAGCTTGAAGGATTCTGCGTCACCCCACAAGATCTCGAGGTACACCCTGGCTACATCACTATCAGTGATGACCCTGCGGCGATTGTCGCGGACTTCGCGCCCCGCACGATCCTGGGTGAGCTGGATGCTCATGGCGCAGTAACGCTTCTCAATGCCCATATGGACACCAGCCCTTTTTTCCTTGGCCCTCTTACACAGACTTTCCATGGTTCCTTCCATGTCCTGGGCACTTACGTCGACGGCCACGAACACCCGATTCACGGCATCCGATGGACTTGGAAGTTCTCGTCCGGCCACGCGGGATGGCTCAACGACCCTCCGTCTGCTGTCACCGAAGGCCCTTGGCGCGGTACGCTAAAACCTTGGACCTTTGAAGACAGACCTGGTCTAGAAGTCCAACTGTCGGACCCCGCAGAACTAAGAGTCGTTCGGCAGGGAGTCATGACGGCGATCACGCAATTCCTGGTGCTGTGGACGGGTTGCCCGATTGATCTGTCTCACGTAGAGATTCAGCTCGACAACGGGAACTGGTACAAATGCTCTCCACCGCCCTCAGACGCGGCAAAGTTTTCGAGAACAAAGCTTCTGCCGCTCAACGAGATCTCACTCCAACACTTGGCTCGCTGGCTACTCATGGCGTTCAAGCTGGACCCGTTGCCCTACATCGCTTCCGCCACAGCCGGCGTACTCCAGATCGATGCCCAGGCGGTTGCCACCGCCCTTGAAGGACTTCACCGTCGATTGTTCGGCGAACGTCGCCCGTTCGCCCCCCTCAGTAATGGCGCCGTGAAGCGCGCCACGCGCGCGGCACGAGAAGCGGGCGTTAGGGATCTTGTCGTAAGCGGTTTCGAGGATGAAGCCCTTGCTGGCAGGTTGTTCAGCGAAGCCCTGAACCATATCGATCAGCCCAGCTACCAGCAACGTGTGGCGGAGCTGGCAGCCCCAGTAGTGGGCATGGCGCCGGGTCTCTGTGGGCCGGACCTGATCTCTTGGGTCAGGACCATGAAGAACATCCGCAACGATCAGAGCCACCAACTGCTCGACCGCTTTTATGACGAAGAGGTCACCCAGTACCACATCGCCAGTCTCTCGGGGCGGTGGGTTCTTAAGCTCAGGATCTTGATTGAATTCGTTGATGCCGTCCGGCTGAGCACTGCCCTTCGGGAGTCGCAATCTTTCGCCTTCACGCTCGCCAACATGGACGTCGAGCATTATTGGAAAGGGTTCTCCTGCTTGCAAACCTTCCGGCAGGGTGGTGAATACGCTTCGACCGCGGGAACAGGTTGATGTAAGAGCCTCAAGTCGCCAGCCTGTCGCCACACGCTGTTAGGTTCTCATAAATGCAGCAGGGCCGGCATGTGCCGGACCTGCCTGGTTTCCCTCTGCAAAGGAAATCCGGGGTTTTCGGGAGGTTCCCGGCCCTGCTGGGGTGGGTGGCCGGGCGGCTGCATTGGGGTCAGCCGTCCGGCTCGCTGTCCGGTTACTCGGTGTTGGTGGTGTGCTTGTCGATGATGATCTGCTCCACTGCGCTTGCGGTGTAGCTTCTCCGGACCACCCCGGTCAACGGTTCGGTCCTTTTGACACGGCCATTGCTGAAGGTCACGTCCCGGCACCCTGGTTTCCGGCGGCGTTCAACGCATGCTGCGCACTTCTCCATGGAGCTCATCGGCGGACCCAACGAGGTTCTTGCTCACGATTCCAGTCTTCGTTCCGGAAGCGCCAATTCTTGCCGTCCCCTTGTCCGCTCATAAAAGGGTGCCGCCAACGTTTTGACTGATTTAGTTTTCGCAGTCGACTAGCGTAGCGGAACGCTTAAATAGGCCTGTCTCATAAGACATTCCAGAACCGGTCCCCCCATGCATGCGGAAGTAACTTGTGGCGCAGTCGAGACTGGCAGGCATCTCAGGAAAGGATCCTTTGACAGGACTTTGCCCACCCGGTCGCCCGGTCCCGCCGACGCACCCCTCCGTACCCGGGTTTTCGCGCTCCCCCACTGTCCCAATAATGTGTCTCAACCTACTCGTCCAAGAAACAAGGGAAATTGCCCTTTGATAAGAAAATTGGGAGGGCACCGTATGAGGCGCCTCGGAGGATACGCCCCTGTGAGCCCGGCCGAGCAGGACACCGCCCTGCCACCCCGGGATCTGGAGGCCGCGGCGTGCGAACGCATCTATCGAGACCACGGAATCAGGGCACTTGAACCAGCCTCCCCGAGCTGGACACAATGATCGATCGCCTCAGCGGAGGGGACTAGGTCGCCACGTGGAAGCTGGACAGGCTCCGCCGCGGCACACTCCAAGTCAGCCCGCTAGGCTCACTCCCCCGCCAAATGGTCCAAACGTCCCTTCCGACCTTGCGACCGAGTTGGATTCCGGCAACGAGCCTCAAGCGGTCGTTTCGGACCCACCCAGCACACCCTGACTGGTCATGAACCCCTCGGCCCTTTAGTCCCTCGGCCATGCTCCTCAGCGCCACCACCACCAAACTTTGTGAGTCTGTGACTCCGGGAGTTCCCGCATCAGTGGGATCGAGGCCGCCGGAGCCGGCCAGGGAACACCCCACGCAACTTACCCAACTCACGAACTCTGTGACTCCGGCACCCTCAAACCCACAAACTCACAAGCCACCGGAGTCTGTTACTACGGAAGTACCAGAGTCATGCAGCATCCGGCGCCTCACGACAGCCAGTTCAAAGCTCTGTGACTCCGGCGCCCGCGAACCCAACAGACCACCGGAGTCTGTTACTACGGAAGTACCGGAGTCGGTGAGTCCGTAGGCCATACTCCTTAGCGCCACCACCAAACTTTGTGAATCTGTGACTCCGGGAGTTCCCGCATCAGTGGGATCGAGGCCGCCGGAGCCGGCCAGGGAACACCCCACGCAACTTACCCAACTCACGAACTCTGTGACTCCGGCACCCCCAAACCCACAAACTCACAAACTCACAAACTCACAAACCACCGGAGTCTGTTACTACGGAAGTACCAGAGTCATGCAGCATCCGGCGCCTCCACGACGCCCAGTTCAAAGCTCTGTGACTCCGTCGCCCGCGAACCAACAGACCACCGGAGTCTGTTACTACGGAAGTACCGGAGTCGGCGAGTCCGTAGGCCATACTCCTTAGCGCCACCACCAAACTTCGTGAGTCTGTGACTCCGGGAGTTCCCGCATCAGTGGGATCGAGGCCGCCGGAGCCGGCCAGGGAACACCCCACGCAACTTACCCAACTCACGAACTCTGTGACTCCGGCACGCTCAAACCCACAAACTCACAAACCACCGGAGTCTGTTACTACAGAAGTACCAGAGTCATGCAGCATCCGGCGCCTCACGACAGCCAGTTCAAAGCTCTGTGACTCCGTCGCCCGCGAACCCAAAAGACCACCGGAGTCTGTTACTACGGAAGTACCGGAGTCGGCGAGTCCGTAGGCCATACTCCTTAGCGCCACCACCACCAAACTTCGTGAATCTGTGACTCCGGGAGTTCCCGCATCAGTGGGATCGAGGCCGCCGGAGCCGGCCAGGGAACACCCCACGCAACTTACCCAACTCACGAACTCTGTGACTCCGGCACCCCCAAACCCACAAACTCACAAACTCACAAACCACCGGAGTCTGTTACTACGGAAGTACCAGAGTCATGCAGCATCCGGCGCCTCACGACAGCGCCCGCCCAACTCCAAACTCCTCTCATTTCATTTCAGTCTACGAACGAACCTGACCGCTGAATCCCGCGCCGGAATCCTTGGTCTTAGGGCTGCCAGTCGAGCAACATAGGAGGGAATCGGACGTTCGCGGGGGAGGGGTACGCACTGCAGGCCACGCTGACTGACTAGCTAATCAGCAGCACCCGCAGGACGAAGACGACGCCGGGTCTACGGAAGTAGGGCCTTCACCTTGACCGATCATCGAAGAAATGCCAGCCCAGTAAGCCTCGGGAATTCGTGCCAGGGTTTCCAGGGGCGTGTTGGCTGGGGGAGTGCCGCCGCCGTGAAGTAACCATCGCATTCCTTTCCCTCTTAATCGTCAAACCCCCGAACTCTCTGAGTCTGTTGCTCCGGGAGTAACAGAGTCCGGGGAATAGCGCCCCAGGGCCCGATCCCAGACTGCGCGAGTCGAGGATCTTCTGTATCTGTCCGCCAATTCCCTTGATTTGGAGAGCGCTCACTGGACGCTTTCGCTCCCATAATCCCTTGAGGGATGCTGGCCGAGCGGCAATAAGAAGGACGCAGGCATTCCCGAGGGGCGAACCGGCTGCTAACGAGAACACAAAAAACCACAGACTAACAGAGTTACGGAGTCATGGAGTCACAGACAACCGCACTCACTGACTCTGTGCGTCGACGGCGATTCGTACGGCTGTTGAGGAGAGTGACTGGTAATTTTGGCGTAGCGCTTGCCGGCGACTAGCAGATGTTTCTCCGTTTAATCGAGATGAGCAACCCCTTTGGGTTGACCACCTTTGGCGGAGTCCTATCCGCAGTCCGTCCGAGTGCCACGGAAACCGAAATTAAGGAAGCACTCATGAGAGTCGTATCTGTCGTCAACCAAAAAGGCGGCGCGGGAAAAACCACCACGGTGATGAATCTTGCCGCCGTTGCCGCTCAGAGCTCGAAGGTGCTTGTCGTTGACGCCGACCCACAAGGTTCAGTAACGATGTGGGCAACCAACGCCGAGGAACTTCCGGAAAAGGAGCAGTTGCAGTTCGACGTTGCAACTGAAACTGATCCCGAAGCGCTCACACAAATGCGCAGTCTCGACTATGACACGGTCTTCGTCGACACTCCTGGCAACCTAGAAAACATTCAGGTGCTCAAGGCGATCGTTGGCCAGTCAGATTTCATTGTGATGCCGACAGAAGCCACTCCTCTGGCCCTCTTACCTCTCGTCTACACTTTCGAGAAGATAGTCCAACCCTCCGGTCTGGACTACAGAGTTGTTGTCACTAAAGCCGATTCTCGCTCCCCGCAGGATGCGCTGGACGCCCAAGAGATGTTGCGAGAGCAGGGGATCCTCGTATGCAACTCTTTTGTTCGCTCCTACAAGGCTCACGAACGGGCGCCCATGTACGGGACGGTGGTCACTTCCTACGAAAAGACCCGGAACTCTGAGAAAGCAACTATGGATTATAAAGACGTCGCCCTGGAACTCTTCAGTCTCTGGGCCAAGACCAGAAAGGGCTGAACTCAATGGCGCTCAGAGGTGGATTCAAGAACTTTGCAAACCAGACACGGGAGATTAAGGAAGCCCCTCCTATTGACCTCGGTGGAGAGGCACCCACCCTGCATATTGTCCATGAGGCCGCTGCTTTGCATAATGAGTCACAAGCACCCTCGACAAGACAGGCTGACGCACCCGTTCCGGCTGCTGACCCTGCACCAGAGTCAAGTGGGGGAGTGAAGTCGGACATTCCGGCCACGCAGGAGAGGACCGACGCTCATTCTTCTTCGACTCAGACGGCAGATGAGGCTGAGCGACCCATTGTTTCCAGTCATACCCATTACACGGAACTGGTCCGAAAGGAATTGCGCCTGCATGCAGACCAAGCCGATGAGCTGACGGTACTAGCTACTAGGGTTCAACGCGCCCGTCGGGAAAAGGGAGAGCGGATTACGGACAACACATTGATCCGAGTTGCCGTAGACCTACTTCTGCAGCGCCAGAACGAACTGGTGGGTTCCACTGAGGATGAGCTCCGCGTTGCGTTGGGCCTAACCCCACGGGCCTAAATACATACGGAGTGTCACGTCCGCCTGGCCCCTGCGAACCTGACGCCTTCGGGGATAGGACACCGCGACTCTGTAAGTTCGCAAATACCGGACTTACAGAGTACGTCACTACCAGACTCTAGGGCTGGCTGACTCGTTTAGGACGCATCACCCTGCCCGTGTGAACGCCATATCTGCCATGGCCCAGTCGTCGGGCGGACCTTCGAAGTCCTCCCACGGGTAATCCTCACCGGGGGAGAGGAGCTCAGCTACAGTGTTGACGTTCTTGGACAGCCATTCCTTCCAGAGGATTCGTTCTATCCGGTAGCGGTGCATCTGCGCGGCGACAGCTTCCATGACCCCGAAATACTCGGCAAGGTCCTTTAACGACGTCCCAGCGACCACTGACCAGGCTCTTTTGTTGTCCCGGGCGATCATGTTCCATGCAGCCATTACCTCGAGGGCTTCGCTGACAGTCGTCCTGGAAAGCCTAGTCAGCGTAATGATGTCGGTCGTCGACAGTCCGGGGGAGTGCTCCAAGGCCTCGTAAACAAAGGCCGCCGGCAGGCCGAGTTCGCGGAATACGGGCCTCATGGCATGGATTTTGCCTTTCTGCCAGGACAAATCCTCGGCTGCCGCCTTCACATCTTCCGGCACGGTAAGCATGTAGAGATCCCCTTTAGTGCCGCGTCCTTCCTCGACCAGGGTCACCAAGCCGTCGTTCTCTTCCCGAAGGGCTCTCAGATGGGCTCCGACAGTCGTGTGGTCAAGTCCTGTAGCGATTGCGATCGATCTGACACCAAATTCCACAAACCTGGACGCGGTCATGTGTGCAGCCTCCCCAAGCGACCTTAGAACCATCCTGCGAGCCAGCCCGGTCCTCGAATCGGTGTAAGTGTGCTCCTTAAGCCTTAGAGCGTTGCGCCAGGTTCGGATGTGCTGGTGCTCGGCGTTGGAGTTCGTAGAGATCGAGTTTGCTTGGTTCCCTAGGGCGTGTGTAGCTGGCTGGCTTGTGGGGGATTTATGGGCATTGTTATTTCCTACTTTGGATCCTGGGTTTTTCTTTACATAGGAAACCGCTTCCAGCCAGTCACGGTGCAGCGATTGACGTCGGTGCCGGGAGGCATAGCGGGCGTAGAAAGAGGCCAGTCCTGGCCAGGTCCCCTGGACCATCCGGCGTTCCACATCGGTTAGTTCCATCCCGGCTGCCGCTGCTGCGACGAGGATTGCCTGCCGGGCATCGGAGTCGGACGCGTAGCGGTTCGCATCATAGAGTCCTGTTTGTGCCATTTGGTTCATAAGCCGGGACATACGGCCGGTGGGGTGTTGAACTTTGGGTGTTTCGTCGTTCGTTGGCGTGAACGTCTGTTCCAAACGCAGCACACGCACAGCGCTGATCTCGAGGGCTAGGTCGGCGTTCATGGCGGCCCAGACGGAGGTTGAGTTGGGCCGGCGGGCGACGTCGTAAGCCATGCTGAGGCTCATGGCCAGTTCCTGGTGGCCGCCGCGCTTGTGGGGAGAACCCGGAGTCCGCATGCAGCCGTGCAAAAGGTTCTGGTGAGGGGACTTATCGAGGCTTCGGTGACGGTTACCCAAGGCCTCTACAAGATCTCGGGCTTCCGAAAACGTGACACGCTTCTCCAGCGGGATGTAGACGTGTCGTCCGCCGTTGGGGGAGTAGTCCTCAATCCACCGTGCACCGCATGAATGCAACCAGGTCTGAACGGCTCGGACATCGGCTTCTACCCGGTCGATACCCGCGACTGAGGAGTCGAAGTCAAGGAAGATCGCCGTGCATGTGCCGTCCTTGCCGAAGATCCGGACTGCCGCAGGAAAAGCCGGAAGTGCTGGCGTTAGGGTTCGTTCATGTTTCTGTGGGTAAGTCTTTCCGCCGTCGCGGGAGAGGCGCATGCGAGGCTGTCCAGCAAGCAAGGGAGCTAGCGCGGTCCAGGCTTCGGTGGGACGGCTTGGTGCATGCGGCGCGCCCGGACTCTGTGAGTCTGTGCATGCGCGCATCTCGTGGGGTACGATGATGCTATTCCTCTCAAGGGATAGGAAGATGCCCGGACCGTAAGGCCCGAGTTGATTCTCAAGGACTCTCTACCTCGTCGCCGGCAAGCAAATAAGGTAGTGAGTCAAATGCTTAGAAGGCCCGCCTCGTGCGGGCCTTCGTCATTTAAGAGGCGATGCCGATGGGCAGCTCCTTTTGAAATTTGTGGTGGTCATGACGCCTTCGCCATAGGCAATTTGTCCTGGGCGTCGAGTGCTTCTAAGTCGATGGTCTGTAGGTGTTCATGTAGGAGCCTAGCCACGATGTCAGACCGGGTCTCAGCAGTAAGTTCTACGACTCTACGTAACTTATCTGCATCGGCCCTTGGAATCTTTGCCGTGACAACGTGACGGTCGCCTTTGTACATGCGTGCCATGAGTCCTCCTAAATAGGGTGCTGGGACCAGCCAATCGCAATTAGATTGCATTAAGTGGGATGCTGCGGCTCGGCGTGTCGGGGCCTCAGCCATGGGTCGACTCAGGCCCCGAAGCCTGTCCCAGTTCGGCATTACTTTTGCTCCGCATATTGTCACCAGGCTGCAGCGGACACGCCGGGTCGCTCCGCTCCTCTGACGCGGCCGGATCTTTGCATCCGCTCCTCAATCTGCTCCGTTCGTGGTCGACGCCAATTCAACCTCATTCCAATACTAGTGCAACTGCACTGCAATTAGTCGAGTTCATTGCATCTGCTGTCCTTCAGGCGCGTCCGGGCGGTGTTTACTGGCGCGCCTGTGTCCTCAGAGGCTTCACGTTCTCTGAACCATGCAGCAACCTCGTCTTCGAACAGCTTGGGTGAAGAGTTCCATTCGCACTGGTGGGGGACAGCCGGGAACTCCTTGAGCGTGACCTTTTCTGGATTGGCCATCGCGAACTCAGCCGACAGAGAGTAGGGCACTTCGGTGTCGCCGCGTGAATGCAGTACCAGTGCAGGAACGTCGAGTCGGGCAGGTGCGTGAGTCCAATTGAGCTTTCCAAAATCTACTGGCTCAGCGAGCGAGGCAAGGCGGCTGAGCAAGGGCGCTGACAAAATCTTCGGAACGATCTTTGCGATCATTCGGGGGAGGCCCGCGGTTCGGGCATTCTCGGCGATAACTGCTTCTGTGTTGGGTCCCGGTGAAACCAAGACGAGGCCAGTGATAAGAGACCTGTAGTTGGACGTCTCGGTGAGAAGGAGTGAGATCGTTGCACCCATTGACCACCCAAATAGATAGATGGCCTTTGCACCGTGCTCGGCTGCATAGGCGAGTGCCTTTTCAACGTCGTTCGCTTCAAGACTGCCGTAATGGCAGACCTGTCCTTGGGAGTGATTCTCGGCGTCTCCGAAGTAGGACGGGACTAGAGAGGTCATCCCTAGATTTGTGGCTGATTCAACGCTGCGAAGCATCGAATAGCGAGACGACCGGAGCCCGTGTACGTGGATTGCCCACATGTCAGGTGATGGGTGCGCGGGGTGGAAAATCCAGGCCGGGAGTTCCCCGGCTGCTGCCCCAAGGCTGACCTCTTCATAATCCATGTTTAGCTTTTCCGGTGCCGCAATTGCCTGGCCCGTCCAGCTGCCGCGCACCTTGCCTGCTACCAGGGGTCCGGTCCATTCAATTATTTCTCGGGTCACCTCAGATGATTCAGGGTTTTCCGAGACGACGGCTCCTACAACGATATGAATGCCGGGCAGGAGTAGTCCGTACGTACCAGGCGCCCGAGTTCTCGCATCTGCCTGCAATGTCACTTCGCGGCGGTCGGGGGAGATCGTCAGCTCCCGTTCTTTGGGTTCCTTCCAGGCAGTCATTTTCTGCCCTAGGGCAGCTGCTGCGGCGACTGGCAGCGCCAGCGCAACGAGAGCTGTAGCGCTGAGCCAAAGATTCGGAGCCATGCGTAAAAATTCCTTAGGTTGAGGACGTGAGTGGGAAATCGGTAAGAAGAACATCGGTCCGATGTGTAAGTGCCAGCTCCGAACCGGTGACGTTGAAGTTGTCAAGCGTCATTAGGTCTCGGAGGAGGATCAACGTTTGATAGCAGGCAATCTTCGGGTCCCGCAGCGCGTGGGCAACCGTGGGCTGTTCTACATCTGTCCGCTGGAGAATTCGGCGCAGCCGTAGTGCGCAGTAGAGAAACGCACAGTACTTGCGCAACGATCGGACGGAACCCCTCAGAAATCCAATGCAGAGAACGATGGCACCCGTGAAAAAGGCCGCGACGTACGAGGAATAGAGCAGAACCGATGCTTGACTACTGATGGAGCCAGTGTGCTGCAGCCAGAGAAGGCAGATATCGATGACGTTGCCTAGGGCGACCAGCGAGAAGCCCGCAATAAATACTCTGGAGCGCTGCTGTGAGTGCAGGACTGCCTCAAGTGAGAGCAGGGAGATCGTCGCAACGGCACCCAAGTAGATGGTGAGATAAAGAGCTGTCCAGGGTTGATCAATAAGTGCGCCAATGAACTCGTCCACAGACATAAACGTCTGTTCATCTGCAATCAGAATGAATGAGGCCGAGTACGAGAGGATGCCAAATATCAGGAACGGATGATAGCGTCTCGGTGCCGTTCTGGATGTGTGTATAAGGATGGCTTGATACATGAAGTGGAACGACAAGGTCGTGGACGTCGCACCCAATAGATTCCAGTAACCCTTCGATCCTAGTAAAGCGTCTATTTCTGGGACGGGCACCACGAAGCCGAGACAGATGACAGCCATTAAGCCAAAGGCGCCGGCAAGCCATCCGGGCCGCGAGGCTTTCGCCTTCAACGCGTACGGCCCCCTGAGCACCAAAATAAGCGCAGTCAGATAGAGCATTGGAGTCGATAATTCCTGCATTATCCAAAAGCCTGACTGTTGCGAGTTTTACGGCTAATGAGAGTAGTGATCTTGTAGGCGAGAAACTCTGCTTCCCGCTCTGCATCGTTCCACAGCAGTTGGTCAACTGTGCTGGTTTCAAGCGGTGTGGTTGGCCGTTCGCACAGCTGATGTCCGCAGAGAAGGTGGCCAAGTTCATGAAACAGGCTGTGCATCTGGTAGGCGTGTGGATCTATGCCGCGGAAGACAATTACGACAAATTCTGGCGTCATGGCGAAGCTGCCTGTAGTTGTTTTGAACCTGGCGTCTACCGTTGATTCGAGAAATATGGGCTTCGCTATTGCCGCTGAAACAGCTCCTACCACTTCGCAAGCGGTCATGCCGGGGGCCAAGTGAATCGCTGAGAGCGCAGTTGCTGTTACGGCCCGAGATTTGCGCGAGAGCGCGACAGGGAGTCGGTCGTACTTAAGAGCCACCGCTCAGTCCTTTTCGGAAGCGTCCAGTCTTTTCTGGACTAGCTCCGCAAGCGCTTGAAGTGCCTCGGCGTCCAAGATTCCTCGGCCGCCGAAGCCGGTAACCCCCGCGAGCAACAGCGCGTGCTCAGCCCGCATGCGGTTATCAACTTCCCGGAGGACTCTTTCGTCGTCCGTCAGAAGGTAGGCTGCGTTGCCCGTGATGACTTCCGATATATGGGCCAGGACATGGTCGCTGGCGGGCCCTCCTTGGTCCAAGAGAGTGGACCAAGCCCTGTATGTCAGTACGATATCGCGCTGAGCAAGAAGGGGACCGTACTTTTTGTAGGCCTCTCGGGCGTCGCCTGCCTCTTTCATGGCAATTATTTGATGCAGGCGCGCGGCCACCGCCGCCGAACGGTTCTTCTGCATCTCGGCCGGCGACTGCGCTGATAAGAGGTCAGCAATAGGAGTTTGCTGTGCCCCGAAGCGTTCTTGCAGTACATCTGATGGCGCTACGTTGCCCTGGAGCTCGCGCAGCAGACGCACCAGTGTGTTGGTGCTTTCAATCGGTAGGTCAGAAAGGAAGGATTTTAGAAGAGTAAAATCCGTCGCAACTATGGCGGATGCAGCTGCGGTGCCTTCAGGAGTAAGCGACCATAGGACTTTCCGTTTGTCCTCACCCGATCCACGCTCCACAAGCCCTTTGACTACGAGGGAATCTACGGACCGAAACGGATCTCGATTGAGGAGCAGCATCTGCCCCAGATCCTGCATGGAATGAGGACCGGATTCATTCAGCACCAACAGGATCTCGACCTGAGCACTCGTTAGCTCACGCGTATGTGCATGCTCAAGAATTGCTCGCTCCCACTCCTTAGAAACAGCCAGGAGTAGGTAACGAAGCTCCGACGGGGCCAGATGTTGGTTGGACATAGCTCCCTAGCGTCGGTTGATAACTTGCACCCATTCTAACTCGGTCCGTAACACCCTCCCCGGGTTGGTCTCCGCCCTACGGGGTATGACTTGCGCAAGTCGCAAAGTACTGCTAATCCATTATATTTCTATAGTTACAGTGCATATGCACTCTAACGTGTTAGATTTGCTGCATAGGTTCCCAAGCGCCTCGAGGTGAACTGCCGTAGTTCACCAAACAACTCTGCCGTTATGTTCGGAAGGTAGGTGACCCGATGCAGCGCAAATCGTTGTGCCTGATGGCCCTGATCGTGGTCCCTGGCCTCGTATTTGGCTTAGTTTTTTCCGTACTTTTGTTGCTTGCTCCGGCGAAGCCTGCCGTGGCCGCTTGCGGCTCCGCCGTCTCTGTTGTCATCGATGCCGACACCAAGGTCGAGGGCTACACCGAAGAGCAGCTGAAAAACGCCACGGCGATCATGAATGCAGCCAATGTCCTGGATCTGTCGGTCAAGGGTCAGATGATCAGCGTCATGGTTGCCCTGGGGGAGTCGGGGCTGCGTGTCCTGGATCACGGCGACGGGCCCGGGCCCGACTCGCGGGGCTTGTTCCAGCAGCGTGATAACGGCGCGTGGGGTTCCTACGCGGACCGCATGGACCCGACCATCAGCGCCAAGAACTTCATCAAGGCCCTGCAGGCCGTTGAAGGTTGGGAGCTGCTGGAGCCGACCATCGCCGGTAACAAGGTCCAGCGCAGCGCCGACCCGTACCACTACGAGAAGTACTGGCCCGAGGCAGTCAAACTCGTCCAGACACTCTCGGACGGGAAGTTCCCGCTGGAAGGCAGCGACTGCGCCATCCCGGGGCAGTCCGGTGCCGGTGACGACTACCCATGGAAGGCCTCTCCGACCTGGTTGCAGGTCGGCGCAGGCTCAGCCGCCGCATCGCCGCTTGGAATGTTCTACCGCGAGTGTGTGGACTTCGCCCTGTGGCGGGTGAACCAGCAGATGGGTTCCACCAGCGCCCCGTTCAAGGTCCTCAACGGCACCTTCCGCCCGGACGGGCAAGGCCTCGGTTCGGCCCTGACATGGAAGGCCGGCTGGGATGCCAAGGGCTGGTCGACCGGCAATACACCCCGGGTCGGTGCCGTCGTCTGGTACGCGCCCGGCGCCGGGGGAGCGGACCCGACCTTCGGCCACGTTGCCGTGGTCAAAGAAGTCAAAGACAACGGGACCTACGTCGAAGAGGGCTACAACGGCAACCCGCCCCCGGATGACCACAACTACTACACCCGGACCGTCAGTAACAACCTCCCATCAGCCTTCCTGTACCTGCCCACCCAAGAGGAGAAGAAGTGAAAAAGCCCCTGGCCCTCATCGCCATGGTCCTGCTCTGCGCTGCATGCGGCCCGGCAGCGAACACCACACCGGCACCGGCAGAATCAACCACCACGACGCTATCGGCTCCCGTGTCCCTGAGCGCCAACAGCGGTCCCCAGGCACCCGGTGGCACCGTCCCCGCCACTGTCGATATCTCCTGGGATCAGGCCAGCAAGGATCGGGCCGTGGACGTCGCTGAGAAGGCGATGGCTGACTTTGCCCGCCCGGCCGTGGAGGAAGGGCAGTGGGCCAACGACCTCGCCCGCTGGCTGACCCCACAGGCCACTGCCGACTACTCGGCGGTGGACCCGGCGAACATCCCGGCCAGCCGCGTCACCGGGCCGGCCGCGCTGAGCTTCGATGAAGCCAACGGCTACGGGGTCATCGCAGCGGTCCCCACCAATGCCGGGACCTACACCGTGCAGCTGCTCCGCACGGGCAAGGACGCCCCGTGGAAGGTCAACCGCCTCACCCCACCCTCGTCCTAAGCGCCGCACCTCTCCACCTCACACACGTAAGGAAGAACTTCATGAGCACCACACCAACCGAGGTCATGGCCTTTCCGAAGATCAGGGCCATCGTCCGCGATAACGGGACTGCCGAGGTCGTCGTCGCGGGTAACTCCCGCATCGTTCCTGACGGGGACTCCCTGCAAAATCTTCGCAACAACGCCCTGGCCCTCGTGGTGGGCGAGGCCCAGACGCTGCAGCGCCCCGTCAGGGTCCAGATCGAGGATCCCGAAGGGCACGGCGAACTTATCGTGCACCCGGACAACAAGATCGAATCTGTCTCCTACGAGGCCCGCCCCGCACGCCGCCGGGCAGAAGCCCCGGAAACCACGCCCGAGACCGTCGCTCCGACCGTAATTGATACCGTCCCTGTTCCCGCTCCTGAACCGGTAGCCGCCCCAGCAGAGCCAACTGCAGTTCCGGCCCCTGCCGTGGCGGTGGACAACCAGCCATGGCCGCCCCCACCGGTCGCCTCCGACACCACCCCAACGCCGGCCAACCCTGAACCACAGACGGCGGCCGCCGCAGAAGAACCGCACACCGCCGTTGTCTCTGTGGAGACAACGGCGACCCGGCGGAGTTTGAAGGACACCTCGTTCCTGGTCAGCGCCCCGGTCCTGGAACCGGCCACACAGGGCTGGCGCGGGACGCTTACGCGCCTGGGATTCCGGATGGACCCCTCAGAGGAAGAACTCTCTGAGCGGGAGGATATTCGCACGGTCAGCCAGCACTGGCCCGGTCCCCGGACTATTGCCGTGGTCAACCGCAAGGGCGGGGCGAACAAGACCCCCACGGTAGTCATGCTCTCGGCCATCCTCGCCCGCTACAGCGGGGCCGCCACCGTGGCCTGGGACAACAACGAATCCCAGGGAACCCTGGGGTGGCGGACGGAAAAGGGGTCCCATGACCGGAGCGTCCTGGACCTGATTGATTCCTCGACCGAACTGCTCTCACCGGCAACGAACGCGGCAGAAATCGCCAAGTTCGTCCACCACCAGACCGCTGACAAGTTCGATGTCCTGCGCTCGGATGAGAACGAGGAAGGCGACCACGAAGTCACCGCTGAGGAAGTCGACATCGCCCACCAGGTCCTCACCCGCTATTACCGGCTGGTGGTCATGGATTCGGGTAACACCGCACGGGCAGCGAACTGGCGGCGGATGATCGACCACACCAACCAGCTCGTCGTGCCCGTGACAGCCATCGAGGACCGCGCCGAAGCCGCCCGGCTGACGCTGCAGACCCTGGAATCCCGTGGCGGCCACGACGCCGAGCTCGCCCGCAACGCCGTCGTGATCGTCTCCGAATCCACCGACGCCAAGCGCAGCATGACCGGGGACGCCCTCAAGCGCGCCAAGGATGAAGCCCAGCGGATCGCGGACGGCTTTGAGCCGTTCGTCCGGGCCGTCGTCCGGATTCCCTACGATCCGGCCCTGGTCAACGGCCCCATCCGCTATGAAGCCCTCCAGCCCGCCACCCAGCGGGCATGGCTGGCCGCAGCGGCCGCCGTCGCTGACGGCTTCTAAGACAGTCACCAACGGACTCTGGAAGGAGGAACCTTGCAACAGTCTCTGAATCCTTGGATCACCAGCCCAGCCACCGACAATGCGGAAGAAGCGACCGATACGCACAGGCCGCCGGCGGCCGTCATTAGTTCACCGCTAAGGGGCATGGTTGAACCCGACGCTGCAGACCGCCTGGCACGCCGCACCTTGACCGGTTCGGCCGCGTTGTGGATCACCGGCACACACGGGGGATCCGGCGAAAGCAGAATCGCTGACCTCCTTCACGGGGCACGCGTCACCGATCACTGCTGGCCAGTCCTGCAGGACGGCAGTGAGCCGAGAGTGCTTCTGGTTTGCCGGGCAGATATCCGCGGCCTGACAACCGCCAGGAGTGCGCTGACCCAGTGGGCCGCCGGCGCCTCACCGGAAGTTGATCTGCTCGGCCTTGCCATCCTGGCAGACGCACCGGGAAAGACTCCCAAAGCGCTGCGTGACTTCGCCGCTATCGTCGGCGGGGGAGCGCCCCGGCTCTGGACCCTGCCCTGGGTAGAGGCCTGGCGGCACGGAGACAACACACCGCCAACAGCCCGCGAATACCAACGCTTCATCACTGACGTAGCCGCTCTGGCTACCGACACCACGCCCACCACCCACTGAAAGGTCTCACCATGAACTCATTCTCCGCACTCACAAGCAGCGTCATCCCCAACCCCACCCCGACCCTCCCTCCCGAAGCTGACGGGCTGCTTCTGGTCCTGAACTGGGCCTCCGGTGTCGGTCTGGTCCTTGGTGTCCTGGGCGTCATCATCGTCGGCATTGGCATGGTGATCCAGCTCCAGCGCGGCGAAGGTGCCCAGGCCATCGGCAAGCTCGGCTGGGTCCTGATGGGCTGCATCATCATCACCGGTGCTTCCGGCATCGTTCGCGCCTTCGTCTAAACCAGCACCAACAATGGGAGATTCACCATGAGCCGGTCAACAGAGAGCACCACCGAACCCAATCCGTTCACCAAACCCGGATTCATCATTGCTGGCGCGCTGGTGGTCGCGCTGATCGCAGCAACCGTCGTCATCTTCCTGCTCCCTAAAGGACAAGGCACCGCACAGCCGGCCCCTGCCCCGGCGGAGCCCAGCAGCACCTCCTCAGCCAGTCCCAGTGCTTCGGCTGCAGCTGGCGCGAGTGTCTGCGGACTGCCCGCCTCGTCGGAGACAGCCCTGGGAACAGCACCGAAGACCAAGTGGGAACTCGTCGGGAAGATGGCGGCACCTACCGATCCCAAGACTTTCGGCCCGGGCGTGACGGACGAGGACGGGTGCCGGTCCTGCTTCGCTAACTCACCCACGGGCGCACTCTACGCCGCCGCCAACATGATCGCCCTTGGCTCATCCGGAACACAGGATGAGCTCAAGCTCGCCGAAAATTTTCTGGTGCCGGGCCCCGGACGTGACGCGGCTATTAAGGCGGCCAAGACGCGGACTTCAACTGCGGGAAGCGGTGAGACCGCTCAGGTCAGCGGCTTCCTAATCAAGTCTTACAGCCCGAGTGAGGCAGACGTCGATCTGGCTATCAAACTCCCGAACGGTGCGCTGGCACATTCAGTTCTTTCGCTTCGATGGGTAGCCGGAGACTGGAAGATGAAGGCTTCCGATGACGGCCAAATATTCAATGGTGTCGCCCAACTCAGTGATCTGAGCGGATTCATTCTCTGGTCAGGCGTCTGACATGGCTGAGTGCAGTTTGGGGGACATGACGTGCGTCGCCGGCAACGTCGTATCCGACCTAGCCGACGACGCTATGGGCAACATGGCCAACGCCATCTTGGATGGCATGAGCCAGATGGTGACGGCACTGTCCACCTTCTGGGTGTCCATGCCCACGGTGAACCTTGCCAGCGGCGACGGAACGGAACCGAGCCCTGTCGTCGCGATTGTGAACAGCGAATTGATGCCCTGGACGCTGGCTCTGGCGGTCCTCGCCGTCATTCTCGGCGGCATGCGGATGATCTGGGAACAGCGCGGGGCGCCGCTGAAAGATCTGCTCCGTTCATTGCTTACGCTCACCTTGGTGTCGGGCCTGGGCCTGGGCGTCATCTCGATTCTGGTAATCGCGACCGACGCCTTCTCTGTCGCCATCATCGAGCGTTCCACAGACGGTAAGGGCTTCGCGGAGGCGATGAGCATCCTCGTCATGACCAACCAGGCCGGCGTCGGGGTGTTCATCCTCATCGTCCTGGGCCTGATTGGCCTGATTGCTTCCCTCGTCCAGATCGTGCTGATGGTGGTGCGCAGCGGCATGTTGGTGATCCTGGCCGGCATCCTGCCCACCACGGCCGCTTTCACGAACACGGAGATGGGGAGGCAGTGGTTTCAGAAGGCAGTTGGTTGGACCATCGCCTTCATTCTCTATAAGCCAGCTGCGGCGATCGTGTACTCGATCGCATTCCTTCTGATGGAAAACAACAGTGGGGTCCCCTTGATCGGTTCCATCACGGGTTTCACGTTGATGGTCGTTGCCCTGTTCGCACTGCCTGCGCTGATGCGGTTTGTGACGCCGATGGTGGGGGCTGTCGCCTCCGGTGGGGGAGCAGGGGCCGGGGCAGCCGTCGGGGCCATGGCCACCGGCGCCGTGTCCTTGGGCCGCAGTGGCAGCGGCAGGGGCAACGCCGCACCGACACCAGCGACGACGCAGAGCAACCAGTCAGGCGCGTCTCCAAAGGGCAGCGCAGGAACGTCGGGCCCTCGAGGCGGGGGAGGTCAGCCCATACCCGGTGCTACCGGTCCGGGTGGAGCCGCTGGCGCCGCAGCAGCAGGCAAAGCCGGCACTGCAGGAGCAGCGGCAGGGGCAAGCGGTGGGGCAGCAGCAGCAGGCCCGGCCGGGATGGCCGTAGCTGTCGGGGCACAGATGGCCTCCGGGACGTCGCAGGTAATCGCAAAGACAGCGCAGGATTCAACCGGGGAGGGCCCCAGTGGCAGCAATTAATACCGAATACAAGGAACCGTCCTACGGAAACTGGCGCGTACCCCGCTCGGCCGGTCTGGGCAATCTCGGTGCCATTGGCACCGGGATTGTCATGGCCGGGTTGCTGCTGGGCATCATCAGCTTCGCCATCTGGGGCCTCTTTGTTGGTCTGGGTGTGCTGGCAGTGGCCGGGGCCTCTGCCCTGTTGCTGACGGTCAAGGACAAGCACGGCCAGTCCGTGGTGGACCGCTTCGGCACCCGGATGACCTTTCGCCTGTCGAAGTCTTCCGGAACGAACCTCTACCGTTCCGGCCCTCTGGGCGTAACGCAGTGGGGCATGTACCAGCTGCCCGGGCTTGCAGCGAAGTCGACCCTGTACGAGTTCGCCGACTCCTACAAGCGCCCGTTTGCGCTGCTGCATGTCCCGACTACCAGCCACTTCACAGTGATCTTCTCCACCGAACCTGACGGAGCCTCCCTGGTCGACCCTGAGCAGGTCGACGCGTGGGTGGCGAACTGGGGCGGCTGGCTCGCCGGCCTGGCCGATGAGGCCGGCCTGGACGCCGCAGCCGTGACGGTCGAGACCGCCCCGGATTCCGGCTACCGGCTGCGGAATGAAGTGGAAATGAACATCGACCCGGACGCGCCGGCATTCGCGCAGGCCATTCTGCGTGAGGTCGTGCAGAGTTACCCGGAAGGTTCGGCCACGGTCCGCGCTTGGGTGTCCCTGACCTTCAACGCCTCCCTCCGGACAGGATCGAAGAAGCGCACACCGGAAGATGTTGCCCGCGACCTTGCTTCCCGGATTCCGGGCCTGTCGGCCCGGCTGCAGTCGACCGGTGCTGGTATTGCCCGGCCGATGTCGGCACAGGAACTGTGCGAAGTCGTCCGGGTCGCCTACGACCCACCCGCGGCTTTGATCATTGATGAAGCCCACGCCGCCGGCTCGCCGGTGTCCCTGACCTGGGGTGAGGTCGGTCCCACCGCGACGCAGGCAAGCTGGGATGACTACCGGCACGACAGCGCCTTCTCGGCCTCGTGGACGATGACCGGTGCCCCGCGCGGGTCGGTGAATTCCTCGGTCCTGTCCCGGCTACTGGCCCCGCATGGGGACATTGACCGTAAGCGGATTTCGCTGCTGTACCGGCCGATGGATTCCGCCCGCGCAGCGGCAGTGGTCGAGCGGGACCAGAACAACGCCAACGTCCGCATCACCTCCGGGACCCGGCCCAGTGCCCGTGCCCTGGTCGATGCGCGGTCGGCCGTGCAGACCGCGCAGGAAGAAGCCCAGGGCGCCGGGCTGGTGAACTTCGGCATGGTCGTCACGGCCACCGTGACCGATAAGGAACGGCTAGCAGACGCTGTTGCTGCCATTGAACAGACCTCCGGTACTGCCCGGGTGCTGTTGCGCCGGGCTTACGGGGCGCAGGACACCGCGTTCGCGGCGTCCCTGCCGCTGGGGCTGGTTCTGCCCAAGCACAGCATGGTCCCCTCCGAGATCAAGGACGCGCTCTAAGTGGCCCTTAAAGAGTTTTTGACATCAATGACCGCAAAGACAGTAAAGCCAGCAAAGAGTGCGCCCAGGAACAAGGTTGGGAAGCAGCCCCGTGAGGCCGGCCCGGGTGCCCGTGGGTGGGCCGGCCGCGGCGGGGGCATGGCGCAGCTCGTTCCGTCCGTGACGGAGTACCGGGGAACGACGGTCCAGGTCTGCGGGCTGTGGCCATTTTCCTCCGGGGCGTCCTCGCCCATGATCGGGGTTCCGCTGGGCCGCCACGAGGAAACACAGGCCACAGTCTGCTGTGACCCGATTAGCTGGTTCCAGCGGGCCCGGCTCATTTCCAACCCCTCCGCCTTCATCCTGGGCAAGCCCGGGCTGGGCAAGTCCACACTGGTGCGCCGCATGTTCCTGGGCCTGTCCGCTCAGGGTGTCCACCCACTCATTCTGGGCGACCTGAAGGGCGAGCACATCAAGGCGGTGAAGGCCCTTGGCGGGCAGGTCATTTCCCTCGGCCGTGGCGTGGGCTACCTGAACATTCTTGATCCCGGCCAGGCTGTCGAGGTCGCCCAGCTCCTCGAGGCGAACGGCCACCATGAGGCCGCCACCCGGGTCCGGGCTGACGCGCACGGCCGCCGCCTGAACATGGTCGTCTCACTGATCACGATCAGCCGGAACAACCCGCCTACCGATCAGGAACAGACGATCCTGGACCGGGCGCTGCGGGTCCTCGATGACCGGTTCGACGGGATCCCGGTCCTGAAGGACCTCCTGGACGTCATTGTCTCCGCACCGGATGAGCTGCGGCAGGTCGCACTGGACCGTGGCGACATGGCGGTCTACCTGCAGGAGACCCGGGCGTTGGAAGCAACTCTGCTGGGCCTGACCGGGGGAGGGAAGCTGGGAGAAATCTTCTCCGCCCAGACCACCAACCCCATGAAGCGGGACCGCGCCGTGGTCTTCGATGTCTCCAGCATTGACGAGACTGAGACGGACCTGCAGGCCGCCGTGCTGCTCGCGTGCTGGTCCTACGGATTTGGCACGGTCAACGTCGCCAATGCCCTGGCCGACGCGGGCCTGGAACCGCGCAGGAACTACTTCGTGGTCCTGGACGAGCTGTGGCGGGCGCTGCGCTCCGGTAAGGGCATGGTCGACAGGGTGGACACCCTGACCCGGCTGAACCGCTCCGTGGGTGTCGGACAGATCATGATCTCCCACACCATGTCCGACCTGCTCGCCCTCCCCGCGGAAGAGGACCGGATGAAGGCTCGCGGCTTCGTCGAACGCTCCGGCATGGTCATCTGCGGCGGGCTGCCCGCCTCGGAAATGCCGCTGCTGACCGCAGCCATACCGCTCTCCCGGCAGGAGCAGCAGAAACTTATCTCCTGGCAGGACCCGCCCGCCTGGGACTCACGCGGGGCCGACGTCGAACCCCCGGGCCGGGGGAAGTTCCTCATCAAGGTCGGCGGCCGCCCGGGCATCCCCGTCCAGATCGGGCTGACCTCCATCGAGAAGACCGACGGCCTGAACGACACCGACACCCGCTGGCACGAACCCCCCGTAACGCTCATGGACCCGGCAGCCCCTGCGCCGCCCACCGAAGGAGGAACGCCGTGAGTGCACCAAACCGCAAAGGAATGGGCCTCGGGGATGCCCTGCTCATCTGGCTGGCCATCGGCTTCATCGTCGTCTTCGGCGGCGGGACCTACGCGGCCGCGCACCTCGGGTCCTGGATGGCCGGCATCGACGCACCACCTGCGCACCCGATTGATCTGGTCGCCGGGCTCATTAAGGGCCGAGTGACATGGCCTGCCCAGGCCACGGTCGCAGCGTGCCTCATGGCGGGCCTGGTCCTGGTGCTGGCCATCGTCGTGCTCGTGGCCTGGCGGAAGGGCGCGAGTAAGCGTGCCCGGGTGGACAAGGCCGCCAGCTACCTGGGACGTGGGAAGTCGCTGGCCGCATTCTCCGAGAAGGGTGCAAAAGCGACGGCCGAGCGCCTCGGCGTGACGGACACCCCCGGAATCGTCGTGGGCAAGGTCGTCTCCACCGGGCAGAAGTTCATTCAGTCCTGGGAAGACCTCAGCCTCGACATCTGGGGACCCCGGACGGGTAAGTCCACCTCCCGGGTAATGCCGGCGATCCTGGACGCGCCAGGTGCTGTTGTCTCGACCTCGAACAAGCGCGACGTCGTGGACGGCACCCGTGGCGTCCGCGAGGACACGGCCCCGGTGTGGGTCTTCGATCCGCAGAAGATCGCCCAAGAGGAACCCCACTGGTGGTGGAACCCGCTCTCCTACGTCACCGACGAAGAGAAAGCCTACAAACTCACCCAACACTTCTCCGTCGGATCCCGGGTGCCGGGGTCCAAGCCGGACGCCTACTTCGACCCCAAGGCCGAAGACATTCTCTCCTCGTACTTCCTCGCGGCCGCACTCGGCGGGCTGCCCATCACGCAGGTCTACGTATGGGTCACAGAGCAGGTCAGCCAGGAACCCATCGAAATCCTGAAAGAGCATGACTACGAGCTGCAGTACAAAGGCCTGGAGTCCACGCTGAAGCTGGCCGACAAGCAGCGCGACGGTATCTTCGGCACGGCCGAGAAGATGATCCAGTGCCTCAAGAGCAGGAACACGCTGCGCTGGGTCGCCCCGACAGGCGGCGCAAGCGTGGAAAGTGACGCCCGCCGCCAGTTCAACCCGCACGCCTTCGCCGCTTCACAGGAGACGATCTACATCCTCTCCAAGGAAGGTGCCGGCTCCGCCGCCCCGCTCACTACAGCGCTGACCGTGGCCATCGCCGAGGCCATGGAAGAACGCGCCGAGCGCAGCGGCGGCCGCCTGCCCAAACCTGCACTGTTCGCCCTCGATGAGCTGGCGAACGTGGTCCGCTGGGCCGCCCTCCCGGACCAGTTCAGCCACTACGGCTCCAAGGGCCTGATCGTCATGGGCATCCTGCAGTCCTGGTCCCAAGGCGTCGAACTCTGGGGCGAGGCCAACATGCGGAAAATCTGGTCCGCCGCGAACGTCAAGGTCTACGGCGGCGGCGTCGCCGAAGAAGGCTTCCTCCGCGCGCTCTCAGACCTGATCGGGGACTACAGCTACACCAACGTCTCCATCTCCTCCGGAAAATCCGGCTCCAGCCGCTCCCGCCAGGAAGGCAAGGAACGCATCTTCGACGTCTCCAACCTCGCGGAGCTGGACCGGGGCCGCGCCGTCGTCCTCGCCTCCGGGGCACCGGCCACTCTCGTCCGGACAATGCCCTGGTACACCGGCCCGCACAAGGAAGCCGTGCAGGCGTCCATCAAAAAGTACAGCCCCCGACCGGAGGAAGAGGCCGTCCCGGTTTCTGCTGCGCCGGTCGCTAATCCCTGGGTCACGGGGTAGGTGGTTTTGAGATGACCAACGACATCGGCCGATTCGGCTCAAGCGACACTGAGACGCCTGCAGACATCCCGGCAGAAGAGCAGAAGCCAGCTGAACTGGTCTACGGCTCAGCCGAAGAGTTCCTGCATGAACAGCTGCTGCCCACCTACGTCCGCGACGTCGACGGCCGCGCAGCAAAATGGTGCCTCGAATGGTACTTCCACCCCGAAGCAGTCTCCCGAATAGAAGCCCTGTGGCGGGCCTGGGAACACCTAAGACTCGACGGGGCCACAGGCATCAGTGTCTGGTTCAAAGACCACGCAGACCACCACATGAGCGTGCTCCTGGACCCACGCGGCCCGTTCTACAAATGCGACATGCAAAAACACCGAGACCCCGAACACCTCGAACCAAAGAAAGCCCCAGCGGGCTGGTTCCCAGACGTGCGGACTATTCCTGTATGAAAAGTTCAGCTCAGGATGCAGTATCCCGTAAATAAAAAATCAGGGCCGGAATCAGTAATGAATTCCGGCCCCGATTTTGTTTTTCCTGGCTCTAGTGAGCCGCTTCGTACTTCTCTACAACATCCCCTTGAATACGACCACGTGTATTTACTTGGATGCCGTTCTCAGCCGCCCACAAACGTACCGCTTTGGCGTCCGGGCCACCGCTCGAGGAGGACCTGGTGCGGGCTGCCGAACGGCCACGTCCGCCAGCTACTTTGCGGCCAGCGTTGGTAAAGCGTGCCAGTGCTTCACGCAGTTCGTTCGCATGACCCTCATTGAGATCAATCTCGTATTCACTGCCGTCGAGGGCGAAAGATACAGTTTCGTTAGCTTCCGAGCCGTCAATATCGTCTTCCAGAAGCACAATTGTCTTTTTTGCCATGAAATAAGGCTAACAGTCTAATGAACAAGCGGATGCGCTACCCAACAGGAAGGCACCACGCGAGTATCAGAACTATCAAGACAAGGCTTTTAGTACTCGAATTGAATGGTGAGGTGAGGGCGCGCCCGTCCTAACGGCACGCAGAGAACTGAGCAGTCCACAGTTGGGGTCAATCCGGGTTACCCACGGCTGGGATCGGGAGCCATTGGGGTAGCTCCCTCAGCAGCAGTAGCGGTGGATAACCCATCAGGATTGTCCCCGGCTGTGGGCAGCGGAACTGATTGTCCAGACAGTCTCTGGACAATTGCGCAACCTGTTGCACAGCACCCGCCCGCGCGAGCTCATCACCGGGTCGGCTGTCAGGTTTGGATCTGAGACTGTTCGCTGGGCATGTGCAGGTACTGCCTTCCGGACCCTATTCTGACGCTCTTCTCCCTGCTGCCTGACGTCAGGTTGGGGTGTACCAAGAAGACGACCGGCACCTACTCTCGTAGGTGCCGTTCTTCGATGCCGTTGTAGGCGGCCAGCGGGCGGATGAGCGAGTTGGCGTCAAGTTGTTCCATAATGTGGGCGGTCCAGCCGATGATGCGGCTCGCGACGAAGAGGGGTGTGAAGGTGGGGGTGTCAAAGCCCATGAGGTGGTATGCGGGGCCAACCGGGTAGTCCACGTTAGGTTTGATACCCTTTGCTTCGTCCATGGCAATTTCGAGCCCTTCATAGAGTCCCAGGAGCTCGGAACGGCCGTAGTGGGCCGCTATTTTGTCCAAGGCTGTTTTCATGATGGGCACGCGGGAGTCGCCATTCTTGTAGACCCTGTGCCCGAAGCCCATAACTTTGTTTTTCCGGGCCAAGGCATCTCCCATCCAGGCTGCCGCCCGGGCAGCAGCCTGGTCACGTGATTCTTCCGGTTGTATGCCGATCTCGTCAAACGTGTGCATGACGGCCTCGTTGGCACCGCCGTGGAGCGAGCCCTTGAGGGCGCCGATGGCGCCGGTTACGGCGGAATGGAGATCGGACAGTGTGGAGGCGATGACCCGGCCGGTGAAGGTGGAGGCGTTGAAGGAGTGCTCGGCGTACAAAATCATTGAAACTTTGAAGGCCTCCACAACTTCCGGAGCAGCTTCGTTCCCGAACGTCATCCACAGGAAGTTGGCAGAGTAATCTAGATCATTGCGGGGGGCCACCTGGTCCTGCCCGTGACGGCGTCGCTGGTCGTAGGCCACCACGGCCGGCATTGCCGCGAACAGATCAAGGGCCTTGATCAGGTTAACTTCCCGGGAGGAGCCCCCGGCAAGCGGATGTCTGGCGCCCATCACGGATGCCGCTGTGCGGCAAACGTCCATCGGGTGTGTTGTTACGGGCAGGGAGTCGATGACCGTTTTCAGAGCGGGGTCCAGATGGCGGCCCGCCCGCTCCCGGTGCGTGAACTCGGCCAGTTCCTCCGGCGTTGGAAGCTCACTGTGCCAGAGCAGGAATGCGACCTCCTCAAAACTGCATCTGGCAGCGAGTTCCTGGACCGGGTATCCCCGGTACAGCAATGAATTCGAGTCCGGGTTCACCTTGGAGATGGCGGTGTAGTCCACCACCACCCCGGCGAGGCCTTTGTGGATGTCCTGTTCAATCATGCCGAAACTCCTTCGGTTCCTGTGGATTCTGCTGAGCCTTCCCTGGCGGCGGCGCAAGGCAGAGCACGAGCACAGCCCGGGTCTGCCGGACGTGTTCGCTTGCGTGCCGGGAAGCCTTGTTCTTGTTGCCCCCGGCGATGGCGTTCAGGAGCTTTTTGTGCTCGCGAAGCGCTTTCACGGCGTCCGGGACGAAATCCCCGAGCAAGCGGGCACCCACCGCCTCAAGCACGGCTGACAACCCCGGATTGCCCTGATCTCTCTGACGGCTCCGTGGAAGGCCAGGTTCGGGGCCGAGAGGGCAGCACGGTCGCGTTCCTGGAAGGCGACGCGTGCCTCGTTCACGAACCAGCGCATACCGCGGACTTCACCGGACTTGCCCCGGGACGCCAGCCGGGGCGGAGGCCCTCCAGCGCCTCGCAAAATGGAGCAAGTCCTCGACGTCTTTGGCTTGGAGACGCTTTACGAGCACCCCTCGGCGCGCTATTTCCGGGATCCGCACCAGCTCTCGGGGGGCCTCGGCCACGCGTTATCACGCAAGTTTGCAACGGGTTGGTACTCGGCAGGGGCTTGAGTGCCGCGGCCAAGTCCAACTTTTCCCCGACAGGCTCAGCGCCCGCTGTGTCGGTGGATGACCATTATTTCCGGGGCCTCACTACGGTCATGGGAGAACGACTGGAATCAATACGAACGGAGCATCGTGGAGCGGTTGCGTGACCCGCAGACGCATGGTCAGCGTCTGCGGGCTGTAGATTGCCGTAGAAGTAGTCAACCAATCAGCCTCGTCCCGCCATATTGTTGGATCCATGAGAATTTGAGTAGTCGATTCGATGAGATCATCACCACGGACGGACGCTGCAGCCGCTTTCGACTCCATGCTAGCCAAGCGCTGGCGTGAGTCGATGCTCTGGGGACTAGTGGAACTTTGCAGCATGAATTCAACGGATTCCTGGTGAATGAAGTGATTTGTGGCAGCGAGGTGGTGATCAGTTTTACGTCGCACTTGAGTGCTTTGGTACCCCGATTCCACTACCGCGATCGCCCCAGTGGCGTCGGCGAGAATAAGGTTCCCGAATCCCATGTGGGGGAGATCGGTGAGCAGTTCGAGAGCCGTTGCGACATCTCCGCATTCTTGGAGCACGTGGGCCATAAGCGTGAAGCGGGGCAGGCCAGGTCCAACGTCCCGTGATGGTACGTGTGTATCTGCAATCGCCAAGCCTCGCTCGTTCATACCCGACGAATGCGCGTCGGGCGCACCGGCCGTGGAGAGAGCAAGCCACCGGTTCCCTTTGTTTGGAGTGACCCGCAGGACCGTTTGCATGTGAAGGAACCGGCGGTTATTGTCTCGATTCTTCCCCAAGACAGGATTGGTGGCAGATCCCGACCAGGCGATAGTGCTGCACCCATCGCGATCATGAGCTGATAAGGCAGGTTTGCCGTTTAGGCAGTCTAGGTAGCTGCCGAGAACGGCTAGCAACAGGCCTTCAGATGCCAGATCAAATTCCTCTGCCATAGCCGCTATTTGCTCAAGGGTCCCTGGAGCCCGCCTATTTAGCGTCCTTTCAGCATCGGTGAGGTGGCGACGTACTACTGGATCGCGGAGCGAATGGCGGCCAGACACGTGCTCGATCCAGTCCGCCACGTCCTCCCGGAGGTGCATAGTCGCTCGGGCATGGGCGACACCGATTTCAGTTGGCGTTCCGCCCGCGTCAATCAGGGAGAAGCTGCGCGTTATGTCTCGCTTCATTACGTCTCTCTCAGGTCGATAGTAGGTCATGTGATCGAACGGGCGCCTGGCTGCCCCCCGCCGGGAGCAGCTACCAATGGAGGGGGAGCTTTGTCCCCGCGCGAGTGTTTAACGATCATTGTTTGTCGGCGCGGGTCGAGGGCATCCCGAATGCTGTCTCCGACCATGTTTACGGCCAGCACTACAAGGAAAATAGCAAGACCCGGCAGGGTGGCCAGCCACCATGCGTTAGCAATGTATGCTCGTCCGTCCGCAAGCATCGCTCCCCAGCTCGGCTCGGAGGCGCTGGCACCGAGTCCGAGGAATGAAAGTGATGCCTCGGTAACAATTGCGACACCCAGCTCGAGCGTCGCCACCACAAGTACCGACGGAAATATGTTCGGCAGGATGTGCTTGAGCATCAGCGCGATGTGCGAGGCGCCTAACCCCTTTGAAGCAAGGACAAACTCACGTTCCCGCAGCGACAGGGCTTCAGCTCGAACGAGGCGGGCGTACGTGACCCAGCCTGTTACGACGAGCGCTATGACAATGTTCGTGAGTCCAGGGCCTAGGACTGCAACGACTGCGATCGCAAGAAGCAAGAACGGGAAAGCCAGCCAGGCATCGACAATCCGCATGAGGACAGTGTCGATCCAACCACCGAAGTAGGCGCTGACAAGTCCAACGGCGATTCCGATGATCCCTGAAAATAAGACAGCAGCAAAGCCTACGACAAGTGACACCTGTGTGCCGTGAATTAGCCGTGACAGGACATCACGGCCGAGCAAGTCGGTGCCCAGCAGGTGCCCGTCGCTCAGAGGAGGAAGGAGCCGAATTGAGAGACGCTGCAGGTTGGGATCGATTGGAGAAAGCAGTGGTGCGGCGATGCCCACAACGGTGAATACGACGAGTGCGAGAAATGCCGCGGAATTCACCCAGGAATTGCCCATGAGTCTATGAAGCTTGGTGATTTTTGTCATCGCGCACTCGTCTTCTGGAGTTTGATGCGGGGGTCTAGCCACCCGTGAATAATGTCAGTGAGGAAATTGATGGCAACAAATGCCAGCGCGAGCACAAGAACTGCACCCTGGACGATCGGATAGTCGCGACCGCTGATTGCTTGGACGGTAAGAAGCCCGACCCCCGGCCATGAAAAAACGGCTTCGATTACAACTGCACCGCCGAGAAGTCCGCCGATTCGCATTCCCATGACGGTCACGCTTGCCGGCAGGGCGTTCCGCATCATATGCCGGATCACCCGTGGATAGGCAAGACCACGTGCGGTAAGTGCTTCGATGTAGTCCTGAGATTTTACCTCGAGCAGGCTGCTCCTGAGCACCCTCACGAGCGTCGCGGCGATCGCTGCACCGAGTGTGACTGCGGGAAGGACCAGATGCTGGAGTCCAGACCAAAGCGCTTCCCAGTTGCCTTGCAATAGAGAATCAAGAATTACCAAACCAGTTAATGGCTGGTATCCAGCGTCCATACCTATTCGACCACTTACTGGGAAGATCTGAAACGTCACGGAGAACAACAGGATGAGAACGATGCCGAACCAAAAGCTCGGCAGCGAAATTCCGAACAGAGCTATGACGCTGCCAGTCCTGTCCCAGATGCTTCCTTGACGAAGAGCGGAGACGATGGCGATGGGGACGGCGATAAGAATCGCGATGACTAGCGCAGCCAACGTAAGCTCAATAGTGGCGGGAAACGCTCCACCGATCATGTCGCCCACTGGCAGGTTCCTTCGAAAGGATTCGCCCAGGTCGCCTCGGAGAGCATTGCCCAGAAACAGTGCATATTGGACCCACAGAGGCTGATCAAGGCCGAGCTGGGCACGATACGTTGCTTTTTCCGCGTCGCTAACATTTTCGGAAGCGAAAATCGCGTCGACCGGGTCTCCTGGAATCATATGGATGAGCAAAAATACGATGATTGATACACCAAAAGCCACGATGGCGCTCTGGCCGAGCCGACGTAGGAAGAATTGAAGCATTACCCAACTCCCTTTACTTGACGTTCACGGTCTTGACATCGATGCGACCGATGGGAGAAGGCTTCCATCCGTCGACCTTCGTCGAGACGCCGTAGATCTCTTCCGCCGTGAAAAGTGGCACCCAGGGTGCATCGTCCATCACGAGTTTGGTGGCCTGTGCATATATGTCCTTGCGTTGGTTTACGTCAAGGGTGGAACGTCCAGCGATGATGAGTTTGTCAACGTCGGGGTTGGAGTACCCCGTGTCGAACGAAGCGGTTCGGCCTTCAGACCAGAAGTGCCGTGCAAAAATCACGTCGGCATCGCCTTCTGAAACACCCCACGTGTTGATATATGCCTGGCTTGCTCCTGAGCGAATGCTGCCATCGAAGGCCAGCGCCTCAAGCACACGCACTTTGGCATCAACGCCGGCTGCCTGCAGCTGCCCTACGATTGCCTCCGCGAGCACACGATTTTCTTCTTTGACATCAATGGTGATTGGTGCCGTCGTCCTCGATAACACCGCAGAGGCGCTGTCAACGTTGTACTCGTATCCCTTAAAGGACTCGCTATAGCCAACCATTTCTGGGAATGCTGGCTGGTTCACCGTATTGGCATACCCCAAGTACAGCCCATCGACGATTGCTTTTTTGTCTATGGCCTGGTTCATTGCCTTTCGAACCTTGACATCGTTGAATGGTGCCTTTGTTACATTCATTGCCAGGAATGCAATACGCGTGCCGTTGATGGACGCGGCTTTGGTTGCACCGCCAAGGGTTTCGGCGAGATCGGGCGGGATATTGGTGGCAATATCGACCGTACCCGATTGGAGAGCGGCTATTCGAGACGATACCTCGGGGATCGTATCGAAGACCAGACGGCTGATTCTGGGCGCGCCACCCCAATAGTCGTCGTTTTTCTCAAGGACCACACGAGAACCTGAGTTTTCCGAGTTGCTGAATTTGAAAGGACCAGTGCCGACGGGGGCTGCCGCGAACTTCTCATCTCCAACTTCCTTCACGTATGCCGGGGGAACGATTTCGTTGACAGCCAAACTAGCGAGCAGCGTGGGCGCAGGGGAGCGTGTGGTGATTACGACAGTCAATTTGTCCTCGACCGTGACATTTTCGATCATTGAAAGCATCGAGGCGCGAGGCGATTTTTGCTTAGGGTCAAGTACGCGTTCAATACTGTATTTGACCGCTTCGGCGTTAAACTCTTCGCCATTGTGGAATTTCACTCCGTCGCGCAACGTAAATCTCCACGTGGTGTCATTGACCTGGTTCCATGCTGTCGCTAACTCCGGCACCGGAGCCAACTTGTCGTCCTGATTGACGAGCGCCTCGAATACGTTACGGACGACAGTCTGGGTGACACGGTCGCGATGCATCGCCGGATCCATAGACACAACAGGGGATACCTGTGCCACTGTGAGTGTCGCCGAGCCCGTCTTCGTGGGCCCGGTTTGTCCTGCCTGGGAGCAGGAACTCAAGATGAGAGCGGCGGCAAGGGCGAAGCCGGTAAGAACGGCTTTTCGCGTTTTTTTCATATCGATCTCCTTGTTATCAGTACAACGCCAGATCGTTACCGCGGCGCAGCGTGGGGTCGGGTATCGGTATCGCTGCAAGGAGCGTCCGTGTGTATTCGTGTTGCGGATTGCGGAAGAGCTCATCGGCAGCGGCTTGCTCGACGATTTCGCCGTTTTTCATCACGGCGACCTCCGAACAGAAGCGCTCGACAATTGCTAGATCGTGGGAGATGAAGAGATACGTCAGTCCGCGCTGTTTCTGAAGATCGGTCAAAAGGTTCAGGATCTGCGCCTGGATAGAGACATCCAGCGCAGACACGGGCTCGTCCAAAACCAGAAGGTCCGGGTCGACAGCAAGTGCGCGGGCGATTCCTATCCGCTGGCGCTGTCCGCCTGAGAACTGGTGTGGCAACCTATTTGCTGCACTTGAGTCAAGCCCGACCTGCTCAAGCAGGGTAATCACTCGATCCTTTCGGTCGCTGCGCGTGCCTATCCCGTGAATGCGCATTCCTTCGCAGACAAGTTGCTCGACCGTCCATCGCGGGTCCAGCGAGGCGAACGGGTCCTGGAAAACCATCTGCACCTGTCGGCGGACCCGCAGCAGGGATTTCCCTCTGGCGGCCAGGAGATCCTCGCCGTTGAGTAGAACGGAGCCGGAATCGGCATGCTCGAGTCGTGTGACAATGCGAGCTGTTGAAGACTTGCCGGATCCGGATTCTCCCACCAGACCGAATGTCGAACCGGCCTCGATACTGAACGACACGTTGTGAACAGCGGGCGGTACCTTGTGGCGAACTAAGCGTCCGAGGCCGTGGCTATATGTCTTGTGGAGGCCGTCGACTTTGAGCAGTATCGTCATAGTTCTTCCACCATCAACTTTCCTTCGCCCACTCGGACACATCGGTGCTTAGAATGCCCGGTGTTGTACTCGGAGGGCACGGCTTCAACGCATTGCGGCGCTGCGAAGCGGCATCGCGGAGCAAACGGACAGGCTTGGAGAGTTCCCCGAATCTGCACCGGGTTGCCCGGAATCGCTTCGAACCTTTCCCGGTCGCCGAGTTTCGGCAGCGAACGCATCAGGGCTGCGGTGTACGGATGGTGGGGTTTTGAGAACAGGCTAAGCGTGTCGGCCTCTTCAACGAGGACACCGCCATAAAAGACAGCCACGCGGTCGCAAGTTTGCGCAACGACTCCGAGATCGTGCGTTATCAGAATTACTGCCGCACCGCGATTTACCGCGATGCGTCGGAGGAGCTGGAGCACCTGTTTCTGCACAGTGACATCGAGTGCGGTCGTCGGCTCGTCTGCGATGATGAGCTCGGGGTCAGCAATTAGTGCCGAAGCGATTACCACTCTTTGCCGCATACCTCCAGAAAGCTGGTGAGGATAGCGCTTGAGTTGCTCGCGGGGGTTCTTAAGCCCTACTTCGTCAAGCAGATTAGCCGCCTTCTCCATCGCTGCTTTGCGCGAGATCGGAAGATGGGCCTGGAGCGCCTCAACGAGTTGATCGCCGATCGTGTAGACGGGATCAAGGGCCGCGAGGGCGTCTTGAAAGACGAACCCTATGCGCCTCCCACGGATCTTACGGAGCGATTGTCGGTCGGCGCCAAGTATTTCTCCGCCGCTGAGCTCAACACTTCCGCTCACGTCTGCGTACTTCGGGAGAAGGCCGAGAATCGATCGGGCGGTGACGCTTTTGCCCGACCCGGATTCACCGACGATGCCCAAGAATTCGCCAGCAATGATATCGAAGGAGACACCAGATACCGCGGCAATGTCGCCAATTCTGATTTTCAAATCACGCACACTGAGCAGCGGAGTGTCCGTAGGACGACTATCGGGACCTAGCACCCCAACGCCATGCCTCGTGGATGGGAGCATTTCGATCCTTTCTGACCTAGTCTGTGGGTGATCAATTTTTTGGCTGTAAAACGCATTGGGCACTCAAGCACCATTCGCAGAAGGCAGATGCCATTGATAGTGCTTTCCGAGAATGAGGACGTCGACCCCCTCCGTACCCTCGGGGTCCCTGCGGTCCAAGCTTTGGGGTAGGACGAGGTCTGGCTAAGGTGCTCTACCAGGAGCATCGGATGTGACCCCTTGAACAAGTAGTCGTTGTAAACTCATGAACTGTAAGTACCACTCGTGTTGCAGTGGTTATGACCAGTTGTGGGAGCTTATCACTGACGCCTCCTCGGACGTAACCCCCTAAAGCGATTAAAGTTTGACCATTACAGGAGCGATGTGAGCGCAATGACCAACGAACCAGTCGGTAGCGTCGGGGTGATGCACCGAGGTACTGGCGTGCCCTTATACGTGCAGCTCGAGCGCCTCTTCAGGGAGAAGATTACCGCGGGCGACTGGAAGGAGGGTATGCAACTGCCATCCGAGAGAGAGCTCTGCGATCTCTTCCAAGTCAGCCGAATTACAGTGAGACACGCCATTTCTCTTGCAGAAAGTCAGGGTCTTCTCACGCGGGTGCAAGGTGTGGGCACATTCGTCGCTGCTGGAAAGTATGAGCAGACTCTGTCGGAGGTTAGAAGCTTTGAAAAATCCCTGGCACAGCTCGGGCTGGCAGCAACCACAGCCATTCACTCGGCCGGTAGTGCTGTCGGGGAACTGTGGATCACTGGTACGTTGCGGCTTCCCGCGGCCGTTCCCGTATGCAGTCTTCAGCTAGTTGGAAGCGGCGATGGACGCCCGCTGGTCTTCTACGACAGCTATTTTCCGGCTGACATTGGCCGGAAGATGGTGGCAGCAGCGCAAAAAGCAAGCAGCGAAGGCATTCCCTTTTCCACCTTGGAGCTGTATGCCATGGCAGGTGTTTCGCGGCCAACAAAGATTGAGCAAACGCTGGAAGCGGTGGTTGCAGATGAGCGTCTTTCCTCCCTCCTCAAGATAGATGAAGGCGCGCCGATTCTGCAGATTACCTCAGTCGTCTCAACGACCGAGACGCCCGTTGAGTACCGCAAAGCGTTCTATCGCGGGGATAAGTACAAGTTCGCCTTGGAGCGCAGCCTGGCTGACATGGTTTAGCGCCCTCGTTCGCCCCCTTTCCCGAGGTCCCGCCCCCGCTTCCTCGCACACCGACTCTTGACATCCCTGCCTTGCCCTGCCATGGTGGGCTTGCTGGTTATAACAGGTACTGAAGGAGTCCCGTGAAAGATCAAATCAGGATTGTAAGTCCGAATGGGCATCTCGGTTTCGCCCCGACGAAAGAGGAAAGCTTCCGTATAGCTGCCGCCACACGACCGGACTATTATTGCGCCGACTCAGGAAGTGACGACATCGGAGCAACGGCACTTGGAGCCGACAGGTCCGTCAGCATGTATAGATGGCAGAAGCACGATCTCGAGCTCATGCTGCTTGCGTCGCGCGACCAAAACGTTCCCATGATCATCGGATCGGCCGGCGACTGCGGTACAAATAGCCGAGTTGATATGTTCGTTGATATCATCCGTGATCTTGCAAAGGAACATAATCTCCCGCCCTTCAAGCTGGCCTACTTCTATTCAGAAGTTGAGACGTCAAAGCTACGGGACTTGCATGACCGCGGCATCGTTATTGAGGGGCTCGACGGACGCTCGAATTTGACTGGTGAAGAGATCGATAAGACCACACGGGTTGTAGCCGTCGCTGGAATTCATCCATTTGTAGAGGCACTTCGGCTTGGTGCTGATGTCATCATAGGTGGCCGGTCGAGTGACTGCGCCATCTTTGCTGCACCGGTAATATTCGAAGGTTTTCCCGAGGAACACGCATATTATGTTGGGAAAGTGCTGGAATGTGCGTCCTTCTGTGCTGAACCCTATGGGGCCAAGGAAAGCGTAATCGGTACGGTAACACGGGACGACGTCAAAGTGACAGCAATGGCACCCTGGCAGCAATGCACGGTGGCAAGTGTTGCCGGGCACGCCATGTATGAACGATCAAATCCCTACTTCGAGTACTTCGCGGGCGGCATGCTCGACATGACCGGTTGTCAGTATGAACAGTTTGATGAGAAGACCACGCGAATTACCGGTCAGAAGTACATTCCTATCGAGGGTGATACGAAAGTAAAACTAGAAGGCTCCGGCTTGGTAGGGGAGAAGTACATCGGAGTTGCGGGAATTCGCGACCCCTATTCAATTGCCAATATCGACAAAGTCATTGAGCTTACGCGAGGACAGGTTCGGGAAGAGTTCAAGGATGATGAATATCATTTGAACTTCCGGATATACGGCAAAAACGGTGTAATGGGCGAAATGGAGCCCATCAAAGAAATCAAGTCCCACGAACTCGGAGTTGTAATTGAGGGAATCGCTGATTCCATGGAAATGGCTGAAGCAGTAACACTCATGGCTACCAGACAGCTCTTCTATGCGCGGCTGCCAGAAGTGAAAGGAACTGCGGGCACCGCTGCCTTCATTGTCGACGAGGTTCTTCGTTCTACACCATCGTATTCATGGACGATGAATCACGTTCTACCAGTCAAGGATCCGATGGAGCTTTTTCAGCTTCACGTCATCGATATCACGGCGGATGAGCCCGCTCTGGTTCACTAACGAAGGAAACAACATGGCAACCAGGACCCTGAATGATTTGGCCAAAACAATCCGCAGTAAAAACGCCGGGACAGACCGGATCACGTTCGATATTATCTTTTCCACCCGCGAAAATTACGAGCTCGTTCGTGACTCAAAGTTGATATCTCGAGAGACCATATCCAGCCTTTTTAACATTGACGACGAGCGGATCTCAGATTTTGTGACCTTCGATCCCGCCAACGCGATAAAGTTCACGATCCAACGTCCGATGCCGAGTGGCAGCCCTGGCGAAGGTGACATTTTTGGATGCCAGCAATATCCTCCGCTGTTGGATATCCAAATTCCTGTCTCCTAATGGACCATGTAGCTCCCGGAAAATGACGTCCTCCAGAGGCCTCACCCTCAAATAATGGTTTCAATGGAGTTTCGGCACCGAAACCATGCATGGCTCTTGTTGCCCTCCGCCCAGTGTCCACGGCTCGTTTGCCGGCGCGTCGCGTTTAGGCATGGTTGGTCTGTTTGATCCGGTAGCGGCCGTGGCCTCCCGGCGGCGAGAGGGCATCTGAGTCTGTAGTTGGTGAAGTTGCGGAAGGCTCGGCGATTCTGCTGGTGGTTTCGATTACGCCAGTGATCGCTATGGTTGTCCCGTTGGCGGCTCCCGCGGTGTCTGGGTAGGCCAGGAGGCCTCCTGCCATTGTTGGAGTGTCCAGCCGGGGCAGGGGACTTCCGGTATGGGGCAGGTCGGGAACGATGCAATCACTCGTTGACGAGTTCACGGCCCGTTCCGGCTTTGGCGTGGTAGATGTTGCGGAGCTTCTGGTAGCACTGCCAGGGCAAGGCGACTTCGTGGTCCAGGTCCCCGATGGTAAGTTTCGCGTCCAACCGTGCAGAGTGTTGTCGCTGGGGTGTTCGGCGCCGTTCTGCAGGGTCCTGCGGAGTCCGTAGAGCAGATTTCCCTTGTTTCCCCGGTTCCCGAGAGTGTCCTGGTGGATCCTGCCGCGTACCTGTCGACCATGGCCGAGCCGAGCTTCGCAAACGTGGGAGGCGGCCAGGATGGTGATGGCTTAGGGGAGTTCGTCGCGCATCGCGTGCGCAGCCGCGAAAGGGATCCAGCGCCGCGGTCTTTAAACCAGTCGGCATAGGCCTTCCCCGACGGCCCGGGACCATGTCCAGCAGCGGGCATGCACCAGGCCGTGGGCGTCGCGGGTGGTCAACGATTTCGGTGACCACACCCGATCCGGGCGGTCCGGTGTGGGACCAGACATGCTCATCGACACCGAGCGCATTCACCCCGACGTAGTGTCCAGGGTGACGTTCGTGGGTGGGGTCCTCTTCAGGGCGCCCTCATTAATTTTCTGCTGGCGTGAACGTACGTCTGTGGGGATTTAATCTCGGCGTCTCCGCCAAATGGCGATCATCGCAACATCGATGCCTGCATCGAGCATGCGCATTGGCTGCTGCGATCACATGCTGGCCGACCCGGGAGCGATCGCGTCCCGGCTGAATTGACGCCTTGTTCGTGTGGAAAAAACGAAGGCCTTCGGTTTTGCCCGGTGCGCATCGATGGTCTTGAACAGCCGCACGGCTTCGGACCTCGGGGGGTGGTCGGGGTCCTTGCGCCCCTTCCCACGGCAGCTGACGTGGACGCCTTTTTCCTCCCGCACCACGCCGGAGCGGCATCAGCGCGCCTGCGCCCTGCGTTAGACACCCTAATCATGCTTATCTGCGAAGGGCCTTTGAGGTTCCGGCGACGTTTTCACTAACGGAGTGCGAGCGTAGCGAGGGAGATAAAGAGTAAATCCGCCGCGGTTGCGGACCTGACAGGGTTCGGTCAGCCACACCCTGATTGCTGGGAAATAGGGTGCGTCAGCGGAACAGTAGCAGTGCTTCGCCTTGGCCGCCGCCGCCACACAGTGCCACGGCCGCCTTGCCGGTGCCGCGGCGCAGGAGCTCGTGGACGGCGGAGACGACAACCCGTGCTCCGGAGGCGCCGATGGGATGGCCGAGGGCAATCGCTCCGCCGTTGATGTTGACTTTATCCAGGCCGAGGCCGAGCTGTGCCGCCGAGTGCAGGGCAACGGAGGCGAACGCCTCGTTGATCTCCACGAAGTCCAAATCCCTTACGGTCCAGCCCGCCCTCGTGAGTGCTTCGGAGATGGCGCGGGCTGGTTTGTCCGGCAGCGAGGTGTCCGGGCCGGCGGTCTGTCCCGCGGCACCGACGGTCGCAAGGATTTTGAGGCTATGGGATTCGGCGTAGCCGCGGGTGGTCAGGACGACGGCCGCCGCGCCGTCGGTGAGCGGGGAGGCGTTGCCGGCGGTCACCGTGCCGGTGGTGGAGAAAGCCGGCCTGAGTTTGCCGAGTGACTCTTCGGTGCTGTTGGGACGCACGCCCTCATCGGTTCCTGCGAGTTCGGCCTCCTCCCGGCGCTGGGGCACCTTGACCGGGACGATCTCGGCGTCGAAGAGCCCGGCGGCCTGGGCTGCCGCCGCACGTTGGTGGGAATCGGCGGCGGTTTTGTCCTGATCGGCACGGAGGATGCCCAACGCCGCGTTGGCGCGGTCCATGGCCAGCCCCATGGATTCCTGGTCGAAGGCGTCGGTGAGGCCGTCGTGCGCGGCGGAGTCGATCAGCGCCGCGTTGCCATAGAGGTGCCCGGCGCGGGAGCCGGTGAGCAGGTGCGGGGCGTTGGACATGGATTCCTGACCGCCGGCGACCACCACGGCGGCTTCTCCCAGCCGCAGCAACCGGCTTGCCTCGATGATGGCGCTCAGCCCGGACAGACACACCTTGTTGATGGTGGCCGCGTGCGCGCTGAGCCGGATGCCTCCGGCGACGGCGGCCTGCCGGGCGGGATTCTGCCCGGCTCCGGCCTGGAGTACATGGCCCATGATGACGGCTTCGATGGCGTCCGGCCGGACCCCCGCCATTTCTAGCGCCCCGGCGATGGCCGCGCCACCGAGTTCAACGGCGGTCAGCGCGGCGAGCTGGCCCATCAGCTTGCCCTGCGGTGTGCGGGCGGCACCAATGATGACAACATCAGAACTGGTGTTCATTTTTCTCCTTGGACTGGACGGACTGGAAGTTGGGTGGGTCTGGGCGGTATGGCCCTTTAGCCGCCGGGCGGGCGTCAGCGGGAGGCAGGAACGGGTACGCACAGGCCCGGGTGGAAGGCGGTGTCTGTCTCGCGGTCCAGCAGCGGGGTCAGGCCGCCGGTGTGGAAGGGGTAGTTGGCGCCGAAGATCATACATAGGTCGATTTGTTCAGGCCCGGCCACCACTCCCTCCTCCAATATTGTGGTGACTTCTTCGGCCAGCGCGGCCAGAATCCTGACTCGGACGGTGGCCGGATCAACTGCCACGGGCTGCGGGAGAAGAGAGGCCGCAGCAGCTGGGATGCGGCCGCCGTCGTCGAGATAACCGGGCAGACCAGCGGCGACGAGGCCCCTGAGACTGGTACTGACGCTAAAACGCTGTGGATAGGTCTGGTGCATTTTCTCGCAGATGTGCAGCTGAACAGCCGGGCCGATGAACTGCAGCAGCTGCAGTGGAGTCATCGGCAGGCCCATCGGGTCAAGGGCATGGTCGACGGTGTCAGGGTCGGCCCCGTCATCCAGCAGGGCGAGGACCTCGCTGAAGAGCCTAGTCAGGACACGGTTGACCACAAACCCTGCCGTGTCCGTTGCGAGCACGGGGGTCTTGCGCAGCTGGCGGGCCAGCTCGAACGCCGTCGCCAGGGTGGCCTGGTCCGTTTGCGGGGTGGTGATGATTTCCACCAGCGGCAACACAGCCACGGGGTTAAAGAAGTGGAGGCCAATCAGCCGGCCGGGATTGGCCAGCGCATCGCCCATCGCCTCGATGGAGAGCGAGGAGGTGTTGGTCAGCAACAGGGCGTCCGGCCGGAGCAGCGGTTCCAGCTCAGCGAACACCGCCCGCTTAACCTCCAACTTTTCGAAGACCGCCTCGATAACCACGTCGCAGTCCGCAAACGCGGTCTTGTCGGTACCGCCTGTGACCAAGGCGCGGATTGCGGCGGCTCCGGCACCGTCCAGGCGCCCGCGGGCCACAAGCTTGTCCAGCTGACAGGCAATCCACTCCAAGGCGCCGTCCACCCGCTCCTGCGAGAGGTCCGTGATCCGCACCGGTACGCGGAGCTGCTGCGCAAAGACAAGGGCGAGCTGGCTCGCCATCAGCCCCGCCCCGACCACGCCGACCGCGCGTACCGGCAAGGGTTCGGCGTCGGGACGTCCCGCCGGGTTCTTCGCCAGCGACTGGGTCACATGGAAGGCGTAGATGCTGGCGCGGGCCTCATCGGAGAGCAGCAGTTCGCCGAACGCCCGGATCTCTGTGGCCGGGTCCGCGCTGGCGGGGCCGGCGCCCGGGCCGGTCGGCCCGGCCGCTCCGGACGCTCCTGCGGCGTCCGTGGCAGCCTCGGCGGCTCCAGCGATAAGGTCTAGTGCGCGATAGGGCGCGGGCGCAGCACCGTGAAGACGGGAATCGAGCTGGGTCCGGAAGTCCGCCAGCGCAGGGAGTCCCGCCGCCAGCGTCGTGCCGTCGACTGCACGGGACGGCAGGCCAGTGGTTGCGCGGACGGGAATGGCGCCAGCGAGGATGCCGGCGGCGAAGTCCAGCGAGGCTGCGAGGAAACCTTCCTCCGGAACCACGGCGTCAACCAGCCCGATTTCAGCGGCAGCCTGCGCGGAGAGGTTCTTCCCCACAAGCGAGTCCGCAATCATGAGGCGGGCCGTCAAAGCGGGGCCAATCAAAGCCACGGTGCGCGGGATGCCGCCCCAACCCGGGATCAGGCCCAGGCGCGCCTCGGGAAAGCCCAGGGCTCGCACCGAGTCCGCAACCACGCGAAAAGAAGCATGCAGGGCCAGTTCGAGTCCCCCGCCCAGCGCAACACCGTTGATGAACGCAAACGTGGGCACGGGAAGCGCCTCAAGCAAACCGAAAGCCTCAAGCCCCTGACGTGCGACGCCCTCGGCGTCTTTGGGCGTGGCGGCCTCGGTCATTTTCTTCAGGTCCGCACCGGCGCAGAACACCGGACCCGTAGCGGTCACGGCCACCGCATCCACCTTCGACAGATCCAGATCGCGCACCGCGGCAGCGAAATTGCCCAGGGAAGCCGGCCCCATGGTCACCGGTCGGCGGTCAGGGTTTTCCAACGTCAGAACGGCAAAGCGGTAACCCGCATGGCCAAGATAGTAAGTCCGGATCTCCGTCACCACCTCAGCCGAGACAGACAACTCGCCCCAAGTGGCGTGGGGCAGTTCGGGCTTCTCGGACACGGCGCTCCCTTGCGTGGATAAGTAGACATCGCAAGCTTGGCGCGGAACTTAGTCTCACGTCAAGTGAAACTAAGTTTCAGGCTTCCTTGTGCTGGTTTTCCAGGCGCTGCTGGAGCTGACGGGCAATCTCGGCGGGGGGGAGCGATCGCGGAAATATGGCGACGATGATCTGGTCCTCCTCAACCGCTGCGATGCCATCCTCGAGCACGCCGTGCAGCCGGCGCACAGCATCAAGCGCCTTCCAAAGGTCGGCCTCGGCTGGTGGATTATCGTCACGCATGAGGGCACGCAGGAAATAGTTGTTGGTGCCCACAACGGCGGAGGTGAAGCGGATGCCCTCGAGCGGCGCCATGCCAGGCAGTGCCCGACGCAGGTAATGGTTGAACAGGTGTTCGTAGCGGATAACCGTTACCAGTTCTTTGTCCCGCAGCGCCGGTACGGCATTGACCACCAGATACCGCTGCCTGGCAAGCGCTCCTTGCCGGGAGTAGTGCTGGAATACCAGGGCAGCGGCCTCGCAGACCGCGAGCCAGGGATTCGGATGTCCGTCGGCCAGGTACGTCTCTGCTTGCGCGACCAGCTCGTCGTGATCGGCGAAGACCACGTCCTCCTTGGACCGGAACTGCCTGAAGAAGGTGCTGCGCGAAATTCCGGCGGCCGCTGCGATGTCTTCGACGCTGGTGGCTTCAAAACCCTTTGTCCCATAGAGGCGGACTGCGGTCGCGGCGACTATCGAGCGGAAACCATCCGCGTCAGTACCTGGCTTGCTCGGGTTCGTCGCCTTCGTGTGTCCGGCCCTAAGGGCACTAGTTCCCATGCCCCTACGGTATCGCGGCCGCCTTCGCCGAGATCCGCCCGTCTAGGGGCCCGTACAATGTCAGCATGAGTAGCATGCAACAGGTGACTCCCGGAGTGTCATTGACAGCACAGGTCACGGACATGCTGAGGGCCGCCATCACGTCCGGCGGCATGGGTCCCGGGGAGCACTACTCGGCAATCGGGCTGGCCGAGAAACTCGGCGTATCCCGGACACCGGTGCGCGAGGCGCTGCAGTTACTCGAGAAGGAGGGCATTGTCCGGATCGAGAAAAACCGTGGCGTCCGGGTACTGCAGATTTCACTGGATGAGATCGTACAGATCTTTCAGATCCGGATCCTTCTCGAGCCCCCAGCGGCGGCCCGGGCCGCCGAAGTTGTATCGGAGGGTGACCTGGAACGATTCCGCGAGCTGCACCGACGCATTCTGCACGCGGCCGCCGCCGACGACGGCCCGGGCACGCTGCAAGCCGACAAGGACTTTCACCTGTTTCTGCTGGGTTTGGCCGCCAACCCCAGGCTCACGGCGTTGGACAGTGAACTGCGCAATCTGGTGCTCGCGCACGGGCTCGTGACTATTCCCTCGGTCCGAAGCAGCCAGGATCTGGCTGATGATCGCCGGGACATCCTTCAAGCACTTGAGCGGCGGGCTCCGCAGGCGGCTGCCGCGGCGGTGCGCGAACATGTCACGCGGACGGCGCGGCTGCTGATTGCGGGCGTGTGTGCGAATACGCCGGGCCTGTCCGCCGAGGCCTATTTGCAGAAGCTGGAGCACCTGACAAAGTTCTCCAGCTGAGGCGCCGCCAGCCCAGTTCCGGGGTCTCATCAAGGCCGGCCATCTGATTGGCTCTTTACAAGCATGCCTCCTTCTCCTACAGTTGCATGCAACATACAACAGCTTGAAGGAGTGCAACGTGACATCCATATCGCAGGACACGGCGGGCGGGTTGCCGCAGCCGCTGGCTGGCATCCGTGTCGCGGATTTCTCCCGGGTCCTTGCCGGCCCGCTGTGCACGATGATGCTGGCCGACTACGGCGCTGAGGTCATTAAAATTGAAAGCCCTGCCGGGGACGACACGCGGGCCTGGATCCCGCCGGTGAGTTCGGATGGGACAGGCACCTACTTCGCCAGCGTCAACCGCAACAAGAAATCCGTGGTCGCCGACCTTAAGACCGATGAAGGGCTGGCCTACGCCCGCGCCCTGGTGTCCGACTGCGACGTGGTCATCGAAAACTTCCGCCCCGGCATCATGGCAAAATTCGGGCTGGACTACGCGAGCCTCGCACCGGACCGGCCAGACATCGTCTACTGCTCCATCTCCGGCTTCGGTGCAGGAGCCGGAGCGGACTTGCCCGGCTACGACCTGCTGGTCCAGGCGCTCGGTGGCCTGATGAGCATCACCGGCTCACCGGAGACGGAACCGACCAAAGCCGGGGTCGCCCTCGTGGACGTGCTCACCGGCCAGAACGCTTTGGCAGGCATTCTGATGGCCCTGCGCGTACGCGATGCCACCGGGACTGGGCAGCAGGTGGAGGTCAACTTGCTCTCCTCACTGCTAGCAGCTCTGGTGAACCAGGGCACGGCCACGCTGGCCACTGGGAATTCCCCCGCCCGGATGGGCAACGCTCACCCGAGCATCGCCCCCTATGAGACCTTCCCTACCGGCGGAGGTACCCTCGCCATCGCGGTCGGCAACGACAGGCAGTTCGCGGCGCTGGCCGAGGTCGTTGGCTTCCCAGGACTGTCGGCGGAACCCAGGTTCCGCACCAACGAGCGCCGGGTGGAATACCGCACGGAACTAAGCACCGCCCTTGAAGGGGCACTTCTCGCGGACACCGCCGCCGCGTGGCAACAAAAATTGCTTGCCGCAGGGGTTCCCGCCGGCAAGGTCAACAGCGTCTTCGAGGCCCTGGAACTGGCCGACGGCCTGGGGCTGGCGCCGTCCGTCGTCCTCACCGACCCAGCCACCGGCCGGGAATCGCGCCAGCTGGCCAACCCGATCCGGCTCTCCGGAGCCGCGCCCGGCTACCGCCAGGCACCGCCGGCCCTTGGAGAGCACCAGGGCGCCACTTTCGCTTCCCCAATCCTCGACCACCACCATGAAAGGCCCCTAAATGTCTGATATCAGCGACCTGATTGACTTTGATTCCCTGCTCACCGCAGACGAGCTTGCCCTGCGGGCTACCGTGCGGTCCTTCGTGGACAGTGAGATCAAGCCCAACATCGCGGACTGGTACGAAAAAGCCGTCTTCCCGCTCGAGATCGTCCCGGAACTGGCCAAGCTGGGCCTGCTCGGCATGCACCTGAAGGGCTACGGCTGCGCCGGCCGGTCCGCCGTGGACTACGGCCTGGCCGGCGCGGAACTCGAAGCCGGAGACTCCGGGCTCCGGACTTTCGTCTCGGTGCAGGGCTCCCTGGCCATGAGCGCCATCCACAAACACGGCTCCGAAGAACAGAAAGAGGAATGGCTGCCGGCCATGGCCGCGGGCGAGGCGATCGGCTGCTTCGGGCTGACCGAACCCACCGCCGGGTCCGATCCGGGCAGCATGACCACCTTCGCCCGCCGCGACGGCAGCGACTGGGTGCTCAGCGGCGCCAAGCGCTGGATCGGCCTGGCCTCCGTGGCCCAGGTCGCCGTCGTCTGGGCCCAGACCGACGAGGGAGTCCGCGGCTTCGTAGTGCCCACCTCCACCCCGGGATTCACCGCCACCCCGATCGAACCGAAGCTCTCGATGCGCGCCTCCATCCAGTGCGACATCGAACTGACCGACGTGCGCCTGCCCGAAACTGCGGTGCTGCCGAACGTCACCGGACTTAAAGGCCCGTTCTCCTGCCTCAACGAGGCCCGGTACGGGATCATCTGGGGCGCCATGGGCGCGGCCCGCGACGCGTTCGAGACCGCCCTGGACTACTCCAAGGGACGCATGCAGTTCGACAAACCCCTGGCCGGCTACCAGCTGACCCAGCAGAAGCTGGTGGACATGGCACTGGAGATCAACAAGGGCTTCCTGCTCGCCCTGCACCTGGGCCGCAAAAAGGACGCCGGCACGCTGCAGATAGAGCAGATTTCGGTGGGCAAACTCAACAACTGCCGCGAGGCCATCAAGATCGCCCGCGAAGCCCGCACCATCCTCGGCGGCAACGGCATCACGCTGGACTACTCGCCGCTGCGCCACGCCAACAACCTCGAATCCGTACGCACCTACGAGGGCACCGACGAAGTCCACACACTCATCCTGGGCAACAAACTCACCGGCGTTCCCGCCTTCCGCTAACTCTTGGTCCCGAGCTTGGCGAGGGGCGCGTCTTGTTCGCCGTGTCAGGCTCAGCCGATCCAACCATTCGCCTAGCTTGGCGCATCAAGAACATCAGCCGTCATCGCCCAGATGTCCCCGAATCGAGCGCTATTTGTATCCCGTCAGCTGTTCCCAAGGCTGTCGGATAGAGCGGGAGGCACGGAAAGGACGACCATGGATTGTTGCAGTCAGTTGTTTCGAACGCCAATGTGAGTTTTATGTTTTGAGCGGCGGCAACGATCTGCGGTGGCACCGCTGCTCATCCCGGATCATCAACTCACCTCCGTCTTTCCCATTGGCCGAAACATCGGCCCAACGAACCTGTATCGATGAGACGGTTGCAGGTGCATTCGCTCGGCGGACAGCAGTCCTGTGATTGATGGAGACACATATGAACACTGACCCCGCCACCTCAAACCCCGCGATTTTGCCTCTCTTCCGCTGTCTGAGCGGCTGACGGTCGACGACGCGGGTGCCGATGTTTTCGAAGGTGAAAATGGAGAACTATAGTGCCCACCGCCACCGCGACAATCCCTGTCAAAGTCCAGGATCCGGCTTTGCGAGACCGACAGTTAGAACAGGCCACTTCACTGCTTCGTGAGAAGGCCTTTGATTGCGGCATTCTCGTAACCAGGGTCAACTACACGACTTACGCACTAGCCCTAAGCGCTGAATCCCTTACGGCCAAACCCGGGAAGCCGATTTGCTGTGAAGGATAGCCTGCCAGCGGGAGGTTCTCCAGTTCACTTAGCGGCAAGGCAAAAAGGTGACCTGAGCCCAAAGGCAGAACCTCAATGCGATGATAGGGAAAAACACCCCCTGCTGATCTGGACAAGCCTGGGGTCCGGGGACGTTGTGTCGCTGTGCGCGTGGGGGAATAGGGAATATGTCGGGACAGTAGAGCAGAGAACTAACGACGGACTCATAATTTGGATCCGTGATGAACTAAATGAAAGAAAGCTCTTCCATTTTCATGACTGCCAATCCATCGCGTTAATAATACCTAGTCCACGCCGATAACGGACCCTATATCGCCCTAAGGGTCCTGTGGTCGGCTGTTGCCCGTCACGAAGCGGGGAGATTCAACTCCTCTTAATTGCGCAGGCATCGTGCGCCGGAGGCAATCGCGATTTTTCCGCTCCCATTTCGGGAGCCCGTGAGTGTGGCTCCGACACTGGCTGCAACTACAAGGACGATTCCAACCATAGGGAGGACGCCAGGGACCTGGCCAAGGAAAACCAGACCGACGACCAGCGCGACGGCGGGTTGCAGGCCCACCAGGGTTCCGAAAGCCGCAGCGGTGACTCGCCGCAGTGCCAGGAACTCCAGAACGTAGGGGATAACTGGTAGCAGCACCGCCACACCCAGTCCTGCTACCAGCATGTCCGTGGAAACTCGGGTTACAGCGGAGGCCCCGACCGTCATGGTGACGACGATGGCGGCGACAGGTACTGAAATTGCCAACGAGTGAAGACCGGCGATTTTGTCTCCTGCCCTTTGGGTTAGCACGATATATGCAGCGAAGAAAAGGGCAGAGCCCAGTGCTAAGACCACACCCGCCAGGTCGATGCTTCCCTGCCAAGGCTCGGTAAGGGCTACCACTCCAGCAGCGGGGATGACTGCCATCCATTTGAGTGCTCCGCGGGCGCGAAGGACGGAAAGGCTAAGGGGTCCAAGGAATTGCAGTGCAGTCGCTGTGCCCAGCGGCAATCGCGTAATAGAGACCATGTAGAGGATGGTCGTACCGGCAATGGTCACCCCGAGAACTGCGCTTGTCATCGGCGCCGAGCGGGTGAAGGAATGCCGCCAGGGGCGAGCTATGAGGATGATCAGTAGGCTGCCCCAGATCAACCGGACCCACGTCAAGTCTTCTGCGCTAATACTGTCGCTTAGTTTGACGGTGATCACTGCCGCCATCTGGGATGAGCACATGGAGCCGGACACCATCAAGGCGCCTACGCCTACGCCTGCGCCGAGTGGCGCCGCCGTCACTGGATCACGCGCACGGATTGACATTCCCGGAAATGGACCAGTCTTCTTTCGTTTAACTCGTCCCTTATCCAGATGATGAGGCCGTCGCTTGTCTTGGTTTCGACGGTTCCAACATAGTCCTGAGTGTCAGACCCTTGGAGGGACACTACGTCACCGGGAGCGAGGCTTGTCCAGATTGATAAGGGGTGTTTCTCCGCCTCTTCGTAGTGGTTGTCTTTCGCGAGGTCGTATTCTCGTGGCTCTGACACGTTCGGTCCTTTCGAGGGGCCAGGGATCACGCAGCCTTGATTTAGCGGCATCTTGCGGGCATCCATGTGTGCCGCACTTCAGAGCAAATCGATTTCATGGGTGAGGCCGAACGCGACTCCAGGACTGAGCGCTATCTCGAAAGTAAAGTGGTCAACTCTGGTGACGAGAATGCCGCAGTCTGTAGCTTTCTTGCGGAGCAATGCACAGGTCCGTTCAAGTTGCTGATCCCTTGATGTAGGGTCCTCAACTTTGAGGATGATTTTTGAGGTTGTTTGCGTCATGGTGCTCCCCTTAGTTCCATCAATGCGGGCATTTTTGTCTGAAAACGGCCTATGTCTGGTTGCGGGTGGCCGGTTTAACCAGGGCCTCCCAGTTGCGAGGATGGGACGCCCTGGAGCTCTGGTATATCCTGCCCAGGCAGGACGGGGCTCCCGTTACCCGGCGTAGGGGTCGGTGATGCCGATGTATTGGGTGGTGGTGTATTCGGAGATGCCTTCGGTGCCGCCTTCGCGGCCGAGGCCGGATTGTTTGATGCCGCCGAAAGGGGCTGCGGCGTTGGAGATGACGCCGGCGTTGAAGCCCACCATGCCGAATTCGATCTGTTCGGCCACGCGCAGGAGCCGGTTGAAGTCCCGGCTGTAGAGGTAGGAGGCGAGGCCGTATTCGCTGGCGTTCGCAAGGCGGATGGCGTCCTCTTCGGTGGTGAAGGTGGTTACGGGTGCGACGGGTCCGAAGATTTCCTGGCCCAGGATGGCGGCGTCGTTTGGCACGTTGCCCAGGACGGTAGGTTGGTAGAAGTAGCCGGGACCGTCCACCGGGGCGCCGCCGGTTAGGGCGGTGGCTCCGGCATCCACGGCGGCCGTGACGAGGGTGTGCACGTCATCACGGGCTCCGGCGTCGATCAGGGGGCCTACCTGGGCGGCGGGGTCGGTGCCTCGCCCGGTGTTTAAGGCGCCCATCGCGGCGGCGAACTTCTCCGTAAACGCAGCGGCGACGGATTCGTGGACCAGGAAACGGTTTGCGGCGGTGCAGGCCTCGCCCATGTTCCGCATTTTGGCGGCCATGGCTCCTTCGACGGCTTTGTCCAGGTCGGCGTCCTCGAAGACGATGAACGGCGCGTTCCCGCCGAGCTCCATCGATGTCCGCAGCACGTTCTGCGCCGCATCGGCCATGAGACGTTTGCCAACGGGTGTTGAGCCGGTGAAGGAGACCTTGCGCAGGCGGGAGTCCTTCAGCAGAGGCCCGGAAACCCCGGCGGCCGACGAGGAGGACACCACGTTGAGGACCCCGGCAGGCAGGCCGGCTTCCATCATGGTCTGGGCGAACAGCTGGGAGGTCAGCGGGGTGAGTTTGGCGGGTTTGAGGACCATCGTGCACCCTGCGGCAACCGCAGGAGCTACCTTGCGGGTGGCCATGGCCAGGGGGAAGTTCCACGGCGTGATCAGCAGACACGGCCCGACCGGCTTGTGCTGGACCAGGATCTTGTTCTTGCCCTCGGGCGTGGTGAGGTACCGGCCATAATCCCGGACCGCTTCCTCCGAAAACCAGCGCAGGAACTCCGCCCCGTAGGCCACCTCGCCCCTGGCCTCGGCCAGCGGCTTGCCCATTTCCAGGGTCATCAGCAGGGCGAAGTCCTCGGCCCGTTCGGTGACCAGATCGAACGCCCGTCGCAGGATCTCGGCGCGTTCCCGCGGTGCCGTCCGGGCCCATGAAGCTTGGGCCTTATCCGCTGCCTCGAGGGCCGCAATGGCATCCTCGCTGGTCGCCGAGGCGAGGGTGGCAAGTACCTCGCCCGTTGAGGGGTCGTGCACGTCGAAAGTTCCGCCGTCGGACGCATCACGCCACTGCCCGCCAATGAGCAGGCCGGTGGGTACGGCGTCCAGCAGGTCGAGTTCAGTAAGTGCAGGGACAGACATAGTTTTCCGTTCTTAAACAGGTTGCGCAGCTCTTCGAGAGGGGTTGATTCGGCAGCTGTATCGTCGCCGGGGACGGCCTTAGTAGGCCTTGACTCTTTGCTCTACCACCAGATGAATGAGCGCGAACACGTGATCCTTATCGATGACCTTTAGCGCTGCAGCGATAGCGGCGGGGACGTCAGTGTCGCGTTCGACTTTGATACCGAAGCCGCCGAAGGCCTGCGCCATAAGCGCGAATTCCGGGTTCTTCAGTTGAGTGCCGGAGACCCTGTCGGGGTAGTGGCGTTCCTGGTGGGTGCGGATGGTGCCGTATTCCTGGTTGTCCATCACGAGCACCAGGGGAGTGGCGCCGTACTGGGCTGCGGTGGCCAGTTCCTGGCCGTTCATGAGGAACTCCCCGTCGCCTGCGATGGTGACGATGCGCCGGCCGGGGTATTCCAGGGAAGCTGCGATGGCGGAGGGGACTGAGTAGCCCATGGAGCCGTTGCGGGCGCTGATCATGGACGCGTAGCGCTGGGTGGGGAAGTAGCGGTGCGCCCAGTTCGTGTGTTCGCCGGCGCCGAGGGTGATCATGGCATCCGTCGGGAGGGTGGGTACGAGGTTCGCCATCAGGGTGTCCATCCGGGCAGGTCCGTTTGTCGGCGCCGCCGGGGGGAGAGCTGCGAAGGTTTCCTGTTCGCCGCGCATCCTTGCCGTCCAGGCTTTCCATTCGTCCTTGACCGGGAGTTCGGTCTTGGCCAGGTCACGGATGAACACGTCAGGTTTGGCGACGATCTGGTAGGAGACCGGCCCTGACCTTCCGCGGAGGGAAGGGTCGATGGTGACGAGGAAGTTTTTCTTGGACCAGTCCTGGCGGCACAGGAACCCGTCGGTGATGACATCGCCCGGGACGGTGCCGACAAAAATCAGCAGGTCCGTCTCTTCGAGCAGGTCATAGGTCGGGCGGGGACGCCCGTAACCGATAGGGCCAACGTAGGACGGGGAGTCAAAGGGGACAGTGCCTTGGGTCCGCCACTCGGCCGCGGCGGGGATGTGGTGCGTTTCCAGCCACGCAGTGAACCGGTCAGCGCCTTCCTGGGTCCAGTCGTTGCCGCCGGTGACGAAGAGCGGCTTGTTCGAACTGGCCAGGGCCGTGGCCAGGGCATCGGAATCCGCCGTGGTCATACCTCCCGTGGCCACCGGGATGGGGGGATGTAGTTCGGCGGGGATCTGTTGCCGGATGACGTCCTCGGGCAGGCCGATGACAACGGGGCCGGGCCGGCCGTTCATGGCTGAGAACAGGGCTTCGGCGACGATTTCGGAGGCCCGCTCGGCGTGGTCCAGGACCATGACGCGTTTGGCGCCGGTGTCGAACCAGGCTTTGATGTCGAATTCCTGGAACGCTTCGCGGTCCCGGTGCGCGAAGGGGATCAGGCCCACGAAGAGCACCATGGGGGTGGAGTCCTGCCATGCGGTATGCAGGCCGACGTGGGCGTTGGCCGCACCCGGTCCGCGGGTGACCATCGCGATGCCGGCCATCTGGTTCATCTTGCCGTCGGCTTCGGCCATGTACGTGGCTCCGCCCTCGTGGCGGCACACGATTGTTTCAATGGGGGAGTCGTGGAGCCCGTCCAGGACGTCCAGGAAGCTTTCGCCCGGGACGACGTGCGCGCGTTTGATCCCATGGGCGACGAGCGTGTCGACGATGACATGCCCGGCGGACTTCAATGCGGCGGCTTGTTGGAGACTAGGGGTCCTCTGTGACGAAGCTAGGTCTGTCTGGGTCATCGTCGGCCTACCAGCGACTTGAGGTTTCCGGCTGCAGCACCCTCACCGTTGCCTGCCTGTGGAACCTCGCTGACGGGCGGGCAATCGGCGTTACCGGATAACTTCATTGTTGATTCCTTATCTACTATTTGTGTCTGGATGCTTTGCGGAGGCATGCACGGCTGATCCTGCGCCTACGTAGGGTTTCCGGACCGGGACGGGTTTCCAGAACCGAGGCTCAGCTTCCGACCATGGCCCTTAGGATTCCTGCTGCTGATGTGCCGTGGGGCGGTATAAAGAGGATGGCCTGCCCTGCTCGGCCCAGTGTTCTTACTTGCTTGCAGCACGTGCACCGCTGCACGCCGCTTTGGCGGGAGCAACGTGGTCCCTGAGGTACCAGCTGCTCCCGCCAACGTTTGTTCGGGCGGTCAGGCTTTGGCAGCAGCGGCGTTCAGTGCAGCTGCTTCGGCTTTGGTGGGTTTGGTCTCCTTGGTGAAGAACAGCGCGACCACGCCCATCAGCGCGACGGCCATCATGACGAATGCTGGCATCGTGTTGTTGCCGGTTTCCGCAATCAGCCAAGCCGCAAGGAGCGGACCTGTGCCACCGAAAAGGGCCACACCAAAGTTGAACGGAATGGCGAAACCGCTGAAGCGGACGTTGGCGGGAAAAGCTTCCGTGAAAAAAGTGGCGAACGTGGAGTCGTTGAGGGAGAACGTCGCAACCAGCAGGAGCTGCAGGGCCATTGCTCCAGCGAATCCGCTGACTCCCAAGAGCAGGAAGATCGGGTAACTCAAGGTCAGGAAGATCAGTGCGCTGGCCATCAGGACAGGCTTGCGGCCGAAACGGTCAGCGAGGTAAGCACCGGCATACAGGAAGGGGAGGTAAACCAGCAGCGAGGTTGTCATGATGATGCTGGCCTCGAAGGCGGACAGGCCTACTTCCAGTTCAAGATAGGTCTGCATGTAACCCAGCACAAGGTAGTAGCCCGTGGCGTTGATGCCCATGACTGCCAGTGTTCGAAGCAGCGGCCTCCAGTGCTTGCGGAAAACCACGAGGGCGGGCAGTTTGGTGAGCTCACCCTTTTCCTGGGTAGCCAGGAAAACAGGTGTCTCATGGATGCGGGTCCGCAGGTAGATGCCGATCAACGTCATCGGTGCCGCGAGAAGGAACGGAATACGCCAGCCCCATTCAGCCATTGCATCGGCACCAAGCTGCCCGTGGAGAACGCTCGCCACAGTCGATGCTGCCAGAAATCCGACGGCACATCCGATGGGTACAGCACTGATGTAACGTGCACGCTTATCTGCAGGCGCGTACTCGGCGAGCATGACGGCGGCTCCGGAGTATTCTCCGGCGGTGCAGAAGCTCTGAAAGAGGCGCAGGATTACAAGGAGCGCGGGTGCCCAGAACCCGATGGTTGCATAGCCCGGCAGCAGGCCGATGCAGGTGGTCGCAAAACCTATCCCGATGATGGTGATGGCCAGAGTGCGTTTGCGGCCGATCTTGTCCCCGAAGTGGCCCCAGAACAGAGCACCGATGGGACGCATCGCGAAGGACAAAGCGAACAGAGCGAACGTCTGAACGAGCGCAACTGCAGGGTTGCCCGGCGGAAAGAATACGACGGCGATAGTGGTCGCCAGGTAGGAGTACGAGGCGTAGTCGAAGTATTCGATGAAGGTGCCCACCGAGGCGGCAAAGAGCGGCTTCTTTGCCGCAGCGTCCGCCGGGGCAGATGTTTGAGATGTACTTGAGAGCATCACGAATGTTCTTTCTGCAGGAAGTCAGGATCAAAAGCGGCGAAGCGGGCTCCAAAGTGGGAAACAGTAAGACGCCTGATCTGAGGATGTTGGAAAGATATTGCCGGAAGGTTTCCCGGTTGTTATGTATGGCAACGGACCGGCAGGTTTGCCGTATACATGGAGGTTCTTCAGCCTGGGCAGGAACGCACCTTTCGGTACGGAGCTCCCGGGGTACTGAGCCCAGAACCGAAGCCAACCTTTGCCATCACCTGTGGGTGTGATCACAAATCATTGATCCGAGTGTGGCTTATTTCACCCGTCCCCGTCAAGGGGGCCCTACGTTTTGAATGTAAATGTCTTGTTACGCGATTACGGTGGCGCATAACCAGCACATGTCCGGGGCACCGGGCGAACGCCCGAGGGGCCGGCGCGGCAAGACGGAGGCGGGAGGGGCGAGCAACTGCAGCCAAGGCGTCCGGATGCTTGACATATGTGATCACTAATCACATACTGGCATGAATCAATCCACCAGAACGGCCTCCTGCAGTCTTGGCGCGCTAACCCCGGGGGAGCACTTCTCCTGCACTCACTCCTGGGCCGTGCACTATTCGCGTCGTTGCCCTGAAGCAGGCACCTTCCGAGAGGACACCATGAATCAACCATCTATCGCCCACCCTGCAGTGTCTTCGCAGGACCGAGTCATCGAGTTCGACGAGGGTCGGCACGCCAAAGCCCGGATCGGTTTTGTCCTTCTGGCGATGGAACAAACCATCGAAAGCGATATGTTCCGTTTGGCGCCCCCGGGGGTTGGGGTGCACTTCGCCCGGGCACCCATGGCCAACCGCGTCAGCGTTGAGACCTTGCTTGCCATGGAATCCGGTATCGGCGATGCTGCCGCCACAATTCTCCCGGACGTCACACTGGATGTCGCCTGCTACGCCTGCACATCGGGAAGCGTAGTCATCGGTGAAGACAACGTGTTCGCCCAGTTGCGGCGCGGGGCCCCGGATGCAAAGCCCACGTCGCTCATTACGGGAGTCATCAATGCTTTGCGCGCCATCAACGCCAAGCGCATCACGATCGCAACCCCGTACCTGGATGAAGTAAACGTCATCGAACGTGAGTATCTCGAGGAACGCGGATTCGAGGTCCTGAACATCGAAGGACTCAACATCGAAAACGATGAGGACATGGCCCGTGTAACACCGGAATACCTGGCTGATTTTGCTGCCTCCGTCGATCAGGCAGACAGTGACGCGGTGTTCATCAGCTGCGGGGCGCTGCGCTCGGTTGAAATCATCGACGCGCTTGAGGCCCGGCTGAACAAGCCAGTCATCACCAGCAACCAGGCCATGATGTGGGACTGCCTGCGCACGGCCGGCGTCACGGACAGTGTCGAAGGCTACGGCACCTTACTCCGGGACTTCTAACTCTCACGCCTAAATAGTTGACCCTTTAAGACAGGAACGAAAACATGAACATCACCGTCATCGGAGGCGGCATCATCGGCCTGTGTTCTGCCTACAGCCTGAGCAAGGCAGGGCATGAAGTCACGGTAATCGACAGCGGAACGTGCGGCGCAGGAGCCTCCGAGGGAAACGCCGGTTGGATGGTCCCCGCTTTGTCCCAGCCTTTCAACGCTCCCGGTGCGATGAGCGATGCCATCAAGGCGATGCTCCATCCCGACAGCGCCATCAGATTTCAGACACTCCCCAACGTCGACTTCCTGAAGTGGGTAGCCCTCTTCTACCGGAACAGTTCCCAGGTGAACTCCGCAGCGGCACGTCAGGCCCTGGTTGCCCTTAACGATCAGACCATCGAGCTTTTCGACAAGCTGCTTCTGGACGTCAAGGTGGAAGTCCATAACGAGGGGCTGCTCCTGCCTTTCCGGACCCAGGCCGGCATGGAGGGATTTCTCGCTTCACATGCACAAATCCAGCAGGCCGGGTACGCGGGCCGGGCCCTCAACATCACACCGGAAACCCTCAGCACCATGGAGCCTGATCTCGCTCCTGGAATGGTGGGCGGCGTGCACCTGGTGGATGAAAAGAGCGTCCGGCCCGAATCCTTCACGGCAGGTCTGGTGACTTGGCTACGCAGCGCAGGCGCCCGAATTCTGGAAAACTGCACAGTCCGCAAGCTGAAAAAGACGCCGGGCGGATGGTCCATCGAAACGGACAACGGCACCCAGAAAGCTGATCAGGTTGTCGTTGCGGCAGGAGCCGCGTCGGCCCGCATACTTCGAACGACCGGAGTCAAACTCGCCCTTGAACCAGGACGAGGCTGCAGCATAACTGTCACAGACGGACCCGTCCTAAACCGCCCAGTCAAACTCGCCGATGTCAGGGTTGCCTGCACACCCTTTGAAACCGGCACAAGATTTTCAGGGACGTTCGACTTCGCCGGTCACACCGGCTCTTCCTCCGTGGGCCGGATGAAGAGCGTGCTCCGACACGCATCACACTATTTCCCGGCGTTGGCTGATCTGGAGCCCACCGCTACTCAGGTATGGAGCGGATTGCGTCCGTGCACACCGGACAGCGTCCCCTACATCGGGGCAGTCCCCGACAAGCCAGGGCTCCTGGTCGCGACCGGACATGGCACCCTCGGCATGACGTTGGGACCTGTCACAGGTGATGCGATTGCCGGAATCGTGGGCAACGAACCCATCCCGCCGCACATCCGTGCCTGCGCTCTGGACAGGCCCCAGGTCCGCCTCATCTGAACTCAAGCCCCAACACCGTAAAACTTAGAACCTTTGCCTGGCAACAGGGATGAAAGGAACACCAATGAACACCGATCTCAATGTGGAGCAAGACCTGAAGCCGGCGTCGCTGATTCCCCACCAGCCGCATTTCACGGTCGAGGAGTACCGTGAGCGTCTCCAGAAGGTTCAGGACCGGATGGTACAGGCCGGACTCGATGCGCTGCTCGTCCATCAGCCCGAAAATCTTGCCTGGCTGAGCGGGGTGTGGCACGACGGGTTCTTCGCCTACCACGCCCTCCTCGTGCCCCAGAAGGGCGACCCGCACTTGGTCATGCGGGGGCTGGAGAACCCCGTGGCAGAAGAACTGTCGTGGGTGGAGGACAGGCACCTGTACTTAGATGGGCAGGACCCCATTTCGTTCCTGAAGGAAGCGGTCGAAGAGACGGTCGGCGCTGAAGCCGTTATAGGTGTCGAATACGACTCGCATTACCTTTCGCTGGGACGATTCGAGAGCATCCGGGCGGCACTTCCCCGCGGCCGCTTCACGCGCTGTCCGCAAATCGTCGAAGAACTGCGTCAGATCAAATCAGCCCGCGAAATTGACTATCTGCGTACCGCCGGCCGCATTGTGACAGCTGCCGTGGATGCCGGCCTGAAGGCCGTTCACGAAGGTGTCTCTGAGCTCGAAATCGCGGCCCAGATTGCCTCCGCCCAGGCGCGCGCGGGACATGACGGTTTCATGGGCGGGATGGGTGGCACGATCTGTTCAGGGTGGAGGACTGAACAGCTGCATGGACAGCAGACCGACCGCATTCTTGCCGCGGGCGACAACGTTCGGCTCGAACTGGGCGGCATCTACAAGCAATACTGGGCGAAGCTGATGCGTTCCGCCGTGGTCGGTCCGGTAAGCAGCTCCGTTCTCCGTGCAACCGATATTCTCCGGACGGCCCAGGACGACGCCATCAGCCGGATGGGACCGGGCGTCAACGCCTCCGAGATCGCCAGTGCATGCCGCCTTCCGATTCTGAAAGCCGGCCTGGAAGAACGGTACGACCGGCGGGTCGGGTATGGGCTTGGTCTTCAATTCCACCCAACCTCAGGAGATTTCAGCCTCGACATCGATGCGCAGTCCGACTATGTTCTGGTGCCGGGCATGGTTTTCCACATGCTCCTCGGCGCCGGTGGCGCCGCGCTCAGCGAGACAGTCGTTGTGACGGAGGCAGGGCATGAAGTGCTTACCTCCACAGCCCGCGAAACATTCTCCCGCCCGTAATGCGCGCGTGGAGGAAAGAGACCAAACCATGAAAAAAGCCACCGTAACCGTCATATCCCTGGGCGGGACGATCTCATGCACACCGGCAACCGCCGGGGACGGAGTTGTCCCAACGCTGGGAGCCGCGGACCTTGTTCTGTCCCTCGAAGGAACGGCTCCAGAGGTGGACATCCAGCCCCTTACCTGGAGCACGCGGGACTCATCGGAAATCACCTTTGCCGAGCTCGTCGATCTGGCGGCCGAAGTCAGGAAACAGTTCGAGGCGGGAGCCCAAGGAGTTGTGCTCACCCAGGGCACCGACACCATTGACGAGTCAGCCTTCGCCCTGGACCTCCTCCTCGGCCTCGAACATCCCATTGTCATCACCGGCGCCCTTCACAACCCCAGCCAGTCCAAATCAGACGGCCCGGCAAACCTGCAGGCAGCCCTGCAGGTCGCCGTCAGCCCGGAACTGCGGGAAGTAGGGACCGTTGTGGTGATGAATGATGAAATTCATGCAGCCCAATGGGTTCGTAAAAGCCATACGTCGAACTCCGCAGCGTTCCAGTCCCCGGGGGTCGGACCCATCGGTTGGATCGCCGAATCCCGTCCCGTCTTTGCCGTAAAACCATTCCATGCCCGGAAAGCACCGATCGACGGTGCCACAGGAGCCGGAAACGTCGCCTTGATCACCGCCGTCATGGATGACACCCCGATGATTGTCGACTCCATCCTGTCCCTGGGTTACAAGGGGCTCGTAGTTGACGGCATGGGTGGCGGTCACGTCAGTGGCGGCTTCTCCGAAGCCCTCGCAAGGGCAGCGCAATCGATTCCCGTGGTTTTCGCCTCCCGAACCGGATCAGGCTCCGTGCTCCAAAGCACCTACAGCTCACCCGGGGCAGAAGTGGACCTCATCAACCATGGCTTGATACCAGCCGGCTCGCTTCCAGGCCTCAAGGCCCGCATCCTTCTCACGCTTCTCATCCGGAACGGCGCGACAGACACCGAGATCGCGGACACCTTTGCCGCATATGGAAGATATTTGTCCCGTCCCGCCCACCACCTGAACCCGGAGTCCAACTATGCGTAACCTTGTCAACCACAACAGCGGAACCAGCCAGCCCTACGCTGACGTGGCAATTGGCGGCGGCCTCATCTTCACCAGCGGCCAGATCCCCACCTCCCCAGACGGAACAACGCCCGAAGCCTTCGGTGACCAGGTCACGCAGACACTGGCAAACCTCGAAAAGACACTCCAGCTCGCGGGAGCAGGTCTTAGTGACCTTCTAAAAGTCACGGTGTATCTGGCATCCCTGGACGACTTTGCCGAATACAACAAGATCTACACCGAAAAGCTCACAGACGCAGGGCTGCCGACACGAACCACCATCGAGGTCAGCAGGTTCAGAGGCACCAAACGCATCGAACTAGAAGCCGTCGCCGTCGCTCCTGCAGCCGGCTAACAGAAGCACGAAGAAGATCGCGCCAGCTTGAAACCCGGATACCCTTTCGGTCCGGTCACCGGACCGAAAGGGATACCACGGTTAGCAAGGCGTGATTTGTGATCAAAAAGTATCTCGGATATCCTTACCCCTAAGGCGGAGAGCGATAGGGTGATCTGGCAGACACCGGACGCAGAAGTGCGCATACTCACAGCGGGTAGCTTCTGACAGCGCCAACGTTCACTCCTGTATATAGCGGATGGAGCACACCTTGGCCCAAGTAGATCTAATCGTCACCCCCACTTTGGTTGCAGACCAAGTCTTCGACGTCCTGCGCAGCCGGATCCTGACCGGCGAACTGGCCGGTGGCTTCCCTCTACGGGTTCGCGATGTCGCGGCCATGGTGGGGACCAGTGTCATGCCGGTCCGGGAAGCAATCCGCCGCTTAGAGGAAGCCGGACTTGCCACGCGCATCCCGCACAAGGGGGCAGTGGTCCGAAAATTCAGTGTCAGTGAACTAATCCACATCTACCAGGTCCGCACCTTATTGGAAGTGCAGGCCGCGCAGCGAGGCGCCGGAAAGGTCACCGACCAGGATCTCGCAAGGATGCAGGCAGCCTGCGACAGGATGCTCCAGGCAGTAGCCGAGGAGCGGGTCTCCGATGCACTGGATGAGGACGAAATAATTCACCGCACGCTGTACAACGCTGGCGGCAACCCCGTTCTCACGAACGTCATAGATACGTTGTGGCTGCAGTGCAGGCCCTACAAGGTCATGGGCGCAGCAGAAGCCATCGCCAACGACGATTCATCTCTCTGGACCTCACAACAGGCGATTGTCGACGCCGCCAGAAGCAGGGACGCTGACGCAGCTTCAGCACTCATTGACCAATCACTTGCCAGCGCCCTCCACCGCCTTGAAAAACGTCTAATTCCCTCCGATGCGTCCCAGCATGAACGGAAATCGATAGTAGCCGAGGCGGGCTAGCACCGGCATGACCCGACAACCAAGCCCAGTAGTCATTGGGACGCGTAGCTCCCCTATGGCGATGGCCCAGGCCAAGCGCGTACGCTCTCAAATCATCAGCCTTGACCCCAGTCTGACGGTAACTTTCACTCCCGTGAAGACAACGGCAGACCTCTGGCTCGGGGACCTTTCCACCATCGGAGGGAAAGGTCTCTTCACCCGCCAGATCGACCAGATGCTAATGGAAAACCATGTAGACGTGGCAGTTCATTGCGTTAAAGACATTCCGGGCGACGAGGCGCTTCCTGAAACACTGATGTCCGCAGCTTTCCTCAAGCGGGATGATGTTCGAGACGTCTTAGTAACAACGTCAAAGTTCGGGCCATCATTGAACGACCTACCGCCCAACGCCCGGATCGGAACATCATCTGTCCGCCGCCGCGCTCAACTTCTAGGCATACGGACTGACCTGGACATCTCACCTCTAAGGGGCACCCTTGGAACCCGGCTACAACGCCTTGCCAGGGACGAAGCTGAAAGCCCTGACGCGATCATTGTCGCGGCTGCTGGACTACATCGACTAGACATCCTTGACAGGGCTTCGAGCTACTTCAGTACTGAAGAAGTGCTTCCCGCAGTAGGCGCAGGTGCACTCGTCGTTCAGTGCCGGCGCGACGACCCGCTCCAGGAACTGCTTGCAGAACTCGATCACCCGCAAACCCGGCAGGAAGTTGAAGCAGAACGAGCAATGCTTTTCGGACTCCAAGGACACTGCAACTCTCCGATCGCCGGGTTCTGCCAAACCACACCGGACGGCCAGCTCAAATTGACCGGCCGCGTGTTCTCCAGCGACGGCGCAACATCGATTGAAAGCCACGCGTCCGCTCAACCTGGTCAAGCTATCGCCCTTGGCGCCAAAGTAGGTAACGATCTGCTGGCCCTGGGTGCGAGGGAGCTTATCGATCACCCATAAGAGTTCAGACATATTCGAACCTCAACATGTAAGGACCAAGCGAGTCGACCTGTGACCGCTCCCCTGCCTGTTTTAAACGCCGATAATGAAGATTATGTAAGCCTGTAAAAAGGTTGTCCGCATTTTCTGCGAATATGTCCACTCTTGATAACGGCCGCGCAGGCGTGGGAATCCGCTCTGACCAGCCCGTTTACTCGCTTCGCCGTGGCAGGGATCTGCTCGGGCGAACCGGTGCGCCCTGCGCTGAACGGCT